>NZ_JABZFS010000076.1:0-321756 GCF_014237355.1 Desulfosporosinus sp.
TAGGGTGCTGCTTGATGCTGCAGAAGACTATTGTCGCAAACATGGAATTGCTTACCTAGGCCTTGCAGTTAGCAGCCACAATGTGAAAGCGCTGAAGCTCTATGAGAATTTCGGATTTGCAGAGGAACGCAAACTGCTGGTCAAGAGTTTGGATTGATTGCTCACACAAAAAAAGCTTGCGACGTAGAAACTGTCGCAAGTGAAGTAAAAGAGAGGAGTGGGGATAAAAATTAAAAAGTGAGACTAATTAAATCATATCCCGAGGCTTTACTAATTATACAAGCCTTGGGATATATTTTTTCCCTAGCATTCAGAGGGGTTGGCAAAGATCGAGATTCGAAGTTTGAGGTTCGAAGTTCGAGGTTCGCTGTGTCATTGCTTTTAAATCAACCCAAGCCGTATGTCATTGCTACGAAAGCAACTTAAGCAACTGTGTCATCCTGAAGGAGGTACGACTGAAGGATCCAGATCCTTCGCTATCGCTCAGGATGACGGCAAACAAGTTTATGACGGTAAGCGAGTTTATTCTCTCCGTGGTATAATATCCATGATGAGTAGTAAAGCTGGTTTTTAAGCATAATTATACCAGCTGTTTTATATAGGAGGTTTCACTTTTGGAGCAAAAAGAAATCAAGGCATTGGTTGAATCCGTTTTGGCAGAGGCTAAGGGACTTGAAGGTTACTTTATTGTGCGGGCCCAGTCCCGCCGAGAGTGGAGTATGCGGCTAAGTAACGGACGGTTTGAAAGGGTATCGACAGGAGAAGATAGCGGATTTGGGGTTCAGGCTTTTACTGAAAAAGGGGCCTCAGGCTTTGCTACATCAGATGTTTTAGAAGAAGGGATCGGTCGTAAACTCGTGGAAAAAGCGCTACAGTTGGCCCGCAGAAATGAAGAAATTGGGTCAAAACCAAATCGGACGATTTGGGAGGCCCCTCGGGTTGAGGAGGAGGTAGCGAATTCTGCCCAAAAAGGGTTTGAGGAAGTTCCTTTGGTCAAGCTCGAAGAGATGGTGATGAACCTACATGCCCGTTTGAGGAGCGCTTTCCCAGAGGGAGCTTGGCAATCTAGTTATCGTCAAATTGAAGAGGTATGGTGTATCGGACGGTCAGATGGAACCCTGGTGTCTTTTGTCATTCCACGGGCGGTGTTGATGCATCAAGGGACGGTGCGCAATCAGGGTAAGGCTCAAAGTACCCTGATTCACCGGAGTGGAATGGATGCCACCCTGCTTTTTGAAGAGTTAGAGGACCATGTTCTTGAGAAAAAGGCCATGGACCGAGCAGAATTTGCAAGGGCTGTATGCAGTGCGCCACAGTTGCCGAGGGGTCATTATCCGTTGATTATTGATTATGGGTTGGCAAAGGGGCTGGCCCATGAGGCCTTCGGACATGCTGTAGAATCCGATCATATGAATGAATCTGTCCTTGGGGAAAAAGGTAAACTGCGTCAGGGACTGCGTGTAGCAAGGCCAGGTGTCGATATTATTGATGGACCCCTTGTTGGGGACTGGGCTAATCAACCTTTTTCAGCTAATGGTCTCCCCAGACAGACCGTGACCATCGTGCGGAATGGACTATTGGAAGCCGGGCTAGGGGATATCTTTTCGGCTGAAGAAGCAGGAATGCCTATCACCGGAGCTGGGCGTGCGGAGAGTTATGGGCATATTCCTTTGCCTCGCATGAGCAATATCCGCTTACTGGTTGAGCGAATGCTTCCTTTAACCCCTGGGGAGCATTTGATGGATGAAGTGAAAGCAGTAAGGGAAACTCTTTTAGAACATGGAGAGCTGCGTGAGGGAGAGAAGAATTTACTTCTCTTAGGGTATCGAGGCGGTCAAGTAAATCCTAAAACAGGGGATTTTGTCTTTCAATGTGACGGGATTATCGATGTTGCTGAGCCTGACTTGCCTATTTACCAGCCCTCAATTTTTAGCGGAAAAATTCTTTCTGCCTTAGAGGCAATTCGCGGAGGGTTAGGTGAAGGATGTTATGATGCTATTGGTTCCTGCGGAAAGGGTGGACAATCTGTAGCCTCTAGCGGCGGAAGCCATCGCTATCTGCTCATGGATGCGGATCAACAAGTAAGTTTAGGGGGTGAACAGGCGTGAAACTCATTGTACAATTAGAGGATCTTCTTCACCAATTCCAGCGGGCACCGAAGCGGGAAGATCTCAGGCTCTCAGCTTGGAGAATCGTGGTTCATGAATCAGAAGTAGTAGCCTTAGGAATAAAAGATAATTCCCCAGGCAGTGTTTATACCCCTCCAAGTTATCGTCAGGGTGAGAGTGGGGATGTTTTTCTAGTATGGGGGGATGGAACGTGCAGTCAAGCTATGGTTCAGCTTCCCTTTTCAAGGGAATCCGAGTATTGGCTTAAAGCCTTAGAACAATGGCGGCAGGCATCTTATGAAGACCCGGATGCTGTACATATCCCAGCTCCGGAATCCTTACCCCTTGTAGCGGTAGAGGACCGGGCTGTTCAAAAGATTATTTCCGGTGATGACAAGATTTTATTTAATCAGGTCGATCGATGGTTAAGTGATAAACCTTCAAAGGCGAAAATGCAGGGAAGTATCCAAGCGGCTTGGGGTTATCGGCATGTTCGAACCTCAACGGGACTTGCTGTTACCTACCAGCAATCCCAATTTGTGTCGTGGTTTTCCTTTGACAGTTTAATTGGGGGGGGATTCGCTAAGCGTCGCTTAATTCAGCCAATGGAGCAGGAGGAGTTATGGGCTCAGACGGTGAATCAATATACGTGGATGCAAAAGGATGCACCCCCTGTTGGACCCCAGACCCAAGTGATTTTGGCGCCATCTATGACGGAAGACATGCTAAGGCAGTTTGTACTTCCGAACTTTTCAGGTGATCGAGTGATTGAAGGGCAAGGAGCTTTCTCGAAGGAGAGTTTTCAAGAACAAAAGCAAGTATTTCACGAAGAATTAACCCTGGCGATTGATCCGCTCCGCCCGTTAGAGCTGGGTTCCTATCTAGTTACACCTGAAGGGGTCCCCGCTAATCAAACGATTTTAGTACAGGACGGACAACTAAAGACTCCCTTTCTCAAAGTTAAAGATGCTGTACGCTGGGGTGCAAAACCCACGGCTGTTCCGCAAGGGACGGCAGGACTGTATCTTAAGCACCGAGCGGAGGTTCCTTGGGTTAAGGCCTTAGAGGGAGTGGAAGATGGAGTTCTTATTTTATCAGTGCTCGGTTTACATACTCAGGATTCCGTTTCAGGTTCGTATTCACTTAGTGCGCCTCATAGTTTGCGAATTATGAAGGGCCAAATCGTGGGCAAAACGGATGTTAAACTAACGGGCAACTTTTTCGCGGATTTGGCAGCATCAACTACAAAGACGGCGCTGTCTGACCTGGATACACACCCATATTTAGTATTAAGAACCGGGGTGCAAAGTCTTTAGAAATAGGGGAGGAACCTTTTAGAGATGTTGGATTTACATGTTCACCTTCTCGGGCATAAGGATCGGGAGGCTAACCGGGAAACCATTCGGGCGTTTTTAGACGAAGCCACACGTCGAGGATTAAAAGAAATTGGGTTTGCAGATCATGATTATTATTGGGATCAAATGAACTTTCCATTAATCCGTGAAGTAGCTAAGGATTATCCGAATTTAGCTGTGCGGATTGGATTCGAGGCTGAATATCGTCCTCATGAAGAAGACAGAATCAAAAACTTGCTCCATCAATTTCCTTTTGATTTTGTCTTAGGATCTGTCCATGAGTTTGACGGCTGGATTTTCGATATCCCGGAAGAAGAACATATGCATCACAAAAAAGATGCAGACGAGTTTTATGCCAGATATTTTGAGGTTGTGACTCTGGCCGCTAAAAGTGGGCTATTTACAACCATTGGCCACTTAGATCTTATTAAAGTCTTTGGTGTGCGACCTAGGAGGGATATCTTAACTTTAGCGGATGAGGCGTTAACTGCGGTTGAAGAGCGGGGTCTGGTGCTGGAAGTTAATACAAATGGCCGGTACAAACCCGTTCGAGAATTTTATCCAGAGCAACGTCTGATGGAGGAAATTCAGCGGCGGGGTATTGAATTTACACTAGGCTCGGACGCCCACTCTGCGGAAAATGTTGGACGGGATCTAGAGGAAGCGAGTCAGATGTTGCGTGAGATTGGAGTTCAATCCGTTGTCGGGTTTAGCAGACTCGATAAAGTTAGTTATACTCTAGATTAGGGGGGACACACTTTTGGAAGATTTTCTTGATGAGAAGTGGATCATTGAAGAAAGTGCGGCTCAGGCTTTAGTCGAAATATTAAATTCTCAACAGGGAAAGCGCTATAAAATTGTCACCCATGATGATCGGCCTGATATTGTAATCGAAAATCAAGAGGATGGTACACGCTTAGGTGTCGAAGTAACCCACCTTTTTTACGATTCAGAGGAAGCTCGTTATGTATTTGGTCGCTCTCATGAAGAAGTGGATCACCCTCCGGATTCCGAATATATTGAGGGATATGTTCGACGTCTAAATGCTTTGTTGCAACAAAAGAGCGAGAAGGCTAAAGGATATAATCATCAGTACCCTTTAGCCCTCTTAATTAGGGTGGTCTCCCCGCTATTTCATATATGTAATTTCCAGATTTACGCCTCAAGTATTGTTGTGCCTCCTTCTGATTTCGAAATTATCTGGTTGTTATTCTATGACTTTGTGGAACGGCGTTGGGCGCTCTTAAAACGATTGCAATAAATCTGGGGGATAGACTTTACATTCTGGTGAAACACTAATCATAGGTGAGCCAGTTTGTGAAGGAGACGAGACTATGCCTTGGATTGAAATTGCACTTTCTCCTCATTCAGAGTGGAATGAGGATGGTCTTGAGGATTGGGCACTTGCCCTAGGGGCCTTTCTAACTGAGAAAGGAACTGGGTCGAATCCACAGATTCAAATGTTGCCAGGATATAATGTGGTTCAGTTAGGGGAAGCGGGAATCGGAGACCTTACTTTAAGCAGCGCTGAGCGGCTTGTAATTATAGATGGATTATCCTTAAAGGGAAATGTGGAATGCGATTTTGCTCGTTTTGTCGTTC
The DNA here is from genome assembly GCF_014237355.1 of Desulfosporosinus sp. Taxonomy (NCBI): domain Bacteria; kingdom Bacillati; phylum Bacillota; class Clostridia; order Eubacteriales; family Desulfitobacteriaceae; genus Desulfosporosinus; species Desulfosporosinus sp. The sequence goes on from NZ_JABZFS010000076.1 coordinate 5,066, forward strand.
GTTTTGCCTTGCAAATGGGTGCTTTGGGGGTGTGTATTTCCAATGCTAGTTCCTCTGAGAAGAGCTTTTGGCGGAAATTGGGCGGAGTTATCCAACCAGACCCTGTCCCTTTAGAAGAGCCTATTTGTCGTGAGAAAGTAGGTGTTAGACAGCTTGCCAGATTCAGTTTGCAGGTAACCTATGACAGTGAGCCGGTGTTATGCCTGGAACCAATTTCGTGTAATGCCCATGCGCCTGGCTTAATAAGTCTTGCTCAACGTCGGCTAGAAAAAATGTATGGTGGCAGTCCCTTAGGGTTTGCTAGTCGAGTGGCTGTTCATTGCCCATGGAACATTTCTCGAGACCAGTGGACGGATTTATTGTCCTTTAGTCGTTTAGAGGCCTTCGATTTATTGGAGGAGATTGTTAAGAAAGCTCAGAAATAATTGACTCGAACATACTTGTTCAAGTTTTGGACTGCGGTCCCTTCTCGCCGTCCTGCAAGAAGAGTAATCCGTGGAAGACAGTGTCTGCAAGAAGAATAATCCGTGCGAAAACAGTGTTTTCGTGTGGTGGGCTACAGGGACACTTGGCCATCCTTGGCCAGCGTCCGTCGTCGCAAAGATTTGTCTGAGACAATATAATTCTATATAATGAATAATGGTTAGATTAAGAGATGTTATAGATCGGTGGATAGAGATAGAGATGGAGATAGAGGAGAGGGACAATATGTCGACGACAGATTTAGCTCATGAACTTGCTCGTACGCTAAAGGAATCGCTTCAATTCAAGCAGTTTCTTAAGTCAAAAGAAAAGGTAATGAGCGACGCTAATAATCATAAGATGGTTCGCGAATTTCAATTGAAACAATGGGAGATCCGTGAGGCTCAAATGTTAGAGCAAGAGATCAGTGAAGAAAAGCAGCAAGAATTAGAACGTTTATACAGTCTTGTAAGCATTAATCCCACGGCAAGGGAATACTTAGAAGCCGAGTTTGAAGTGTCTTGTATGGTGAATGATATTCAAAAGATTATCGGAGAAGCCATACAAGACGCAATGCCCATAGGATTTGAAGAAACGAATCCCTGATATTCAAAATTGAGCACCTTGGCCATCACTGACCAGAGGAGCATGTTAATTAAAAGAGGTGCAATTGGTGAAGATCGGAATGGTTTGTTACCCGAGCTATGGTGGGAGCGGTGTTGTCGCAACTGAGCTAGGGTATGCCCTCGGGGAACGAGGACATGAAGTTCATTTTATTTCCTCGGCTCGCCCTTTTCGCTTACGTCGGTTTCATGAGAGGCTGTTTTATCATGAAGTATCCGATGTTAGCTATCCAGTGTTTAAATATCCTCCCTACACCTTGTTGCTGGCCAATAAGATTGTGGAGGTGGCTAATTATGCGGGGCTGGATGTAATTCATGCCCATTACGCTATTCCACACAGTATTAGTGCCTATTTGGCCAAACAAATGATGACAAAGCAAGTTCCGTTGGTGACGACCTTACATGGTACAGATGTCACCTTAGTGGGCACTTTCGAAGAATTTAAGCAGTTAACTTGTTTAGCACTGCGGGTTAGCGATGGTATCACAGCAGTTTCCCACGCCCTGGCAAAGGAAACTATAGAGACTTTTGGGTTGCTGGATCAAGAGATTGAGGTTATTCCAAATTTCATAGATCCTAAGATCTATTCATCGAGAGATCTAATAAATGCAAAATGCAGGGAACATTTTGCTCCTTGCGGAGAAAAGATCCTTACCCATATTTCGAATTTCCGGGAAGTAAAAAGGGTTGTCGATGTGGTTAAAATCTTTGCATTAGTAGAAAAAGTGGTTCCTAGTCGCCTTCTACTCGTTGGTGATGGGCCAGAGATGGCTAGGGTAGAACGAGAAGTTGTTAAATTAGGGCTTGAGAGAAAAGTCCAGTTTCTAGGGAAACAGGAAAGTGTTCAGGATATTTTACAGATGGCCGATATTTTCCTGCTTCCTTCAGCACAAGAAAGCTTTGGTCTCGTAGCCTTGGAGGCAATGGCCTGCGGGGTTCCGGTGGTTGCCAGTCGGGTTGGGGGATTACCAGAAGTTGTTCAGCATGAAGAAACTGGTTATCTGGCAGAGGTCGGAGATATCCAAGGGATGAGTGAGGCAGCTCTTAAGCTGCTGACGGATCCTTTAAGATATAAGGCTTTTTCTGAACAAGCAGCGAACTGGGCCAGAGAATCATTTCCAGTTGATCGAGCCGTAAGAAGTTATGAATTGGTTTATGAACGTGTGATCAAAGGTTCGTAGTCGAAGTTTGATTGCCGAAGGTCTGAAAGGCTGAATCCCTCTCGAGCTCGTCAGGAATGGAGATAAGGACTGCCCTTCGTACATTCCAATGAGTGTGTTTTATCTCACACACAGATAGTGTTCTTGGGCACTATTTTTTCTGAATATTTATAATAATATTAGTTATATTACCAGTAATTTTTTTGGGATTATTAATGTTCAGAAGTACTGTGGTTATTTCACTAGAGTCCATGGTTAAATAGTCGTTTGATATCGAATAACTATGCTTGAGTGGTATATTCGAACCACGAATATCGAACATCGAATCTCGAGTCGGGGGGTGGGTAAAGATGACAAACCGCAGGAATCTGGATCAATTTGAGAGAGAGTTAGAAGCCATCGGGTACATAACTGAACGGGATGATCGAATCGCGCTGACAGCTTTTTTAGCCACGGAGCTAGGTAAACCACTATTAGTCTCTGGGCCAGCCGGAGTGGGTAAGACGGAAATTGCTAAAGTGTTAAGTCAAGTTCTGGATGCTCCTTTGATTCGCTTACAATGCTATGAAGGCCTAGATGAGACAAAATCCCTTTACGAATGGAATTATCAGCGTCAACTCTTGAAGATACAGATGGGACGTGAGCATCTTCAAGAAGCCGACCTTTTCTCCACGGACTATCTACTGCCTCGACCTTTACTACAAGCACTTTTAAGTGAGAAGAGAACCGTCCTTCTTATTGATGAAATTGATAAAACAGATTCTGAGTTTGAGGCATTCCTCTTTGAACTTTTAGGGGAGTTCCAAGTAACGATCCCCGAGATGGGAACGATTAAGGCTAAGGAACGACCGATGGTGGTCTTAACCTCCAATGGAGAACGAGAACTTTCAGATGGGCTGAAGCGACGGTGTATCTTCCTTCATGTGGAGCCGCCTTCTATAAATAAGGAAGTTAGAATCCTGAGGGCCAAAGTTCCTGATTTGCCGGAGCGATTAGCCTTAGAAGTGGCTAGGGCTGTTAATGTGCTGCGAGAACGACTCTCACTAAATAAAATTCCCTCTGTATCTGAAACAATGGATTGGGCTAAGGCGTTGCTCGTAATGGGCAAGACGGGTCTCGATCCGGCTTGGGTTGAGGCAACATTGACATTGTTGCTTAAGAGTCAGGAGGATGTTGAGCTTTTCTATCGTGAGATGGGAGCGGAGCGTCTCATTTTTGAATCTAGTAAATTGGCACAGGGTGAAAGGCATGTCCATGGGTAACAACTATGACAGTCATCGAGCCAGTGAATTAGATCGATACTTAGTAGAATTTGCCCAGTTGTTAAGAACAGTGGGACTTAAAATTAGCCCTTCTGAAATTTCAGATGCAACTGAAGGTTTAGCTCTAATTGGTTTAGTCGATCGGGAAAAAGTAGAGGCTGTTCTGCAAGCGACATTGGTTAAAAATGTCCAGCATATATCTGCTTTCCAAGAGGCCTTTCGAGCTTACTTTGCCTCTTTAGAACAAAAAGAGGCTTGGCAGAAGGAAGCGGCCCATAAAACAAGCCAATGGAATGAACAAATCGAGAAGACCTACCAAGATCTGCGCTTTCAAGATAATGAATTAGAGATTAGTGATGACCAAAGGGCTGTTTACGCTAATTTGCCTGAGAAAGACAAACAACGTTTACGGGACTTTCTGGAGAAGTCTTCAAAGGGTACACGAAGCGGGGTTCCGGTGGATCATACCTATCAGCCCATGGTAGAACGGGTTCTCCGCGGATCTTTGGAATATTGGCGTAAGAAATTAAATGAAGATGATCCAATTCTTTCCCCAGGGTCTTCGGATGGAGTTCTCTCTGAAGTGGAACGCGCGTTGCGTGACCGGGAGGTAGAGGTCTTAAGTCGGGATTTGAAGAAGATTTCTCCTGAAGAGTGGCCAGAGGTTATTCGCTTAATTCGCCGTCTTAGTCAACGCCTGGCAAGTCAGGTGACTCGTCGTTATAGGGCGGCCCGCAGGCGTGGTGGCTTGGATATGCGCTCTACTTTACGGAAAAATTTACGCTATGGCGGAGTGCTTGTCGATCGAAGCTATCGCAGTCGCCGCAAAGGCAGGCCGAGGATTGTATTGCTTTGTGATATATCGGGTTCAATGCTCAAATATACAGAGTTTATCTGGCAATTCGTCTATGGACTTTCGAGTGTAGTAAGTGGAATAAAAACCTTCGCCTTCGGTGAAGCACTGATTCCTTTGACCGGAAAGTTCCGTAAAGGGCAGACCTTTGAGGTTATGGTTAAGGAAGCCCTCTCTATATCGGGGAAAGAATGGGGAGGCGGAACCAACCTTGCTAGTGCCTTAGAAACACTGCAAAAAAAGTATCCTGATACATTTAATAAGCAAACCTTACTCCTTATTGTCAGTGATGCACAAACTCTCGAAGGGGACAAAGCAGCAACTTTGCTGGGTGAGGTTCAACGACATGTCCGTCAGGTACTATGGCTTAATACTCTTCCAGAACGTCGTTGGTCAGAGACTCCTTATGTAAAAGCGTTTCTTCCATTCTGCCAGATGTATGAATGCTATACCCTTGGTCACTTATCCCAGATTTTAAACAAGCAATTCTAGGGGAATTGCTTGTTTATTTTTTAGAAAAAAAGAGCATACTATAACTGAAGTATTTGTACAGAAACACACAAAGATTGTGAGGGGGTTAATTGTAATGCTGGAAAAATGCAGAGCTTGTGGTTTTGAACATGAAGACTTAGGACATATTCTATTTCGCAGGAATCATGTAAGTAATCGTGTACTGCCATATTGTTCCCATTGTATGCGCCGACTATATCAAGTGCCTTATAGGCCAGGAAGAGATCTTTAAACAATGGATAGTTTCTTTTACTTCCAGAAAGTATAAACTTACGTTATATACTTTCTAAGCATAAGTGCAACTAAGGCTGCCGCCTTCGCCGAAGGCTTGGCGCCAGCCAAGTTTTCTTTATGTAATTGGAAATGCTAATTTTTTTAGCTTGCCTTTTTTCCGTGGCTTTGGTATATTGATTTCGAAGAAGTTCGGAGAAAAGGGGATGTTTTTGTCATGGCATACGTTATTAATTCAGAATGCATTAGTTGTGGTGCTTGTGAAGGAGAATGCACAGTATCTGCAATTAGTGAAGGCGACGGACAATTCGTAATTGATGCAGAACTTTGTATCGATTGCGGTTCATGCGCTACCGTTTGTCCAGTTGAAGCACCAAACCCAGCGTAAGTATTTAAGTATTATTAAGCAAACAAAGCTACAGAAAAGGGAGAGTTAATCATAACTCTCCTTTTTAATACTTATCAGACCCCCATGCCGCTTTGCGGCACCACTGATGAATGAAAATAGGTCCTTTGGGTCGGGTAGCATCGCCCACATCCTGCAGGAAAGCTAATTCGTGCGAAGACAGTGTCTGCGAGAAGGGTAATCCGTGCGAAGACAGTGTCTTCGTGTCACCGCAGCATTCCGAGGCTCGCCCACTCGCCGGTGCAACCAACGGTTTCGCTTTCGCTAAGGCTCGGTGAAGCCGGGTTTTCTTTAACGTATCAGACTTCCATGCAGCTTAGGATGTACCACTGAGGAATTAAAAAAGAGTATTGGGTCAAGATACTTCACTGCGTTCAGTATGACATAGTACAGTGTCATCCTGAGCATGGCGAAGGATCTTTTTTTCAATTCTTATAAGGGTAAATTATTAAGACGTTGACAAATTTACTAGATTGACTTAAAATCTAATTAAAAATAATTTCAAACACTAGGAAATGAGGATACAGCACATGAATGCAATTGGGATCCTTAAACAATTAAAAGATAAAGGTGTTCGTTTTACACCCCAGAGGCAAGCAATTTTAGAATTTCTTCTCGAAACTCGCTCTCATCCTACGGCTGATGAAATTTATCATCACGTTAAGGCAAAGTTTCCAGGGGTTAGTCTAGGGACAATTTATAATACATTAAACATGCTTAAAGAGCATGGACATCTTCTGGAGTTGTCCTATGGGGATATGGCGAGTCGTTTTGACGGTAACCCAAATAACCATTACCATATTGTATGCTCAAAGTGTGGTAAGGTAGCAGATTTCCATGGTCCCCTTATTGAAATGGAACAAGAGGTTATGGAAAAATCCGGTTTTCTAATTCTAGGGCATCGTATGGAGTTTTATGGTATTTGCCCAGAGTGCCGTAAGGATGAAAAATTAAATTAGGGTAACTTGTTTAGCTAAAATTAAAATGTTAGTAAAATTACGTTAAACCCATTTAAAAAACTTGGTCCTTTAGGAACTAGGTTTACTTAAGTGGGTTTTTTTTATTATGTGCAAGGGTTTTAATAATCTTTCACGAATACCTCAATTATCAATAAAAGATTACTAACTGTATTAATGAAGGGGAGCGCAATTATATGTTCAATCGTCGCTTCATGATTTTTATGGCCTTATGGGCATTAGCAATAGGAAGTCTTTGGTGGAATTGGAGGAGTCCTGAAGGAGAGTCTTTATATGCAGGGCAAAGTGGTATAAGCTCAACCCGTTTTACTCAGAATTTAAACGGGAGTTGGAATCAGTTTACGTCACTGCGCCAGGCTTGGACTACGGAATCTGAACGTTCCCAAGGAAATAACAATCAATCCTTCCTAACGAGAGGAAGTTCATTAGTTCTTCCTTCAAGTTCGAGATTTTCAGTGGTAACTAAACGATTGCTAATCCCTGGAGAGTGGAGTTCCAGGACCATGGTGCTGACATTTAACGGTGTTCAAGGGCATGCTAACGTTTACTTAAATGGAATCTCTAACACCCAGAAAATAGGAGAATTTGAAGGAAGCGGCGGGGCGAATGAATTAGAGATTTTGCCAAAGGCATTTCGCTATGGGGAGGATAATATTCTTTTAGTTGAGCTCACGGGAGGTGAAGGGCAGCGAGCTTCGTTCTTAGGGTCCGCTTGGCCAAAGTCCGGGTATATCAAGGGTGATATCCGTTTGGAAGCCGTCGTAGAAACGACCATTATGCGACCGCAGGTGAAGGTTGATTGGATAGGGACCACTGCTCAGATAACAGTAAAGACTGATTTGTTGCATAGAGGTTTTTTACAGGAAGGACCTTGGACGGTTTACGGTGTGATCTCAGATGGCTCGGCAGGTCTAGCCGAGCAAACCCTTACTATACCTCCCGAGGAAAGTGCGGATCGCCAAGCTGTGACCTTAAGCTTTACAATACCAGAAGCTCGGCGTTGGACAATGGAAGATCCATATCTCTATCAGTTACGCTTAATCGTTTCGAACAATAAAGGTGATATGGATGATTTGTCTTTGCCCTTAGGTCTCCGTACCATCTCCCTTGAATCAGGGAAGTGGGTTTTAAATGATCAAATAATCCCGATTATTGGGGAGGCTTTAACTCCTCAGGAGGAATATAAACTAAGAAATACTGGAGATTTAGAAGCCTGGTTAAAATCTGAACGACAAAAGGGAACCAACCTTATTTATTTCATTGGGCAGCTCCCAGATGAACTTTGGTTACAGGCTGCTGACAAAGTAGGAATAGGTTTATGGGTTGAACTACCCGTTGAGTTAATCCCTTCTCAGCGTCTACCACAACCGGATGATTTTCGAAACCTAATCTCAGAGAAGATGCTTCATCCTTCTCTCTGGGCTTGGACGGTTGGAAAAGGTCTGGCCTCTGATGGCTTGGCTCAGACGTATTTTCAACAGGCTCAAAATGAAGTTCACCCGAATTTGGCCTTTGCTCTCACATTAAATACTAATAGTCTTACAGGACTCTCGAAAGAGCAATCCATTGTTGTTCAAGGCACGGCAATCCAAGAAGAATGGGGAGAGGTGACAGTCAGTACTCCTCCAATCATCGATGTTCGTTGGGAAAAGGAACACATTTTCGCGGGAGTTTTAGCCGTAATAATGCTTTTCTTAGGCTGGATGAATATACGATCAGTAACTTGGCGCTATAAGGAGATTTTTGATACAAAGCCGAAACGCCGTTTGCGCAACGCTTGGCTCTGGAATGGATTGTTTGTATTTGCGCGTATCTGTATGCTAGCAGGTCTCGTCACTTCTGGCTTGTTTCGAATTCCCATTCATATTAATCCTTGGTTTTCGCATTTATGGCCTAGAATTGAGTTGTTACAGGCCCAATCTCCTTGGTTGATCTGGGCGACCTTTGTAGGGCTATTTATGCTTATGAGATTGCTTCAAGTTGGTGTAGCTGCACCTCATTTGCCAGATGTACCTCATGAAATAGGACTAATATATTGGCTGGAAAGGCGTTATCGCTGGGCGATATTTGTAGCAATTAGCTGGGCTTTATTACCTTGGGGGGTTCCCTATTATGGACCTGTTATTGGTTATATCCTTTTGCTATCGTTATTTCTGCCGATACGTATTCATGATATCCACCGCATTAAGGGTCGCTACCATCCATTCCTCTGGGTACCAGGAGTCATTATTGCATCATTATCAGTAGGGGCTTTTTTCTACCTGGCAGATTGGATTTTCCTTTGGAATTGGTTGTTACCACTAGTTGAACCGATCCTCGATCAATTGAGGACCATGTGGCACACTCAATTTCTAAATCTGTTTACCTAAAGTGAGTTTAGTAGGATAATTAATTCAGATTGGATGGTATGAATATGAAAAACGAAAACTTTAGACCCCATTTTCTAGCAACAGGAGTCGGCAGTGTTCCTCAAACTAGTGGCGATGAAGCTTTAAAACTGATTTGGGAGAGTGCTCCCCAAGCACCCCATTGGCCTCAGCTTCCTAAAGCAGGACCAGAGAGTTCATTTGTTGGGCAATACTTAAATGTTTTGATTGAAACCGGCATCATCGAAGATTTCGAAAATCCCAAGTTTCAAATGGAAACTACGGATTGGGTTGAAAGAATGACTGAATTTTATTCCCTTTATTTAGAGGCTATTGAGGGAAATGAACGAGCTCTGGAACGTTTTGGCTTCAGTCCGCAAGGCGGGGAAGGATTCGAAGCCTTCTATCGTGATCTTGAGGGTTTCGGGACTCGGGATGCTTTGCTGCTTAAAGGACAGCTCAGCGGCCCATTAACGGTGGGAATGCAAATTACGGATAAAAACAGACGATCTAGTTATTATGATGATACCCTTCGGGACATGTTGCTTAAAGCCCTTGCCTTGCATGCTGAATGGCAGACAAAACGGCTCCGAACCTTTGGTTTGCCTGTGTTAATGACTGTTGATGACCCTGCACTTTATGGTTTTGGTGCTTCAACCCATGTGACCTTAAAGCGGGAGCAGCTGATCCAAGATCTCGACACAATTTTTGAAGGAATTATCCGCCAAGGGGGGATTCCAGGGGCGCATGTCTGTGCAGGCATGGATTGGAGCCTTCTTTTTGACTCTAAGGTTCAAGTTGTCAATTTTGATGCATATGATTATTTTCAGAGCATGATGGCTCTTGCTGAGCCCCTTAAAGGGTTTTTAAATCGGGGAGGCATTATCTCATGGGGTATTGTTCCTACCAATCCTGTCGCCTGGGAAGAAACTGCTCCAAGTTTAGTTCAGCGCTTGGAAAACAACATTAAGGAGCTCGTTAAACGTGGAATTGATGAGGATCTTCTTCGCCAACAAAGCATGTTAACACCAAGTTGTGGAACTGGTACTCTTGAAAAGGAATTGTCGGAGCATATTTATAGGCTTTTGGGTGGGATGAGAGGACTTGTGTAGGGGACTTGTGGGGGACTTGTGTCACACAGCGCTCGGTGCTTACGACGCAGAGCAAACTAACCGTTCAAGCTCTTGGCTTTGGGGAGCGGGGTTCATCCTCCGGCGATAGAATTTATTTTGAAGAACCCGCCTACGGCGATAATCTCCACTGGAGACTATCGTACCAAAAGCGCCGTCCATGGCGCATTGGTGGTAGTGTACATCCGCAGGCCATGGATGGCCAAGTGTCCCCGGAGCCCGAAGACACTGTCTTCGCACGGATTAGCCTTCTTGCAGGATGGCGGGAGGGGACCCTGTACACTACCCCGGTCTGGGGTCGCTTGAACGGAAGTTTGCTTAGCTGCTTACGTAAAGACCTCGCGCTCGTGTGACACTGCGTCCCGGTCTAGGGTCCAGGACGAAGTTTAGGGAAGACGGCACATTTCATGTGCAACGTCCATGCAAGTTTGTGGAAGCATAGGGACGGTTCGATAGCTTCCCTCCTAGCTTTCCAAACGGAAGTTTTGCTTAGCTGCTTACGTAAAGACCTCGCGCTCGTGTGACACTGCGTCCTGGGCTAGGGTCTAGGAAAGAAGTTTAGGGAAGGCGGCACATTTCATGTGCACCGTCCATGCAATTATTCTAACCTAGAGTTCGGACTTCGTACCTCGGACCTCGGACCTCGGTTATCTGGTTTGCCTAACAGGCAATTATGCTCTATAATAATACCCAGTATTTTACTGAGAATTACGAGGGGGTAATTTTATGATCACAAAAGAGATGACTGTGGGCCAAGCCTTGAAGCAGTATCCTCAAACGGTTCAAGTTTTCTTAGAACTTGGGATGCATTGTTTAGGATGTCCTTCTTCTACTATGGAAAGTGTAGAAGGTGCCGCTTTAACCCATGGACAAAATCCTGATGAACTCGTTGCAAAATTAAACAAGGCTATTGCTGCTGTGTAGAAGAACCTTACAGTTTGTAAAGGATAATTACACATAATATTATATTTAGTTGATAAGAGCTGGTCTAAAAGGCCAGTTCTTTTTTTGAATTGGTCGTCCATGGCTACAGCGCCTAAAGGCTTTGTGTTAGCCAAGTTTTCTAAATTATAGACTGGTTCTATTCATTAAAGTACAAGGTTTATTAAGGTAAACTCATTAATTTAAAACAGAATCAAATTATTTTTAAGTACATACACATTATGGATTGAGAACCATATATTGTTATTAATTAAGGGCAAGAAAATAATAAAACGTAACAAAGATAATCTTGCTACTGTTAAAGGAGGAAATTAATATGGACTTACGTTCCGTTGCTTATAATCCAAATCTTTCTTCTGGTATGTTTCCGGGAATGGGAGGAATGCAAGGTATGGGAGGAATGCAAGGTATGGCAGGAATGCAAGGTATGGCAGGAATGCAAGGTATGCAAGGTATGCAAGATATGCAAGATATGCAAGGTATGCAGGGTATGCAGGGTATGGAAGGTATGCAGGGTATGGAAGGCATGCAAAGAATGCAAGGCATGCATGGTATGCACCACGGTATGCCAGGAATGGCGGGAGGCATGATGGGTTGTGCACCTGGTATGTATCCGCCTGGGGGCTTTGTGAATCTAGACGTTGATATGGATCCTGGTTATGCTACCCTCGATCTTGATGGCCCACGGCCTTGCTCACCTTGTGGAACACCTATGCAGCATCACCACGAACATCATTGTCCAATGCCTTCCCCTCTCCCTACACCGAAGCCTGAGCTTGAGGTTTATGTAGTGAAAAAAGGTGATTCCGTTTGGAAAATCGCTAATCGTTATGGCACGACGATGCAGGCTATTATTCTTGCGAACAACTTGCGCAACCCAGATCTTATTTATCCGGGACAAATCTTATTGATACCAGGGGTATCTACAATGGAGTTTTACGGTTAAATCCATTAGACAGAGGCGGTAAGGAACTCTGCACTGGTATTAAGCGTTTAGGAAGCATGGGATAGTTCTCATGCTTCCTATTAGTGCGTGCTTCATGCCCCTGGAGTGGCCATGGTATTATTAGTAAGGACGGTGCTGATGTTAGGACCTCTTGTATCCCAAGTACAAAGGGCTTATTCAGAATCGGGTGCATATGATGGGATAGTGATGGACATATTGATAGGGGTTTTAGCCTTGCAATAATTCCTTGATAATCTAGCAGGGATAATGATAAGGTAAGTTGAATATTGGAGAATCGTACAGAAGGAGAGTGGTAACGTGGATTATCAGGTTGGTATTTTAGGTGGAGGACCTGGAGGATATGTTTGTGCATTAAGAGCTGCCCAACTGGGCTTATCAGTGGTACTGGTTGAGGGTGATCGTTTAGGTGGTACGTGTTTGAACCGGGGGTGTATTCCTACTAAGGCATTGGTTAAGAGTGCGGATTTATGGCGTGAGATGGGGCGTGCTGAAGAATTTGGTTTGTTCGCCGGTGACAAACGAATGGATTATGGAGCTGTGGTTGCTCGTAAAGATCAAATTGTCAATTCGCTGGTAGGCGGAGTAGAGAAGCTAATGAAATCAGCGAATATACGTGTTGTAAAGGGTTGGGGAGAGTTTAAAAGAGTTGGACAGATTTCTGTGACGACGGAAAATGGAGTTGAAGATTTAAACGTTAAAAATGTTGTCCTGGCCACAGGGTCTGTGCCTGTACGTATCCCGATACCGGGGGCTGACCTTCCAGGTGTTGAGACTAGTGATGAGATTCTCGAAGGGACAGATCTGCCAAAACGTCTAGTTATTATCGGAGGCGGAGTAATAGGCTTAGAATTTGCTTCGATATACGAGTCCTTTGGAGTTAAGGTTAGTGTGGTGGAAATGCTCCCGACGTTATTGCCTACCATTGATGAGGAAATTCCCAAGCGGTTAACTCCGTTGTTAAAACGCAGTGGGATCGATATTCTGACCAAGACTGCTGTAAAACAGATTCGGCAAGAAGGGGATAATCTCGTCGTTCAGGTTGAAGATGCTAAAGGTTTAAAGGACATTCCGGCTGATCGAGTCCTGTTATCCACTGGACGGAGACCTAGTATGAAGGGGATCGACGTGGAAGGTTTAGGTTTAGAGACGGAAAGAGGGGTCATCAAAGTGAACTCTCAAATGCAGACCAACCTTCCCAATGTTTATGCGATCGGTGATGTTGTCGGAGGTATTATGTTGGCCCATGTGGCTTCTGAAGAAGGGATCATCGCAGTAGAACATATTGCTGGCCGTTCAGTTGAGATGAGTTATAAAGCAATACCTAGTGCAATATTCACTCATCCTGAAATTGCCACCGTTGGGTATACTGAACAGGAATTAAAGGCTTCAGGGAAGGATTATCGTGTGAGTAAGTTTCCGTTTTCCGCTAATGGTAAGGCCCTAGCCCTAGGAGAAAGCATTGGGCTGGTTAAAATTTTGGCAGATGCTGAAGGGGTTGTCGTAGGAGCCAGCATCATGGGTCCACAGGCGAGTACCTTAATATCAGAATTAGTTCTTGCCGTGCAAAAAGGGCTTAGAGCCGAGGACATTGCACGGACGGTCCACGCCCACCCAACCTTGCCGGAAACAATTATGGAGGCAGCACATGGGATTGAGGGAAAACCACTTCATTTAGCATAGTCTCATAGTGAGGTCGTTTTATCCGATGACTACCAGCCGTAAGACTCCCATCTTCTATAAGTGGGAGATAACGGCTGCTACGTCCCTGGATAAGTTCTTCTAAGCTTCAGATGGAGTAAGTATTCCTCTTAGGCAAACTCCATCTGAAGCTAAGAATCACTTGATCGAACGCCGTTTAAGGGATCAAACCTTAAACGGCGATTATTTTTGCTCAAAATCCTGGGAATTTTTTTCTTAGATAGATGGTTAGAGAAAACGACAATAGTTGTCAGTATTTTCTAATAGATTTGAGGCGATTCGTTTTTATTGTCGTTTTTGCAACTATTGAATATAATCATGAAGATTTGATGCCGTTTAACAGTGGTTATTAGTGTATAGTCGACAAAATTAGTCACAAGCCTAATGGGTAAGAGGAGTAGGACCTTCTTCCTTTGTTTAGATATTGTTTTAAGAAAAAAGAGTTGGTTGCAGGATTAAGGTCATTAGCGTAGAATAAGTGGAGTAATGTGGAGTGAAGTGGGGCGAATTACCACAGAGGTGGGGTGATCTGCATGTTTATGGGGGAATACATTCATACGATTGATGGAAAAGGCCGCTTGATTATTCCTGCCAAATTCCGAGAAGCCTTAGGAAAACAATTTATTGTGACCAAAGGCTTAGATCACTGTTTGTTTGTCTACCCTCGTGCAGAATGGAACACCTTAGAACAGAAACTTCGTGAGTTGCCGTTTACTCAACCTGATGTGCGTGCATTTGTCCGTTTCTTTTTTTCTGGCGCAACGGAATGTGAACTGGATAAGCAGGGAAGAATTCTACTGCCAGCTAATTTGCGTGATTATGCGCAATTAGAGAAAGACTTGGTTCTGGTAGGAGTGTCAAGCCGCGTCGAGATTTGGAGCCAGACACTTTGGACAGAATACAGTCAACAAGCAGAAAGTGCTTATGCCAGCGCTGCAGAATCCCTGGTCCAGCTTGGAATATAGAAAGGAACGGTTTAACTTGGAGTTTCATCATGTAACAGTATTATTGGAAGAAACGGTGGATTCAGTCGTCACGAACCCCGCAGGTACCTATGTGGATTGCACCTTAGGTGGTGGAGGTCACAGTCAAAGGATTTTATCAAAGCTTAATGCCTTAGGGAAATTGATTTGTTTTGATCAGGATAGACAAGCCATTCGTCATGCAGAAGAAGTTTTTGGACAGGATGAACGGGTTATCTTAATTAATCGAAACTTTGAATCCTTGAAGGAGACACTCAAAGAATTAGATTTACTGCCCGTCGATGGAATCATCTTCGATTTAGGAGTCTCATCTCCTCAATTGGATGAAGCTGAACGAGGGTTTAGTTATATGCAAGACGCACCTTTGGATATGCGTATGGATCCTACGGGTGTGCTGGATGCCCGGGAAATTGTAAATTCGTGGTCTGAAGACGATTTAGCCCAGCTTATTTGGGACTATGGAGAAGAGAAATGGTCGAAACGTATTGCCCAATTTATCGTAAAAGCTCGCCAGGATCATCCCTTGGAAACTACCGGGGAACTGGTACAAGCAATTAAAGCTGCGGTTCCGGCAGCGGTTCGACGAAATGGACCTCATCCAGCCAAACGAACCTTCCAGGCTATTCGAATTGTTGTGAATGATGAATTAGGGGTTCTAGATCGAGTCATGGATCAAGCAATGGGTTGTTTAGATCATGGAGGACGAGTCGGAGTGATTACCTTTCACTCCCTTGAAGACCGAATTGTCAAAGAGAGAATGAAATCCTGGCTTGGACGCTGCACATGTCCATCGGAATTACCGATTTGTCGTTGCAACGCCAAAGCAATAGCTAAGGTGTTAACCAGAAAACCCATTCTACCGTCACAAGAAGAGGTTGAACAGAATCCTAGATCAAGAAGTGCAAAATTACGGGTGGCCGAAAAAATATAATGTCTAAAGCAATAAGAGGAGGAATACCCATGGTAGTGGCGCAGGAAACAGTTGATTGGCAGGAGTCTTTAACTCATACACATGCCAAGAGAAATCCTCAACCCGTGAGAAAAGGAAAAGGGTACTCTAAGATTAAAAGTATTATGGCGTTGGCAGTCATCGTTGGTTTAACGGGTGCAATTGGAGCGGAAACAATTCATCTGACAGTCGTTCAAGGAGCTCAAATACGAGCTCTAGAAACTGAAATAGCCGCAATTCAAACGAGGAACGATCTTCTCCAAATGGAGGCTGATAAACTTCGTTCAGTAGGACGGATTGAAAGTGTAGCCCTATCCATGGGTATGGAAAAACCTACGGGGAAAGTGTATATGGCAGGTGTCGTGCCTGCGGCCAAAAATCAAGAGGGGGCTCCGTTGACCCAAGCCGTAACTCAAACCGCAGAGGCTCAACCCTCTGCACTTAAACAGTTTTCACAAAAATTTACAAGCTTTTTTGCTTCAACACAACGTTAAGAGAAAGGCGCTTTGGGTACGCGGAGACCCCGGAAAGGTGGGGGTGAGGGCTAGTGAGTCCTTATGTCGTCATGCGTAAACGAATCGCTTTTCTTTTTTTGTGTGTTAGTATTTTTTTAGTTGTGCTAATTGTTCGATTGGCTTTTGTTCAACTTAGTCAAGGAGCAGATTTGCGTAAAAAGGCTGATGATTCTCACTTCCGCGGTGTGCCAGTGGCGCCTAAACGTGGAAATATCGAGGATCGTGAGGGAAATGTCCTAGCCATGAGCGTCAGCACGGAAACAGTATACGCGGTTCCGGCGGAGGTTCGGCAGTCTGGTCGAGCCAAGGAAATGGCAGCGACGTTGTCCCCTTTGCTCGGAAAGCCGGCCCAGGAGATTGAAGCACGTATTACGAAACGTTCTGCTTTGGAATATGTTCAAAAACGGGTTAGCCCAGAGGTGGCGGCCCAGGTTCGGGCGTTAGAGTTTCCTGGAATAGGAACGACGGAGGATAGCCAACGATATTATCCCAATGGGACTTTAGCGGCTCATATCATCGGATATGCAGGAATTGACAGTCAGGGCCTTGAAGGAATAGAGTTAACTAGGGAATCCGAGCTAAAAGGAATTCCCGGTAGTATTCTCCAAGAATTCGGAGCTAATGGAATTCCCCTGCCTCAGGCAGAACACCAGTACTTGGCTCCCAAACAAGGAAACACAGTGAGATTGACCATTGATAAGAATATTCAAGCATTTGCTGAACGTGAGTTGCAAAAGCTGATGACGGGTCAAGGAGTCAATATGAACGGGCAGGTGCCTAAGAATGCCTCAATTTTGGTGATGGATCCAAATACAGGGGAAATGCTCGCCTTGGCTTCTGCACCTACCTTTGATCCTAATCGATATCAGGAAGCGGATCCCAGCACGCGGCGGAATATTGCTATTCAGAATGGATATGAACCGGGATCCACCTTTAAGATTATTACCTTGGCGGCGGCCATAGAGGAGAAGAAAATTAAGCTTAATGAGCATTTTTTCGATAAAGGCGCTTATACAGTCTTGGGAAAGAATGTGCGCTGCTGGAAAGCAGGAGGGCATGGGGATCAAAGCTTTACTGAAGTGGCCGAAAACTCCTGTAATCCAGGTTTTATCGAGATGGGACAGCGTCTTGGAATGGATACGTTTTATAAATATCTGCGAGATTTTGGATTTGGACAGAAGACGGGAATTGAGATGTCTGGTGAAGCAAAGGGCATTTTGGCAAATAAGAAAAAGGCTACAGCCTTAGATTTAGCGACCATGTCCATCGGTCAAACAAATAACGTTACCCCTATCCAACTATTGGCTGCGGTTTCTGCGGTGGCGAACGGTGGGACGTTAATGAAACCTCAACTTGTAAAGGAAATAGTTGGACCGAGCGGGAGAGTCATTACCCCCTTTAAAAAAGATGAAATCAGGCGTATTATCAGTGAGGATACCTCAAAATTAGAACGTGAGGTTCTGGAATCTGTTGTAACGAATGGTACCGGGCGTCGGGCCTTTCTACCGGGATATAGAGTGGCAGGAAAAACTGGAACAGCGCAAAAAGTTCAAAATGGCGGGTATATTCAAGGGGAGTATGTGGCGTCCTTTGTAGCCTTTGCTCCTGCGGATAAACCACGTCTTGCTATTTTGTGTGTAATTGACGGTGTACCCTTTTATGGTGGAGTTGTGGGATGCCCTGTTGTGCAGACCGTTATGCTGGATTCCTTGAGATATTTAGGTGTCAAGCCCGATCCTAAGGCACCCTTAACCCCTGGGAAACCTATGCCTGGTCTTGAATTCCCGCCCATTAAGAAAGCGGCTACGGTACCTTCAGTTTTGGGGCTTCCTTTAGCAGAGGCAGAAAAAATCTTAGCTGAAGCAGGGTTTAAGACGATGACGGAGGGTCGGGGCGAGATTGTTCTAGATCAAATTCCTCATGGGGATGCGCAAGTAGAAGCTGAATCGAATGTGCTCCTCTACTTGGGAGCGGATGCATCGACTCCGACCCTTGGCCCATGGTGGGTAGAAGAGGATGAAGATGTCGAAGCAATTCGTAGTTTGACAGGCCGTTTACCAATTTCAGTCAGCCCGCTTGGGCGATAATCCGTGGTGTAAGGTCTGTTGCAAGGTTAATTTGTCTATAATAAATTTAGGTAAATATGTTAATAGAATGGTGTTCAAAAACGTTCGAAAGGAAAGATGGGGAATGCCAACAGCCAATATAGTACTAAAAGACATTATTAGCGGAATCGAGGTTCAAGCTTCTACGGGGGATAGTAATGTCATTGTCCGTGGAATGTCAATGGATTCACGGCTTGTTCAGCCGGGTGATCTTTATGCCTGTATCCCGGGTTTTCAGGTGGATGGTCACGATTTTGCGGCGGCTGCTGTGGCTTCTGGAGCTGTGGCTTTAGTCGTAGAGCGGTTTTTACCCATTGAGGTTCCTCAGGTAAAGGTTTCGAATGTGCGCCAAGTTGTGGGAAAATTGGCGGCCATGGTTTACGGTAACCCCAGTGAGCAACTAGAGTTGGTAGGCGTGACTGGGACAAATGGCAAGACAACGATTACTTATCTTATTGAGAAAATAGGGATTAAGAATGGTAAGAAGGTTGGTCTGATCGGTACTCTAGGATCTAGAATTGATGGGCGGTCAATTCCAGGGGACCGGACAACACCTGAATCCATAGATGTTCAGAAACTTTTAGGTGAAATGGTCGCTGAAGGAGTGAGTCTTGCAGTCATGGAGGTGTCCTCTCACGCCTTGTCCCTAGGAAGGGTTACTGGGTGTGAATTTGATGTGGGTATTTTTACTAATTTGACACAAGATCACTTAGATTATCATAAGACAATGGAGGACTATCTTTACGCAAAATCTCTTTTATTTGCAAATTTAAAGGGAAGTAAACAACCTAAGATCAGTATTTTAAATGGGGATGATCCTGCATTTAGAGAATTGAGCAAGGCGTCAATTGCCCCAGTTGTCAGTTACGGTATCCATAATAACGTGGATTACCGTGCGGAAAATGTCGAAGTTACCACAGAGGGAGTGCGGTTTCAGGTTCGCTATGGTGAGATAATCCAAGATATTTGGTATGCTACCCCAGGCTATTTTAGTGTCTATAACGCCTTGGCTGCCTTTGCTTGGGGAGTTGAACGAGGATATTTGCCAGCGACGGTTGCAGAAGCTTTGGCAGAAATATCCGGTGTACCGGGACGCTTTGAAAGTGTTCGGCTTGGTCAGCCTTTCCAAGTTATTGTGGATTACGCACATACCCCTGATGGGTTGGAGAATGTGGTGCGAACCGCTCGGGACTTTACGAAAGGAAGACTAATAACGGTCTTTGGATGTGGAGGAGACCGAGATCGGACGAAACGACCCTTGATGGGAGAGGTTGCGGCACGGGGAAGTGATTTTCTCTTCGTGACGTCGGATAATCCCCGTACTGAAGATCCAGATCAAATTATCAAGGAAATTCTAACAGGCGTTTCAGGTGTGGACTATATTGCCTTAGCAGATCGACGTGAAGCAATAGGGAGGGCTTGTCAACAGGCTAAACCTGGAGATACGATCCTCATCGCCGGGAAAGGACATGAAACCTATCAGATCTTTGGCACGGAGGTTCATCCCTTTGATGATCGAGAGGTAGCACGTGAAGCATTAAGGGGGCTGGGATATGGGCAAATGGACCGTTGAGGTAGTTACTCAAGTCGCTAAGGGGACCTTGCTTGGGGACGGAGGCTTAGAGGTTCAAGGATGTATTATAGACAGCCGCCAGGCTAGGGGCGGAGAAATGTTTTTTGCTTTACCAGGGGAACAAGTGGATGGGCATAATTATATTGAGGCTGCTTGGAAAAATGGAGCAGTGCTCGCAATTGCGGATGAAGCTCGTTATCGGGAAATGAAAGAGAAGCCTAACATTCCAGCTGGGAAAGCACTTTTGCTTGTAAAATCTGTCGTTACAGCCCTCCAAGAATTGGCTAAGTGCTGGCGTATAAAATTAAAGGCCAAGGTGGTTGGTGTCACTGGGAGCAACGGAAAAACGACTACCAAGGATATGATTTATGCGGTCTTGTCGCAAACCTTCCAAGTTCACCGGAATAAAGAAAATCATAATAATGAATTAGGGTTGCCGATGACAATTCTTAATGCACCGTTGGGCACAGAGATATTGATTCTGGAGATGGGTATGCGCGGTTTGGGGGAAATCAGTGCTTTATGTGAGATAGCAAAACCGGATCTTGGGGTGATTACTAATATCGGCACCACCCATTTGGAGTTATTACTTACCCAAGAGCGGATTGCTCAGGCCAAGTGGGAACTTGTCGAGGCACTGCCTGATGAGGGAAAGGCTATTATCAATGCCGAGGATTTCTTCTCAGTTCAAAAAGCAATCAAAGACTCCCATTCAATCTGTTATTATGGTCTTGAAGGCGCTTTTGCAACCCCTCACATCAGAGGGGTTCAACCACGGCCTTGGGGCGAGTTAGGGACGTCCTTTGTGGTAAACTTTCAGGATGAAAAAGCGACAGCAAATCTGCCTTTGCCTGGTACTCATAACGTGCTGGATGCCTTAGCAGCCTTAGCTGTGGGTACGATGTTTGGAGTTCCTCTGGATATAGGGTGTAAAGGGCTTAGTGAGCTGGAATTATCTAAGATGAGGTTAGAAATTCGGCAAGGAGTTCTGGGAACCATCCTTATCAACGATGTCTATAACGCCAATCCAGTTTCAATGCAGGCTTCCTTGAATGTCCTTAAAGAGCGCGCCGCTGGGAATAAGACCCTCGCAATTTTAGGGGAGATGTACGAACTTGGCAGCTCTGCAGAATCAGGGCATCAGGAAGTCGGTCGAACCCTCGCAGGGCTGGGTATAAGTGGATTAATAACTGTGGGGAAACTGGCAGAAGAGATCGCGCAAGGGGCACGGCTGGCTGGATATGCTGAAGATCAGATTACCGTGACGGGTTCACTTGAGGAAGCAAGTCAAAAAGCCCTGGATCTTCTAAGTAGGTTAGGTCCGGGAACATGGATTCTTATAAAAGGTTCAAGGGGTATGCGGATGGAAAAAATTACGGCAGAACTGGAAAGTTCAGAGTAAAGGATGGAATAGCACATGTCTGAGCGTTTGGTCTTGGCGGCAGGATTAGCCCTGATTATTACGTTGGTCTTGGGCCCCTTTTTGATACCGGTCTTAAGAATTCTTAAGTTCGGTCAAAATGTACGGGACGATGGCCCTAAAAGACACCTAAAAAAGGCCGGAACCCCTACGATGGGTGGAATTATTTTTCTTGTTGGAATTATTGTCAGTTCTTTGATTACAGCAGAACAACCCACTTCCCTGGAAATGGTGACCTTGGTGGGTATTACACTAGGATATGGGATAATAGGATTTATCGATGATTTTATTAAAGTCGTAATGCATCGCTCCTTGGGGCTTCGGGCTTACCAGAAACTTATAGGTCAGTTTGGCTTGGCGTTTATTCTAATGTGGATTTCCGTTCATTGGTTGGGAAGGGGGACAGATCTTGCGATTCCTTTCACATCCATCCACCTGGAATTAGGTTGGTTTTACTATGTAATAATTTCTTTGGTTATAGTGTTAATGACCAATGCAGTTAATCTCACAGATGGTCTAGACGGCTTGGCGGCAGGAAGCACCATGTTCGCCGGTGCTGCTTATGTTGTAATTGCCCTACTGGCTGCAATCCATGGGGTTGCTGTTCTAGCCCACGAAACGGATATGGCGGTGTTTGCGGCTGCCTTAGTAGGGGGTACTTTAGGATTTTTGCGCTTTAATACCTACCCTGCACGAATCTTTATGGGTGATACGGGATCCCTGGCCTTAGGGGGAGCTTTAGCTAGTTTGGCTGTCCTAACTAAGAGTGAATTTGTTTTTATAGTTATCGGTGGATTATTTGCAGCAGAGGCCCTCTCTGTCATTCTGCAGGTTATTTCGTTCCAAACGACGGGAAAACGGATTTTCCGGATGAGTCCACTTCACCATCACTTTGAACTTGTGGGTTGGAGTGAGTGGAAAGTGGTCATCGTTTTTTGGTCTGTTGCTTTGATTTGTGCCATTCTCGGGATCATTGGTTATATGCCGACCCTGGGGTAAAACAGCCCAGAGGTTGGCGTAATAGCTTCAACATCTAACGCGCAAGTGAAGGGAACGTGTGTGAACGTGCAATGTCCCCTTGCTTTCAAAGACCCAATAGATCTAAACTCACTTAGGAGGAATTTTTGTGGATAGAGAAAAAATGTTATCGTATATCTTGGATTCATACCCATACCCTATTGCATTTGTCGATTGTGACCATGTTATTAGATACCTTAACAAACGGGCACAATATCATTATTATCAAGAGCGTGGTTATCGAGATTTAATTGGAAAATCAATTTTTGATTGTCATCTAAATCCTAAATCGGAGGAAATGATAAAATCCGTTGTCGAACAACTCAAAAACCATGCCAATGAGGTCTTTCTAAAAGTTAGTCCTAGAAATGAACGAATATATATTGTGCCGGTAAGGGATGAGAATGGAGAGTTAATCGGATATTTTGAAAGGTTCGAGTTGAATTTGCAGAAGTAATTTTCGACTAGAACAGCAATATAATGACTCGGAAACGGAGGGTATGTGGTGTGGAATGGTTGAATAAACGCGTTCTGGTAATTGGTGCGGGGCTAAGCGGCCAGGCAGCAGTTCGCAAACTAAAGGGTTTGGGGGCAGAGGTTTTTCTGACGGATAGTCAGTCGGTGGAGAAGCTTCCAGGTGTAGAGGAGATAGGACTTGATCCTGAGCATTTGTTATTAGGTCAAGTACCTGAATTTGCAGGAATCAATCCTGAACTGATTATTTTGTCTCCAGGGGTGTCACCTACGCTCTCCTTGGTCCAGGAGGGAATTGCCAAACAAGTGACTGTGTGGAGCGAAGTCGAGCTTGCTATGCATGATTGTCCTGCGCTTTGTGTCGGGGTTACCGGTACTAATGGAAAAACGACAACCACAACTCTAATTGGTGAGTTAGCTAAGCAGACGGGACGAGCGACTATCGTCGCTGGTAATATCGGAGTGGCCTTAAGTAGTCAAGCGAATGACCTGGGAGATAACAGTATTGTTGTTGCTGAACTTTCTAGTTTTCAGTTAGAATTTGTCGATGAATTACGAGTTCATATCGGGGTTTTACTTAATCTGACACCAGATCATTTGGACAGGCATGGAACTCTGGAAAACTACTTGGAGGCCAAAGCCCAAATCTTTAAGAATCAAGCTCCCACGGATTTAGCGATCTTAAATTGGGATGACCCTTTAGTCCGAGACCTAGGTAATAAACTAAAAAGCCGAGTGATCTATTTTAGCCCGACAACCTTTTTGCAGGATGGAATCAGTCTTTGGCACGACGATATCGTCTATGCTGAAAAAGAAAAAAGGACGATGATTCCGATTATTTCACGGAAGAATCTCCAACTACGGGGTTCCCATAATTTAGAGAATGTTATGGCTGCGGCTGCAGCTGCGAGAGCCTTTGGTCTTTCCTGGACTGAGATTTCTGAAGGTCTTGCTCGATTCAAAGGGGTTGAGCATCGGCAAGAAGTCGTAGGCAGCTTTGAAGGAATACTCTTCGTGAATGACTCTAAAGGGACAAATACAGATGCTGCTACCAAAGCGTTGTTGGCCTTCGATGAACCCTTGGTCTTAATCGCTGGAGGCAAAAACAAAGGTCTGGATTTTCATGAGTTTATGAAGGTTGTCCAGAGAAAGGTTAAGAGTCTAGTGCTGGTAGGGCAGGCGGCGGAGGAAATGGAGCAAGCTGCCAAGGATGAAGGAGTTCAGAGGATCGTCAAAGTGACAACCTTCGAGGAAGCTGTCAATAAAGCGATCTCTCAAGCGATACCCGGGGATGTGGTTTTACTATCCCCAGCTTGTACAAGTTGGGATATGTTTAAGAATTATGAGCAAAGAGGGGAATTGTTTAAGGAGTTAGTGCGTAGGCATTATAGGGAACCCATTCAACAATAAAGGGGGATCTATATATGCGAAAGTACCATCGGCCAGATTTAGTCTTGCTCGGGGCGATTATGGCTCTGTTAGCGATAGGGTTTGTTATGGTTTATAGCTCAAGTGCTGTAAGGGGTTACATACAGTACGATGACCCCTATCATTATCTCAAGATGGAGATACTCTGGGTTACGATGGGACTAATAGCGATGTTTATAAGCATGGTGGTCGATTTACGCTGGGTGCGTAAATTTGCCAAGCCGGCTCTTATTATAGCGATTGTCTTACTAATTGCGGTCAAGATACCAGGAATTGGGCGAAGAGTAAATGGCGCTGACCGCTGGATTGGACTTGGGCCATTATCGATTCAGCCTTCGGAAGTGATAAAACTCTCAATGGTGTTGATGATGTCTCATCTGCTTGCTCTTAATCCTCATAAGATTGAATCCTTTCGCAAAGGGGTTCTGCCCATTCTCGGTTTAATGGGGATGATCGCAGGGTTGATTATGCTCCAGCCCGATCTGGGTACGACCCTGGTAATAGCGGCGACCACGTTCTTTATGTTGATTGCGGCTGGGGCCAAGACTGGGCATATTCTGGCCTTAGGCGGGACTGGATTAGGTCTGGTAGTAGCTGCTATAGCGGCTGCCCCCTACCGAATGCGGCGTATCTTCGCCTTTTTGGATCCCTGGGCTGACCCCTTAGGAAATGGGTATCAGACGATTCAAGCTCTTTTGGCCTTAGGCCCTGGTGGATTATTTGGCTTGGGCTTAGGGCAAAGTCGGCAGAAGTTTTTATATTTGCCGGAAAACCATACGGATTTTATCTTCGCTATGATTGGAGAGGAACTTGGTTTTGTGGGTGCTTCTTTGGTTGTCTTAATCTTCTTCCTTTTCGCTTGGCGAGGATTTCGAGTGGCAATGAGGGCTCCCGACGCGTTTATGGGCTTTCTTGCTGTTGGCATAACTGCCATGGTATCTGTTCAGGCAATGATCAATATGGGCGTCGTCAGCGGGGTGTTGCCGGTTACGGGAATCACCTTGCCGTTTATAAGTTATGGAGGAACATCCCTTGTTTTTACCATGGTGGGAGTTGGGGTGCTGCTAAATATTTCTAGGGAAGTAAGGTGAAAATCGAAGTACGAGGTACGAGGTACGAGGTGTGCTTTAAGGGCTTTAGGGGGTTTTGATGGTGCGTGTAATTTTGACCGGTGGTGGAACAGGTGGACATATTTATCCGGCTTTAGCCATCGCCAAAGGGTTATTGGCGCGTGATGCTGAGATTGAAATTCTCTACGTGGGAATTCAAGATGGAATGGAAGCCCGGTTGGTTCCGGAGGCAGGAACAGCTTTTAAAGGTATTTCGGGACAAGGACTTCCCCGCAAGTTAAGTGTGGAAGCAATAAAAGTTATCGGCAAAAGTTTCAAGGCTCTGTGGGAAACAAAGAGGATTTTGCGTGAATTTCATCCAGACCTTGTCGTGGGAACGGGAGGATATGTGTCTGGTCCTGTTGTATTAACCGCTTCTTTATTCAATATTCCAACCCTGCTCCATGAGCAGAATGCTTTACCGGGTATTACAAATCGAATTTTGGCACGGGTTGTGCGCCGAGTAATGGTTACCTTTCCCGAGAGTATAGCGCATTTTGGTGTTAAAAATAAGCTGGAATTGGTGGGGCTTCCAGTTCGTCAGGAAATTGGACAAATAAGACGTGTAGCTGGAGCGAAGCACTTTGGATTACGACCGGACCGTTTAACCTTATTAGTAACGGGTGGGAGCCGTGGAGCACGCACCTTAAATCAAGCTATGATCAATGTCTTAGAACATCTTGCTCAGCGTTCGGATATTCAAGTGATTTGGGCAACTGGAACTATGACCTACCCAGAAACCATTGAGGAATTAAAGAAAAGGGGTATTTCTTGGCAGCGTCCTCAGTGGCGTGTCCTGGAATATCTGAAGGACATGCCGGAGGCTTTAGCCTGCACAGACCTATATGTCGGCAGGGCTGGGGCAACTTCCCTGGCTGAACTGATGGTTGCCGGAATTCCCAGCGTGCTAATTCCATATCCTTACGCAGCGGAAAATCATCAAGAACATAATGCTCAGGCACTAGCCCAAGCTGGCGCAGCTCAACTTATCTTAGACTCGGAATGTGATGGTGAACGGCTATGGAAAGACGTTGATAAACTTATTTCTGAACCAACACGTCTAGCTAAAATGGGATCGGCTGCCCGTAGCTTGGCTCAGCCAAATGCTTTAAATAGAATCGTAGATCTATGTCTAGAGACCGCTTGGCGGTGATCGTGGTTCGATATTCGTGGTTCGTGGTACGAAACTCCCCTCTCCTTGGCTCAGCCCAATGGCTTTAAACATTGATTATCGACTACTTTGCATAGAAATGTATTCGGTTATTCGCGTTCGAACCACGAATATCGAATATCGAACCACGATTATGTTCACACCTTTTCGCTCCTATGCATAGCATATGGCAGGAACAAAGGAAAGGAGTGAGCATGGTGTGGCCAAGGCGAAAAATACAACTGGTTGCTTCTGCTGCGGCTCCAGGAATTGGTGGAGTTCGGGCTATATTGAAGGGGAATCAGCTTGAATTTACCGAGGTTGAGCCGATTACGGAGAATTTAAGCCATGAATTTTCGGAACGGTGGATGGAGAAGCCGTTTGATGCTGCTTCCATATCTGATTCCGATCAATTCAGCCCCGTAACCGAATTGGTATACTGGCCTAAGAAGCAGAACGATGATTCCTGGCGAGATACCATACTTGAACAAGGGATAAAACAACAATCTGTTCAATCGTTAATACATAATATTTTGGAGGATGAACTAATTTTATGGGTTTCAGAACCGACAGTTCTTTTTAACGAGCGCCCCTTGTTAGGGCATATCTTAAAAGAAGCTGGGTTTGAACCAACGATACTCTGGCCAAGAGCCGATGGACGATGGGAATGTGAGCGGAGGCAAGGACTACATTGGCTGATTCCAGAGTCCTGGCTAGTAGGGCTTATGGAGAAAAGCACTTTGGGAAGAGGAACGATAGGGAACAAAGAGGAGGAAAGGACCTCGTGGGTGGTTCGTGATACTCGGATTGACTTTTATCGTTCGAAGGATGGTCAAAAATTCATAGGTCACTTGCCACGTTGGCCAGAATTGAACCAAGAAGAAATGGCTGCTCAATGCATAGCTAAGTGTATAGATTTAGGTGTTTCCTGGTTAGACATAAGGCTAGCTTTAAGCTCTATTTGGAAGAACATAACAATGGTAAATAACTTGAGGTGGAATAGTCATGATTTTGGATGGAATGCCGGGGCGTGTCGAGAAGAATTATCCTCTGAATCTATTGAGCACGTGGAGGATTGGTGGGCCCGCTGAGGCTGTTTATTGGCCTGAAACTGTAGAAGACTTGTCAAGTGTATGGAAGAATGCCCAAGAGGCAGAAATTCCCGTGCGGCTCATCGGTCGGGGGTCTAATGTTCTCTTTCCAGATGAAGGACTGCCCGGAATAACCTTAGTGACTACTTCCCTACGCGGAATTAGCTGGGGGGATTACACAGTTCGAGTTGAAGCTGGGTATACATTAGCTCGTTTAGCCCAAGAAGCAGGAGAACGTGGCTGGAGCGGCCTAGAGTTTGCCCGGGGCATCCCTGGGTCGGTTGGGGGGGCAATCATGATGAATGCTGGTGCCCATGGTGGTGAAATGGCTTCTCGTATTCTCGGTATTTCCACGCTTTGGGCGGACGGAAGTATTAGGAAATTAGAGAGATCACAGTTCGAGTTTGCCTATAGGCACTGCTCTTTGCGCGGTAAAGCGTGGGTCTTGGAGGCTCAGCTTATGTTTTCTCCAGGAAATCGTGAGCAGATTTTACACCACATGAAAGAAAACTTAACTAAACGTACGGCTAATCAACCACTTGAGGAGCCTAATGCAGGCAGTGTTTTTCGTAATCCTCCTGGAGATTCTGCAGGACGATTGATTGAGGCCGCTGGTTGGAAAGGTAAGACCATTGGCGGTGCAAAAGTCTCAGAGAAACATGCTAATTTCATCGTGAATACGGGAAGGGCCAAGTCTAAAGATGTACTCGCCTTGATAGAAGCCATTGTATTGGATGTACAAATAAAATATGGAATTACATTGCAAACAGAGGTAGAGAGTATCTTAACTGGAAATCGTGGAGCGTGAATGGGGGAAAGAATATGACGATGGATCGCTATGTTATTACCGGAAAACAGCGGTTGGAAGGAAGTATTCGGGTAAGCGGGGCAAAGAATTCTTCCCTTCCCTTACTGGCAGCAACTCTTTTAGCTGAAGGGACATCCAGCTTGTTAGAAATCCCAGAGTTAGCAGATATTAAACATATGATTGAGGTGCTTGAGCATCTTGGCTGTAAGGTAGTGCGTCAAAATGAGGCAATGCTTATTAATGCAGGCGGATTAGAATCTTGTGAAGTTGATGAAGCACTTATGCGGCAAATGCGAGCTTCCAATCTTATTTTAGGTCCTTTACTAGCCCGGTATGGACGAGTAAAGATTTCTCGACCGGGTGGGTGTGCCATTGGTTCACGTCCGATGGATCAACACATCAAAGGGCTGCAACTTCTTGGCGTAAAGGTTAAGGAAAAGCATGGCTATATTGAAGCTAGGGCGGACCAGCTTAGGGGAGCGGATGTCTACTTAGATGTCCCGAGCGTAGGAGCCACGGAAAACATTATGATGGCTGCAGTTTTAGCCCAAGGGACTACGGTCATCCGAAATGCAGCCCGTGAACCGGAAATTGTCGATCTGCAGAATTTCTTGAACAAAATGGGAGCAAAAGTACGGGGGGCAGGAATGGATGTCTTAAGAATCGACGGGGTAGACGCACTCCATCCTGCTGAACACACTGTGATACCTGATCGAATTGAAGCAGGTACGCATATGATTGCAGCAGTTATGACTAAAGGGGATGTGGTTATTGAAAATGTTGTCCCTGAACATTTAGAACCAGTAATAGCTAAGTTAAGGCAGGCTGGGGCATCTATAACCCTCTTAGATGATTCAATTCGTGTGCAGCAAGGAGGAGGGATTCGAGGGGTAGATATTAAGACTATGCCTTACCCTGGATTTCCAACAGATATGCAGCCACAGTTTATGGCTATGCTTTCTGGCGCAGAAGGAACTAGTATTATAACCGAAACGATCTTTGAAAACCGATATCAACATGTCGATGAGCTGCGTCGCATGGGAGCCCAGATTACCGTTGAAGGAAGAACCGCGATCATTCGCGGAGTAGAAACCCTTGAAGGCGCTTTTGTGGAGGCGACAGATCTTCGGGCCGGGGCAGCGCTTTTCCTAGCAGCCTTAGCTGCAGAAGAAGCAACCGTACTCGAAAAGGTAGATTATATAGATCGTGGATATGAGAAATTAGAAGAAAAATATTGTCAATTGGGAGCAAAACTACTGCGTGTTTCAAACAAAGGTAAAAGTGAGACACATTAAACTTCAACCTTGAATTTGGTTTTAGAGAATTATACGAATAGATGCTTATTAATTTAAATTTTATTTTTAAAAATTTCAAAAAAGGCATGTACAGAATAGGACTGTATTCGTTATACTTGGGAGAAGGAGGAAAACGCCACAATGGAACCCAAGAAAATGAATACGTCCTTTTTTTATGTCTCAGTTTTAACGATTCTGCTATCCCTGGGCTTGGCGCTCTTTTTGCGCTCGAATGCTTTTGCTATTCAGAATGTTAAGGTTCAGGGGCTTAGTCTAATCTCAGAAAATGAAATCCTAAAACTATCCGACGGAATTCAGGGACAAAACTTGTTGCTCTTTGATCGCAAGGCCCTTGAATATAAAATTTCCTTACACCCACTTATACATAGTGTGCAATTCCAGAGAAACCTTCCTCAGACACTCGTTATTCAGGTGAAGGAGAGAACTCCGGCAGCCTTGGTAGTCGTCCCAAAGGGGATCTTGGAAGTCGATGCGGAAGGGACCTTTCTAAGGCGTTTGGAGAGTTGGCCCAAAAATAATTACCCCGTTATTAGCGGAATCGAACTCCCGGATACAGTAGGACCGGGACAAAATCTTGAGAGTCCTCTTCTTGCCGCAGCACTTCGTTTGCTGGGACAAGCTCCACCCCAATTGGTTGCTCAGATTGGAGAAGTGCACGTAAATGCGGTAGAACAGATTACTTTATTTCTGACGAGTGGTGTGGAAGTCCGACTAGGACAAGCTAATGACTGGATCGATAAATTAAATGCCCTCTATCAGCTCATAATTGATGAAGGGTATACGTCGATTCAACAAGGGGTACGCTATATTGATTTCACGGCGGCTAAGCCAGTAATTGGCCGCTAAGGTAGGAGGATTTTAGGTTTATGTGGTTACCGTTATTAGGCTTGGTTTTGGGATTGGCGATTGGGTATGTCAGCCCGTTTTCAGTTCCTATTGAATACGCCAAATACTTATCTGTTGGAATTCTCGCAGCATTAGACTCTGTTTTGGGGGGGATACGTTCTGCTCAAGAGGATCATTTCGACAGCACCGTGTTTTTGACTGGTTTCTTCAGCAATATGCTTCTGGCTGCCTTGTTGGCCTACGTTGGTGATCGTATTGGCGTTGATTTGTACCTGGCAGCTGTGGTCGCGTTTGGCGTGCGTATATTTCAAAACTTGGGGAGTATACGTCGGCACCTCATTAAAAAGTAGATTGAACGGTCTTGATTTTCTTGTTATCAATTTGTCATTACTTTACAGAAATTTTTATCTCTAAAAAAAAGGGTTAATGCATAAGGACATAGAATTTGTAATGTTGTGTGCATTTAAGTGGGTAGAGTTTTAAATGTTTATGCATGTTCAACGACACACTTGGGCGTTGGACAGCACAAGTGAATATTTGTTATAACCTGTGTTTTTAAGGATATTGCAGGTAAGAATGAGCGAGGGGGTCAAAGCCTAAATGCTGGAATTTGATACAGACTTAAACCAATTTGCAGAGATTAAGGTTATTGGTGTTGGTGGTGGTGGAAACAATGCGGTTAATCGCATGATTAGCGCTGGTTTACAAGGAGTAGATTTTGTTACGGTAAATACAGATTCCCAGGCTTTACAGCTCTCCCGTGCAGGTGAGAAAGTTCAAATAGGGATAAAGTTGACCAAAGGACTTGGGGCAGGAGCAAACCCGGAAATTGGTGCTAAAGCAGCGGAAGAAAGCCGTGAAGAACTCGCTAAAGCCTTAAAGGGAGCGGACATGGTCTTTGTAACTGCAGGAATGGGAGGCGGAACTGGTACTGGTGCGGCCCCAGTCGTTGCAGAAGTGGCCAAAGAAATGGGAGCATTAACCGTCGGTGTAGTTACTCGTCCCTTTACTTTTGAAGGGCGTAAACGAGCTATGCAGGCGGAAAAAGGGATTGCCGAACTCAAAAGCAAAGTGGACACTCTGATCACAATTCCAAATGATCGTTTGTTGCAAGTAGTGGACAAGCATACTACTATCCATGAAGCTTTTCGAATTGCAGATGATGTCCTTCGACAAGGGGTACAAGGTATCTCAGATTTAATTTCAGTTCCTGGCTTAATAAATTTAGATTTTGCTGATGTCAAGACAATTATGTCAAATACTGGATCAGCCTTAATGGGTATTGGTCAGGCAACTGGAGAAAATCGTGCAGCAGATGCAGCTAGGAAAGCAATCTCTAGTCCGTTACTGGAAACCTCGATTGAAGGAGCTAAGGGCGTATTGCTTAATATTACTGGAGGAAGTAATTTAACTCTCTTTGAAGTAAACGAAGCTGCGGGAATCATTGAGGAAGCAGCAGATCCTGAAGCTAATATTATTTTTGGTGCGGTAATCGACGAGGATCTAAAAGATGAGATCAGAGTCACAGTGATAGCCACCGGATTTGACCAGCAGTGGGCTGGCTTTGGAGCTGCCCCTGGAAAAGTTCAGGAGAATATTATTAAGACAGTACCCAAAGAAGGGGATCTGGATATTCCGGAGTTTCTTAGACGCAGACGTTAAAGAAACTAGTAAGTAATATAACGAGATGCAATTATTTGTAATATGCGTTAAATTTTTACGACATAACGCTTTTTCATAATTGCATCTCGTTTTTATGTGGCAGACAAAGGTATGTCTCAGGGGGGAGTAAAATGGACTAAAAGATAATGAAAGTACTCAACAAAATCCTTGAGAATCAAACAACAATGACAAAACGATTAGATGCTGTAGAAACACTAAAGATAGAAGTACAGAATAACACAGAGAGTTTGGGAACCCTGAATGAAGATCTTAAAAATAACACTATGGGCTTGGAGAACCTGAAGGGTGATCAGAGTCTCTGATAGCAATTAAATGGGTAATTAGGTTTTGGTTTATCATCTAATATCTTAAACGTCAATAAATTGGGCAGATCCATTATTCGAAGGATCTGCCCAATTTTATTTATAACATTCAAGACAAGTTTTTATAGAGCATGTTACCATTCAAATCGTCGAATAACCTTGTGTAAGTGAGCTGATGTTTTTGCTAATTCAGAAGAAATTGTGGCTATTTCTTGGGTCGAAACCATTTGTTGTTCGACCGTGGTTGCTGCTTGAGTGGCCCCTTCAGCAAATTGAACGGCGATTGTAGTCGCTTGCCGTTGAGTTTCTGCTAAGAGTTGACTTTGAATGAGAAGACTATCTGCATTTTGAAGATTAGCTTCTACTTTAGATGATGTCGCATTGATTACTTCGTCAAGAGATGTGATAGCTTGTCCGGCCTTTTCGATCACATCTTTTCCACGGTTTACCTCACCCATACCTTGACTGATATTACTAACCGTTGCATCAACCATAGTTTGAACCCCGGTTATCAGCTCCATAATTTGGCGAGAAGAATTGGCCGAACCGTCGGCTAGTTTTCGAACCTCTTCTGCAACAACGGCGAATCCTCTGCCATGTTCACCGGCCCGGGCAGCTTCAATTGCCGCATTCAGAGCTAATAGATTAGTTTGTTCAGATATGCCAGTTATAACTGAGATAATATCTCCTATTTTTTGTGCCTGTTCAGCTAAGTTTAGAATAGATTGATTCGCTTGTTCAGTGACTTGATAAATGATGCCCATCTCACGAATCGCTTCATTGATTGCCCGCGTTCCTTCTTGACTGGTTGTTTTAGCGGATGTAGCTAAGGAAAGAACTTCCTGAGTACTTGATAAGATGCTTTGGGAAGCGGATTGGATTTCATCTACTTGTTTTTGAGACGCTTTCATTCCTTGAATTTGGTCAGTTGCGCCGGCACTAAACTCTTCTAAAGTAGCTGCTAAGGTTTCTTGATTTTCAGCAGATACATGAGCATGGGAGGCCTGGGTTTGGCTCATGTTTTGTGCTCGTTCGGAAAAAGAAGCCAGATCCATAATTATGGACTTCATACCCAAAGATACCTTGTTTACTTCATAGGATAAATTGCCTAATTCGTCATCTGAAGGTGCTTTGGCCAGAACCGTAAGATTTCCTTTAGCAATTGCTTTGGTTACTTTAAATGTTTCCTGAAGGGAAGTTGCTAATTTGTTTTTCAGCCAGACACTGTAAAAGATTTGTGCTCCTAGTGCAAGCATAGATGAAAGCATGGAAACAGTTGAAAAAGAACTCAGGCCAATCCAGGTTCCACCGAGAAAGAGAGTGGGCAGTACGCCTGTAAAAACTTGCTTCGTTAGTCGAACCTTGTGCAGGGGTATGCCTAAGCGTACAGCATAGGTATGCTCTCCGTGAACGAAAACTGGACTTGCAGCGTCAAGTAGCACTTCTCCGGTGTTGCGGTGATAAATCTGGGTAATTGGTTCGGAACATTGAGCGGCTCTTAACTCAATTTCATTGTTAAAATACATACCTTCTCGTAAACGATTTGAGTGCACTACTGCCAATCCCTTAAGATCACAGAGTAACAAATATTCATGGTTTTGGAGGTTTAGGTCAATGGCTTCTCTAATTGGTTTGCGGGCACTTTCCAAATCTTTAAATTGTGCTAAGATGCCTTCGAATTCTTTGGCAATACGAGTTATAGTTTCTAATCCATGTTTCTTCTGAGTAAAGCCTATGGATACATTTTTTGACATTAAAAAAACCGCCTTTATGACTTGAATTACAATAGTTGACATTAATCTAAGAAGACGTGAATATCAAAGTTAGGAATAAAAATATTTGTATAAAATTACTAATACAATACCATGAAAGAATTAATTCTTCAATGAAATTGTTTGAAAAATGACGAAATGTTAATTAATTTCATCTTAAATGACTTAATATTATTTTAATTAATATTTATTGATAATTTTTATATTGTTAAACTTAGTTATGTCATCGTCAAGAGTCTTCTTCATCAATCAGAAGGGGGCTCTATTTTTTGTTAAGTAAGATGAACCTGTTTCGTAGAACCGACGGTTTCATTGGGACAGATTTTTTTGACATTATTTATAAAATTACTTAAGCAAAGGACTAAATATCATTGTTGTTCCGGATGCTTCCTAGATAAAAAACTACATCAATCGCATTAGTTTTCCTAAAATATCCATTTATACCCCCCTGAAAGCGACAGGTTTTACTTCATCTTTCAGATATAATTTTTTAAGAAGCATTATTGAAAGGGTGCACCAGATGGGCGTTGCAGAGACTTATCTCGATCTGGTTATTCTCATTAATGGGGGAATGGACACTCTTCTGCTTATCCTTCTAGGTCGACTTATCCACCTCCCGGTCCGACCAAGCCGAATCCTAATAGCTGCGTTGCTCGGTGAGGTTCCGGTCATTTTAGCGTGTTATTATGCGCCTCCATGGGCCATTTTATGTAAATGGTTTATTCCATTTCTTATGGTGGCAGTCGCATTTCCAAAACTTGGGCCGAGGATCTTGCTCAGGGCATTCATTGGTTTTTGGCTTCTTTCAGCTGGACTTGGCGGTTTTCTGTATGCAGCATGGGGTTGGACTCAATTCGATAGCGGACAAAGTGGTGAGCAATTAACCCTGGTCTTAAGTAATTTCTGGGTCCTTCCGGCAGGGGTAATACTATGGTGGGTTTTACAGTGCCTTTGGCAGCGATGGCAGGATAGGAAGTCGGTTCTGGAAAGAACTATCTACGATTTGGAAATTAACTTTGGTGGTGAAGAGCGTGGGATCGTGAATATAAGAGCGTTAATGGATACTGGAAATCATTTGCGAGATCCGTTAACGGGGTCCCCAGTTATTCTTCTAGAAGAGGAGGTTGCCGCAAGTGCTATGCCGGATAGTATTCGGGCATTCCTAGATATCCCTTGGAAGGATTACGCAGACCCTTGGCCCCTACTATGGAAACTCAACCCGAAATTAGTAAAACACCTTGTTTTTATCCCTTTTCAAACCATTGATACCCAGAGTTGGCTGCTTGGGATAAGACCTGAACGTGTGACCTTTTTTAGCAAGAAGGGATCTCAGCAAATCCATGCTACGGTAGCACTTGTCAAGCAAGTGTTAAGTTCAGAGGGTGAATACCAAGCGTTACTACACCCAGAACATGTGCAGAAAGGTGGAGATGGATAAATGAAGTGGTGGAGTAATGCTCAAGGTAAGGTTAGACGCCTGTGGGTTATCTTCGTTCAAAAAATCTTTGGAGTTAGCGGAATTTATTATGTTGGAAGCAGTGAAGCCCTACCGCCACCACTTAACTCGGATGAAGAAGGAGTGCTGCTAGAGCGTTTAGAAATGGGAGACGGATCAATACGGGATATTTTAATTGAACGTAACCTTCGTCTTGTAGTCTATATTGCACGTAAATTCGAAAACACCGGAATCGGGATCGAAGATCTGGTTTCTATAGGTACTATCGGACTTATTAAAGCTGTCAATACCTTTGATCCTCAGAAGAAAATTAAGCTGGCAACCTATGCCTCACGGTGTATTGAAAATGAAATATTGATGTATCTTAGACGTAACAATAAAACTCGATCCGAAGTCTCCTTTGATGAGCCTTTAAATATTGATTGGGATGGAAACGAGTTGCTTTTATCCGATGTTTTAGGCACGGAAAATGATATCATTTCCAAACCTATTGAGGAACAGGTAGACCGTCAACTCTTGCATTTAGCAATGGGGAGGCTGACCAATAGAGAAAAGGTCATCATGGAATTAAGGTTTGGTTTGGATGATGGAGTAGAGAAGACTCAAAAAGAAGTAGCGGATCGTTTAGGAATTTCGCAGTCCTATATCTCCCGACTTGAGAAACGAATTATTCGCAGATTACGTAAAGAATTTTGTCGATTGGAATAACCTAAACAGTGTTAGGGCATACTTCCCAACAGAATTTGCTTGGGGGGTGCTCGTAGTTTGGCATTGAATAAAGTTGAGATTTGTGGAGTGAACACCTCAAAGTTGCCTGTGTTATCCAGCGCGAAGATGAAAGAGCTATTTGTGATTTACCAAGCTGGAAACCGCAGTGCCCGTGACAAACTAATCCATGGGAATCTCCGCCTTGTTCTTAGCGTGATTCAACGGTTTACGAATCGTGGAGAATATGTGGATGACCTTTTTCAAGTTGGATGTATCGGGTTGATGAAAGCTATTGACAATTTTGATCTTGGGCAGAACGTCAAGTTCTCTACTTATGCTGTCCCAATGATTATTGGGGAAATTCGTCGGTATTTAAGGGATAATAATCCGATAAGAGTAAGCAGGTCTTTGCGTGATATTGCCTACAAGGCGCTTCAGGTTCGAGACCAGTTGGTAAGTGAACGGTCATGTGAACCAACCGTAGCGGAAATTGCCCATAAACTCTCTCTACCACGTGAAGATGTTGTTTTTGCTTTAGATGCTATTCAAGAACCAATTTCTTTATTCGAGCCCATTTACCATGATGGCGGGGATCCGATATTTGTGATGGATCAAATAGGGGATGATAAGCAGTCCGATACTGGCTGGGTTGAAGGTCTGGCTGTGCGAGAAGCTTTGCGTCGTCTAAGTGAACGAGAGAAACTTATTTTATCACTGCGGTTTTTCCAGGGTAAGACCCAAATGGAAGTTGCAGATGAGATTGGAATTTCTCAAGCTCAGGTTTCCCGTCTTGAGAAAGCTGCCATGCAGCATATGCGAAAGTTCGTGTAACGCGATGTGCGAGGCACGAGGCTCGAAGTTCGATGGGGGACTAGTGGGCATCGCAGCATCTTAAAAACGCTTGGTAAGTGTGATGGGTAAAATAATCAGATGGCCCATGCTATTTAGAGACTCTCCCTCATAGTATGATATATGAAGTACGATGCACATAAAGTGTATAGTAGGACCTATCTCGGGGCTGGGCTTGATATTCGAACCTCGAACATCGAGCCTCGAACCTCGCTAAAGGGGGGGTGGCAATGAGGGTCTCGGATTTAAGATTACTAGATATAGTGAATGTAAAGGATGGTCGTAGGCTAGGGCCAATCAAAGATCTGGATTTAGATTTAGACCGAGGTGTCGTTAAAGGAATTATTGTGCCAGGATCCTCACGAAGCTGGGGGCTATTTGGCAGTCCAAAGACAGAGGATTTTTTTGTTCCATGGGATCACGTAAAAAAAATTGGAGTTGATGTCATCTTGGTGGATGTCAACGACTTGCCAGAATTCAATACAGAAAATGAGGATCGACGCTAATCCCGAATTGGAAAAGCATAAACCTTTGTTCTCGCTCGGGGCAAAGGTTTATGTCTATTTGTATTTCTAGGGACTTAGATTAAAAGAATAGTCGCATTTCCGGTTATACTAGGACTTTTGGAGGTTTGTCCTTAAGGGTATTAAATGATATATTAAATGTAAACTGAAGGAGTTAAACGAATGAGCTGGGAATGGCACAATAGTGGTAGTTTAAACTACCTTACTGTTCCAAAATGGCAAGCTGAAGGTATTGATTTGGGGTTTTCAACTCGTGTTGGGGGAGCGGGCATAGTTCCTTATGATACATTGAATTTAGGGCTCCATGTTGGAGATGATTCGAACGTCGTTCTCGAAAACCGCAGGCGTTGGTTTGATCAATGGGGAGTTCCCTGGACTAGGGTAGTAGTGGGAGAACAGGTTCATGGGACTGATGTGATATGGGTTAAAGAAAAAGACGGGGGACGAGGCGCGAGGGAATTAGAGACGGCGATTCCAGCCGTCGACGGGTTAGTAACCCAAAGTTCTCTTGGCCTAATGGCTTTTTTTGCAGATTGTGTTCCTCTCTATTTTTATTACCCAGATCTTAAGGCAGTGGGAATTGTACATGCAGGGTGGAAGGGAACTGCCAATAAAATCGGACAAAAAGCGCTAGAATGTTTCGAAGACGCTGGAGGTCGCACGGAAAATGCCTGGGTAGCGATTGGACCAAGCATTGGTCCATGTTGTTACGTTGTTGACGAACGGGTAGCTCTGCAATTTAAGTCCAACTTTGATAAAACCCCGTTTCTTCGTCCCCAAGAGGATGGACATTACTTGCTTGATCTATGGGAAGCTAACCGAATGGTGGTCTTAGAAACAGGAGTTCGCCCGGAAAATATTAATGTTGCTGCAATTTGCACCGCAGATAATCCAGAATGGTTTTTCTCCCATCGTCGAGATGGTGTCCGGACAGGGCGGATGGCAGGATGGATCCGAGTGCGAAGTACGAGGTGAGATACTCGAGGCACGAGAGATACATAAGGCGCGAAATAATGAACTTTCGTCTAACCTTAAGTACAGACGAGTTCTAGGACAAAGCGGCTAAATATTCAAGGAACCATGCACGATGCATGTGCTAAATGTTCGAGAGAACCAATTCGAGCTTCGAACCTCGAATATCGAACATCGAACATCGATTAGGGGGGTGGGTCAGTGGCAACCGTCTTAGTGGTTGATGATGAGGAACCGATTCTTGAACTTCTTACATTTAATTTAGAGAAGGAAGGGTATCGTGTATGTGTAGCAAAGGATGGTCAGGAGGCCTTGGATTCTGTTGAGAAGGAACAACCTCATCTTATAGTGTTAGACCTTATGTTGCCGGGAATGGATGGTTTAGAGGTTTGTCGAAGAATTCGCTTAATTCCAAAATTCCAGCAATTGCCCATAATCATGTTAACTGCCAAAGGTGAAGTTATTGATAAGGTCCTAGGCCTTGAGCTCGGGGCCGATGATTATATGACAAAACCCTTTAGTCCTCGTGAATTGTTAGCTCGAATTAAAGCACGTTTGCGCAGAATCAATTCGTCTGAGGAGGCAGATTCTCAGGTTATACGGGGGGAATTGAGAATTGATGTAAATGGGTTCCGTGTTTATGTGCGGGGTGAGGAGACCGAATTAACCCCCAAGGAGTTTGAACTTCTGCGTGTCTTGATGACACATCCTGGTCGGGTTTATTCCCGGGATGATTTACTAGAGCGAATTTGGGGATATGAATATGACGGGGATACCCGTACAGTTGACGTACATGTTCGTCATCTGCGCTTAAAAATCGAAAAGGATCCTTCGCATCCTGAGTACATTGAAACGTTACGCGGAATTGGCTACCGCTTTAAAGGATAGTAGATATGAGTTTAAAATGGCGATTAACCGGATTATTCCTGGGTATGACTGGGCTTTCCCTGCTGCTATTCTGGGTGGGGGAAAGCGCGAGGCTGGTAACCGGAGAGCAACAGAGTATAGGAGTTATTACCCTTGCGCTGCTTTTACCTGCTGGAGTCGTTTATTTCTTCACTAGCCAGCTAACACGTCGAATGGAAAAACTTCACTTTGCAACCCAACGAATTGCTCGAGGAGATTTTGGGCATATTGATTTATCAGATTCTACGGATGAATTAGGACAATTTACTGTGGAGCTCAATAGTCTTTCCCGTCACGTCGAGAAGATTGTTCAGAATGGTACTCAAGAAGCACAAAAAATGGAGGCAATTTTGGCAGGGATGCAAGAAGGTGTAGTAGCTGTAGACCATGTAGGGCGAGTTGTCTTAGTGAATACTGCAGCTGAGAAGATTTTTGAACGAGAAGGTACTGTTCGAGACTTGGAATATCTCCTGGAGCTAACCTGTGACTTAGAGCTAGAGCAACTAACCCGCAAGGTGCTTTCGGGGCAACCTTCGGCAACGAAAGAATTACAAATTGCGCAAAAGACAGTGCAAAGTAAGATAAATCCCATTTTAACGGAGCAGGGTCAGTCACGAGGGGCGGTCATTGTTTTTCATGATGTCACAGAGCTTCGGCGACTGGAACAAATGCGTACAGAATTTGTGGCCAATGTTTCCCATGAATTAAGAACTCCCTTAACCTCGATTAAAGGGTTTGTAGAAACACTTCTCGATGGAGCTGCAGATGATCCCTCGTTACGGAATCGATTCCTGAATATAATTCAAGCAGAGACTTTACGCTTGCAACGACTCATTGAAGACCTACTAACATTAGCCCGTTTTGAAGGACAGGAAAATCGGATGCAAGTGAGTTCTAGTAAGGTGAGTTATGTACAAAAAGCGTACAATAAGATTAAACCAGTTATTCTAAGTATAGCTCAAGCCAAAGGAATTCAGGTGGAAGTAGAGCTGCCGGAAAACTTGCCTCCGCTTATCATAGGCGAAGATTTATTAAGTCAGCTTCTCTTAAATCTTTTAGAAAATGCAGTCAAATATACAGCATCAGGTCGAGTCTGGCTGCATGCACAAGTAGGGCCCAAATATCTTCGCTTAGAGTTTGGAGACACGGGTTGCGGCATACCAGAAGATATTTTGCCAAGAGTCTTTGAGCGCTTCTATAGAGTGGACAAGGCCCGTTCACGAGAACAAGGCGGGACTGGACTTGGACTAAGTATTGTAAAACACATGGTTGAAGGTCTAGGCGGAAGTATTAGCGTAAATTCTAAGGTAGGAGTTGGGACTGTCTTTACGTGTATTTTACCAAGGGCGAAATCGTAGTTAGTGGTTCGTAGTTCGAACGTCAGATAGGTAATTCACTGGGGAGGATAAAATGGAGGGGAAAAGAAGAAAACAATATTATTGGTTTTGGGGTATACTGTTTATTGTTTTAGTAAGTGGAATTGTATGGTCTTATCGTTCTACTTATATTGCCGGAACAATCAAATTTGTAACGGCTCAAACGGGAACCATTAACCATGAACACTCTGTAGCTGCAACGTTTGCTAATCAAGAATTACCAGTCATTGCACCGCTTTCTGGTAAGGTACAATACATAGCGGAGGATGGTCAGCGCATTAGGCGTGGAGAGCCAGTGGCTGTAGTTTTGCCTGAAGGGGCAGCTCCTGGAA
Organism: Desulfosporosinus sp.; assembly: GCF_014237355.1. NCBI lineage: Bacteria > Bacillati > Bacillota > Clostridia > Eubacteriales > Desulfitobacteriaceae > Desulfosporosinus > Desulfosporosinus sp. Next base: position 46,317 of record NZ_JABZFS010000076.1, read on the forward strand.
CAAAAGAAAGCCTACAGAACCAGACAATTACAGCGGCTATGGGCGGGCTGTTTTTTCGCCAAAGTGATGGCTTGGAAACCATTTTGACTAGCGAAAACCTAATCATGATGGATCTTAACAAACTACTGACTCAGACATCCCAAGTAAGGGTAGTAGGAGCAACAGCACAAGCAGGAGAAATCATTGGAAAGATTGTAAATAACCTCGTTCCTACAGTGGCCTTTCTTGAAATGTCGAGTCTTGACGGACTCTCCAATGGTAAGTTGATACGTCTAACGATTGCAAATCAAACGGTTAGTGCGAAAATATTACGCAAATCGGATCAACCCAAGGGAGTAATTGTTCAATTTCCTCACTATATAGATGGTACAACGGCCCAAAGACGGCAAGAAGTGACCTGGATCTATCGACCGCCAACGAATGGAATTCTAATACCGAAAACTGCATTGTGGACTCAGGGCGAGGAGCTGGGAGTTTTTCTCTGGAGTGAGGGGGTTGTAGAGTTTAGAAAGGTGAAAGTTCTTGACGAAGATGATGATATGGCCTGTATAGAGAATCTACCTAGCGGTATCCCTGTTGTAATAACCCCCCGTGAAGGTCTTGAGGGATTAGTAGCTAAGGTAAAAAATATCTAGACCAAGCTTTTAATTAGCAGGAAACCAACGGAAGCTTGTAGAATTTATGGCGAAGGAGATAGTCTGATGTTGGCAAGAGCGGGTATCGAGCAACGCTTGACTGAGGTTCGTCAGCGGATAACCCAAGCCGCTGCACGAAGTAAAAGAGACCCGAGTAGGATTCGATTATTGGCGGTTTCTAAGACCCAACCGATTTCTGTTATAGAGGAGGCTTATGGGGCGGGACAACGAGTCTTTGCAGAAAATCGGGTTCAAGAATGGCTGGAGAAAGCGCCTGCGCTGCCGGATGATTGCCAATGGCATCTAGTGGGAAGGCTTCAAACGAACAAGGTAAAGTATTTAGATCAGAACGTTGCCATGATCCATTCTTTGGATCGGTTTCCGTTATTGGAAACACTTAATGCACAAGGTGAACGACGTGGAATTGTTTGGACGACCCTAGTTCAGGTGAATACCGCTAGGGATCCGGCTAAGGCAGGACTTATGCCAGAGGAAGTACCAGACTTCTTGAGTTCAGTTAGAGAATGCTCCCATGTCCGGGTTCAAGGGTTAATGACCATTGGTGCTTTAGGGGCAAGCGCAACGGAAACACAAGGGTTTTTCCGGCGACTTCGTGAGTTGCGTGATACTTTGCAGTCTAGAGTTTTTCCCGGAGTTGACTTGCAGGAGCTTTCGATGGGGATGAGTCAAGATTTTGAACTGGCTATTGAGGAAGGGGCAACCCTTATTCGTGTAGGTACCCAGATTTTCGGTAAACGTTAATTATGGTTCAATGGAAGGGGAGGGGTTAATGAAGTGGCTAAATTAATTGATAAAGTGATAGGAATAATGGGATTTGCAGATGAAGAGCCTGACGAGGATATCTTTGAAGAGAATGAACGTGAAAAGGCGGCTCAAGAAGAGGTTCGAACAAGCCGGAAAAATGCTCCGGTTGTAAGCATACACACTCAAAAACAAATGAGAGTGGTTGTTATGGAACCAAATTCCTTCGAAGAGGCTCAAAATATTGCGGATCAACTTAAAACACGCCGGCCAGTTATTGTTAACCTTGAAAACGCTGAAAAAGTTTTGGCTAAACGAATCGTTGACTTCATAAGTGGGACAACCTATGCTTTAAATGGTAATATGCAAAAAGTAGGAAATGGTATTTTTCTGTTTGTGCCAAATAATGTGGATATTTCCGGAGAGATGCGTGACGAGCTGCAAGATAAAGGCTTGTTTTGGCCAAGTTCAAAAATAGGGAGGGATTAATATTTTATTCGTCGGTCAAGTTATCAGTAAAGTGATCACTATTTTGATATACGCGATTTTTATTCGAGTTATTTTGTCGTGGTTTGGACCTAAATTATCACCTCACAATAACAAGTTAGTCAGTGTCCTCTATGACGTAACCGACCCAATTATTAAGCCGTTTCAACGTTTTCAATTTGGTAATGCAGGAATGACCGTAGATTTTTCTCCGATTTTCGCCATTTTTGCCCTTAATATTGCTCAGTGGCTTATTGGTCAGATTTTCTTCAGATGAAGAATTCAATTGATCGGAGTGTACTTAAATTCTGGGATGAAAAAGAAGCACGTTTAGAAGCAGCGCATTTGTTGGATCAGATGAACCTGGTGATGAATGAACAGTCTAAACAGGTCACCCCATTTTTAAGCTTTGCCATGCGAGAATGGACTGAATCAGTTCTACGTAAGGAACATCTCGCGTATTTAGCGGAGGGAGGATTTCCAGAAACGGAACGGGTTCGAATTGTTATAGGCCCTAAGGGGAAAATCTTAGATGTCAGGGACTCACAGATTTCTCTGCTCTGGGTACGTCCGACGGATCCCCGCGCACAACTCGAGCATCGGCAGATCCTAGGATCCCTTATGGGGTTAGGTTTTAGACGGGATGTCTTTGGAGATATTCAAGCGGGGCTGAAGGGTTACTATATCGCTACAACGTTAGAAATTGCCCCGTTTTTGTTAAATCAATGGACGCAGTCGGGCCGTGAGAGAATTAAGGTTACGCTCTTTGAAGGACAACCGGATTTGCTTCCTGATTTAGGTGAGGAGCGCCGTATTACGGTCAATTCGTCCCGCTTAGACGCAGTCATCGCAAGTGCTTTTAGAGTTTCGCGAGGGACAGCGCAGGAATGGATTACCCAAGGGAAGGTAAGAAGAGAAGGCCTTGTGGTGTGCAAAGCGGATGTAGAAGTGCAGCCTGATAATATGATCTCTTGCCGAGGGTATGGGCGTATCAAACTTTTGGAGCGTTCAGAGACCCGCAAAGAACGAATAGCATGGCAAATCGTACTTTTTCGGTCAAAACGGCAGTAGGAGGGATAAAATGGAGATGACACCTCTCGATATCCGAAATAAAACATTTCGCAAGGGAATTCGGGGCTATCAATGTGAGGAAGTGGAACGGTTTCTCGAAACTGTAAGTCAGGAATTCGAATCAGCATACACAGAGAACTTTGAACTGCGGGAAAAGACAAAAGATCTGGAGTCGGAAATTAGCCATTACCGTCAAATTGAAAGTACCTTACAGCAGACTTTATTGCTGGCCCAAAAAACTGCGGAAGAGGTCAAGGAGGCAGCGCATCGTCAAGCGTCACTTATATTAAGAGAAGCAGAGCATGAAAAAATGAGTAAAGTGTCTGAAGCACAACAAAAGTGGGAAGAAATACAGGAAGAGATCCAAGGCCTTTCCAGAAAACGAGATTTGCTACGGACACAACTTAAGTCTTTTCTGTTAGCCCACCTAGATTTGGAAACGTTACAAGAGAGAAACGAAGGTATCGCTTAGCGGTATTAGAGTGTTTGTTGCGAAGCTGTCTAGTTTCATGGTAAAATGGTCTACAGATGACTTTGAAGGAGAAGGATTTCATCAATGTATAGATTAATTAGTGAGATATCTCCGGACTTTCTCATTCAAGGATTTGGATTACATCAAGATGAGAATGAGATTTACGTCGGCAAAGTAGGGGGTCAAGAGGTTCAACTTATACCATCCATCGATAATTTACAGTCTGAAAGTTTTCAATTAGATGAAAAGGATATAAAAATTTTTTGTGTTGGCTTTGCTGAGGCGGATCAACATTTTCGCTCCGGGGATATCTTAATGACCGGTAGTGATGACTTACTTGATCGTGCGTTTCGGGCCATGGATGAAATAGAGCAACGTGGAGTTGTAGTTAGTTTAACACCCCCTCAAGATTCTAAGCATTTATACGTATCTAAAGAACAACTCGATCCCTTTGTTCAAGAGTGGAGAAGCCGAAAGATTTCCTTCCTATGTCTTTGGATGGTCGACCCAATTGATTCGGAAGGACAAGCGAAACTTGTCACCATCTTACGCAAGGTTATTTTAAAGGATTAATAGTTATAATATACTCGTGTAACATAACCAAATTGTATAGACACGTTGAAAAGGACAGTCTTTGTTAATTGAACTCAACAGCGAGCGGGAAATGGTGTGAGCCCGTGAGGAGTGACAAAGAGAATCCCCTTGGAGTGAAAGGCTGAACTATAGAGTAAGCCTTGTTCGGTTCGTCTCCGTTATAAGACTTCCGAGTGGCTATCAATAGCGACAAGGGTGGTACCGTGAGTATAATCTCGCCCCTTTTTTGGGCGAGATTTTTAATTGTTAGAGCAATTCATGAATTGCCTTACAAACACAGTTAATCAAAGGAGGACATCATCAATGGATTATCGTGATACATTAAATCTACCCGAAACTGATTTTCCAATGCGAGGAAATCTCCCCAAAAAGGAGCCGGAAATCCTCAAAGCTTGGGAAGATGAAAAACTCTATGAGAAGGTTCAGAAGGCACGTGAAGGTCGACCGAAGTTTATTCTTCATGATGGGCCGCCTTATGCGAACGGTGATATACATCTTGGGCATGCTATTAATAAGGTATTGAAAGATATCATTGTAAAATACAAGACCATGATGGGTTTTGATGCACCTTATGTGCCGGGATGGGATACCCATGGCCTTCCTATTGAGCAACAAGTCATTAAGAAATTAGGAGTAAACCGTCATGCGGTATCAACTCTGGAATTCAGGCAGAAATGCAAAGATTATGCGGAGAAATATGTCGGGATTCAACGAGAAGAGTTTAAGCGTCTCGGAGTACGAGGGGATTGGGATCATCCTTATCTAACTTTGCAAAAAGAGTACGAGGCTGCTCAAATTGGGGTCTTTGGGGACATGACTAAGAAAGGGTACATTTATAAAGGGTTAAAGCCCGTCTATTGGTGTCCGTCTTGCGAGACGGCTCTGGCTGAGGCTGAAATAGAATATGCAGACAAGCCTGCCACAGCAATTTACGTAAAATTTGCGGTGCGCGATGGCTTAAGTGCTCTTAACGATGATAAAACCTTTATCGTTATTTGGACGACCACCCCTTGGACCCTGCCAGCAAACCTAGCAATTAGCGTACATCCGGAGCTAAAGTATGCGGTCGTTACTGTTGAACAAGAGCATTGGGTGGTTGCTGAGGGAATGTTAGAGTCTCTTCGCTCCTTGTGGAAGTTAGAACTGCCCGTTGAAAGGACTCTCTCTGGTAAGGAACTTGAAGGGGTTATTTGTAGAAATCCTCTCATGGACAGAGATTCTGTTGTGATTTGCGGAGAACATGTCACTTTGGAAGCTGGTACAGGCTGTGTTCATACGGCACCAGCCCATGGAGAAGACGACTTTTTAGTTGGAAAGAAATATGGTTTACCTGCCTTGTGTCCGGTGGATCACCAAGGAAAATTCACCTCAGAAGGCGGTGCCTATGTCGGACTTAAAACGGGAAAAGCGAATCCTGTTATCGTAGAGGACCTTCAGACTACCGGAGATCTTGTACTTGAAGAAACCATCGAACATAGCTATCCTCATTGTTGGCGCTGCAAGAGCCCGATCATCTTCAGAGCAACAGAACAATGGTTTGCCTCTATAGATGGATTCCGAAAAGAAACCTTAGAAGAAATTGAGAAGGTTCGCTGGATTCCTGCTTGGGGAAGAGATCGGATCTATAACATGATTGCAGACCGGGGAGATTGGTGTATCTCCCGACAAAGGACCTGGGGGGTCCCGATTCCTATCTTCTACTGTGAAGATTGCGGAAAAGTGTTGGTGAACGACCAGACCATTTCAAAGGTTCAGGAGTTTTTCCGAAAGGAAGGGTCAGATGCTTGGTTTGCCCATTCTGCCATGGAACTGTTGCCAGAAGGGACCGTTTGTGACTGTGGAGGTACAAAATTCCGCAAAGAGACGGATATCATGGACGTTTGGTTCGATTCGGGGACAAGTCATGCGGGTGTTTTGAAGCAGCGGCCTGAGCTTTCTTGGCCGGCAGATCTCTACCTAGAAGGGTCTGATCAACACCGGGGTTGGTTCAACTCCTCTTTATCAACTTCAGTGGCTGCTTTTGGTCAGGCGCCTTACCGCAATGTATTAACCCATGGTTTCGTTGTTGATGAACAAGGACGTAAGATGTCAAAATCCCTGGGCAATGGAGTTGATCCGCTTAAAGTTGTTCAAGAACTAGGTGCGGACATTCTGAGGCTTTGGGTTAGTTCCGTTGATTATAAGAATGACGTGGCGGCTTCCCCCCGTATTATGAAGCAAATGTCTGAAGCCTATCGGAAAATCCGTAATACCCTGCGTTTCTTGCTTAGCAATCTAAATGATTTCGATCCTGCTAAGGACAAAGTTGCTTATCAAGACCTTCAGGAAATTGATCGGTGGGCTTTGCTTAAACTTTCTAAGGTCGTGGAACGCGTACTCCTTGGTTATGAGACTTATGAATTCCACTGGGCTTACCATACAATTCATAATTTCTGCACCATTGAATTAAGTGCCGTCTATCTGGATATTGTTAAGGATAGACTTTATGTTGAAGGGAAAACCTCGCTCCTTCGTCGCTCTGCACAGACAGTTCTTTATGAAGTCCTTGATGCTATGGTTCGTTTATTGGCCCCAATCTTGTCGTTTATGACAGAAGAAATCTGGCCATATATTCCAGGGGAAAAAACCACCGAAAATGTCCAAATGGCTGAAATGCCAAAGGTAAATTCAGAGTGGATGAATGAGAAAATTGCTGACCATTGGGATCAGATCTTAGAGTTGCGGTCGGATGTTTCCAAAGTTCTGGAAAAAGCTCGTCAAGAAAAATTAATTAATCATCCTTTAACTGCTCAGGTAGATCTTTATCCAACAGCTGCCCAGTTTGAATTTTTGACAAAGGTTCCAAACCTTGCTGAAATATTTATTGTTTCGAATTTAATTGTGCACGGGCCTCAAGAAGAACGACCTGAAGGGGTACAGGCTGCGGAAGGACACGAGGGATTGGGGATTCTCGTACAGCCAGCCAAAGGGGAAAAATGCGAACGATGCTGGATGTTTCATGAGGACGTTGGAAAGAACGAAGAGCATCCCACAATTTGCCCACGATGCAGTTCTGTTATTTCAGAGAAAAAATAACAGTAGACAATTTGAGTGAAAACGCATATTATTATGATAAGTTAATAGTTAATACCGAATGACACTAGCAGGAGAGATCTGATTAATTTCAGACGCCGAAGGAGAAATCCCTTGAAGTCGCTCTTTCAAGGGGGGAAGCTCTCAGGCAAATGTACTGCTAGAAGACGGGACTCTGGAGAGTTTCTTGTAAAAGAGAACACCAAAGGGGAAGCTGGCGACAGTGAATCTCTCAGGTTAAAGGACAGAGAAGGTGCGAATACGCACCTTCTCTGTCCTTTTTTATACTAATCAGAAAGTATAACTTTCGTTGATACTTTCTGAAGCATAAGTGCAACTAAGGTTGCCGCCTGCGCCTGCGGCTTGGCGCCAGCCAAGTTTTCTTTATTGATTTTCTTTGGAAGGATTTCTCACGGGTTACATGAGCTATTAGGTGGAACGATAAACATAAACGTATATGACATAAGATTGTTTCTAATAACTTTTTTATAAACGTTTAGGAATCGGGATTTAAAGTTTCAAGGATTTATTTGGAGGAGGTTTAAATATGGCTGCTGAAGCAAAACGTACGCCGCTTTACGAAGAACACTTAGGGGCTAAGGCTAAGCTCATTGACTTTGGCGGTTGGGAAATGCCTGTTCAGTATGCTGGTGTTATTGATGAACATCATACGGTGCGTACCAAAGCGGGTCTATTTGACGTCTCCCATATGGGAGAGATTGATGTTCGTGGAGAAGAGGCTTTGGCTTTTGTCCATATGCTGATTACCAATGACGCCAGTAAGCTTGAGGATGGCAAAATCCTTTATTCACCCATGTGCTATCCAAGTGGGGGTATTGTTGACGATTTGCTTGTCTATCGTTATAACCCACAACATTTTTTCCTAGTCGTCAATGCATCTAACGCGGATAAAGATTTTGCCTGGATGTTAGAGCAAGCTAAAAACTTTAATTGCAGCGTGGAGAATGTGTCGGATCAATACGCTCAACTTGCACTGCAGGGACCGCTGGCAGAAATCGTTTTACAGCGTTTAACAACGGTTAATCTTGCACAAATTAAGTATTATACCTTTACACATGGAGACATTCAGGGGATCAGCTGTCTTATTTCCAGAACGGGATATACAGGCGAAGACGGGTTCGAAATCTATCTTTCTCCTGAGTATGGACGAAAACTATGGCAAAAGATCTTGGAAGTTGGAGCACCGGATGGAGTACAACCGATAGGTTTAGGCGCTCGCGACACGTTGCGTTTTGAAGCCCGTCTTCCTTTGTACGGGAATGAGTTAGGGGCCGAGATAACTCCGCTTGAAGCAGGTCTTGGAATTTTCGTTAAGTTGGATAAAGAAGATTTTATTGGTAGGGATATACTCCTTACTCAAAAGGAACAAGGGATACCGCGTAAGTTGGTTGGGCTTGAAATGATTGACCGTGGAATTGCCAGATCCCATTACCCATTACAAAAAGATGGGCAAGAAATAGGATTTGTAACTTCAGGTTCATTCTCTCCCACGTTAAATAAAAATATTGCTCTGGGATTAATTCGAGCTGAGTTAGCGATTCAAGGTGAGACCCTAGACGTTATGATTCGCGGAAAAGCAGTGAAAGCTAAGATCATTCCTTCCCTCTTTTACAAGCGAAGCACTTGATCGAGGCCCCAAGTCGATAGTTTTTAGCGAAAAAATGTGGATGACCCTTTATACCCTAGGGTAGGATAACCAAAAAATGAGGAGGCTGATTTTAATGAATCCAGTAGAATTAAAGTATAGCAAAGAGCATGAGTATGCACGAGTTGAGGGAAATGTAGTAACCTTTGGAATTACAGATCATGCGCAGCATAGCCTTGGGGATGTTGTATTTGTTGAGCTTCCAGATGAGGGCGCAACAGTAACCGCTGGAAAATCTTACGGCACCGTGGAATCAGTAAAAGCAGTTTCGGATATCGTTGCTTCGGTTAGTGGAAACGTTGTTGAAGTCAATACTCAGGTCATGGATTCTCCAGATTTGCTTAACTCTGATCCCTATGGAGAAGGCTGGCTGGTTAAAGTCGAAGCAGATGATTTATCCTCGCTGGATGGTATGATGACAGCTGATGAATATGAGACGTTTTTAGCACAGGAGGATCATTAGAATGAACTTTATACCGAATACGGACAGCCAAAATCAACGGCTCTTAGCCCGTATCGGGGTTGAGTCTGTTGAGGATCTTTTTGCAGATATTCCAAAGGAAGTACGTTTGAAACGTCCTTTAGCGATTGCTGGTGGAATGTCAGAGCAGGAATTAGTCAAACACGTTAAAGGGTTAGCTAATCTTAATACAACGGTAGAAGGATACAGCTCGTACCTTGGTGCCGGAGCTTATGAGCATTTTATTCCAAGTTTCGTTGACCAATTATTGCTGCGTTCTGAATTTTATACGGCCTATACACCTTACCAACCAGAGATTAGCCAAGGAACGCTTCAAGCAATTTATGAATATCAAACGTTAGTCTGTGAATTAACCGGCATGGATGTAACGAATGCCTCGATGTATGATGGTGCCTCGGCCTTAGCAGAGGCAGCTCTGATGACCTGCGACGCAACACGACGGGAGAAAGTGCTTGTCTTGCAAACCATACATCCGGAATATCGAGACGTGCTAAAAACCTATCTGCCCCCTCGTGGAGTAGAACTTGTTGAAATTCCTTTCCAAAATGGGGTTATGGACCAAGGCGCTTTTGAAGCTGCTCTTCAAGAAGATATTGCAGGTGTACTCGTTCAAAACCCGAACTTTTTTGGAAACCTTGAAAAGGCCCAGGACATTGTGCATCTTGCTCATGCCAAAGGAGCATTAGTGGTTATGTCAGTCAACCCGGTTTCTTTAGGATTGCTAAAATCCCCAGGTGAATGTGGTGCAGATATCGTGGTCGGGGAAGGACAGCCCTTTGGCAATCCCCTAAATTTCGGAGGACCTTATTTAGGATTTCTCTCCTGTAGAGATAAATATGTACGTCGGATGCCAGGTAGGATCGTAGGGGCAACGACTGACAAGAATGGGAAAAAAGGATACGTTCTGACCCTTCAGGCCCGGGAGCAGCATATTCGTCGAGAAAAAGCTACTTCAAATATTTGCTCGAATGAGGCCCTCTGCGCTCTGGCCTTCACAATGCATCTAAGTGCCCTTGGAAAAACAGGACTAAAAGAATTGGCGAACCTTAATTTGCAAAATGCTCATTACGCAGCGCAAGAGATTGCCAAGATCCCTGGAATGAGCTTAGCTTTCTCTGGACCGTTCTTCCATGAGTTCGTTATTGAGACTAAGCTTGAGCCAGCTAAAATTAACTTAGCTCTCCTAGAAGATAAAATTATCGGAGGGCTTGATCTGGCTCGTTTTTACCCAGAACTCAATCATCATCTTCTCTTCTGTGTAACTGAAACCAAGTCTAAAGCAGATATTGACCGGCTCGTGGCCAGACTGGGGGCAATTCAATGAAAAATCTTGAACCGCTAATATTTGATCTCAGTGCCGATGGCCGAAGCGCTGTCAGTTTACCTAAATGTGAGGTGCCGGAAGTTTCCGTTGAAACTCTGATTCCAAAGGATTTGCTCCGCCAGCAGGAGCCGTCACTTCCTGAGCTTTCGGAAGTTGATGTGGTTCGTCACTTTACTCGTCTTTCTACCTTTAATCATGGCGTAGACACAGGCTTTTACCCACTTGGGTCTTGTACGATGAAGTATAATCCAAAAGTGAATGAAATGTTATCCCGGCTTTCCGGGTTCACAGCCCTTCACCCCTATCAGCCTGAGTCCTTGACTCAAGGAGCCTTACAGCTTATGGCTGAACTTCAAGAGGATCTTTGCGAATTATCGGGGATGGATGGCTTTACTCTTCAACCAGCTGCCGGTGCCCATGGAGAAATGACTGGGATACTGATTATTAAAGCCTATCACGATCACCGTCAAGATACGAAACGCAAAAAAGTCATTGTTCCGGATTCTGCCCATGGAACCAACCCTGCAACAGCAGCAATGGCTGGATACGAAACGATTCAGATTCCCTCTAATGAACGAGGTGGGGTTGACCTAGAAGCCTTAAAAAAGGTCCTTAACGATGAAGTTGCAGCATTAATGCTGACAAACCCTAACACTGTGGGGCTTTTTGAAGAAGATATTCTAGAGATTACTAAGCTGGTTCATGATGCAGGCGGTCTCCTCTACTACGATGGAGCGAATACGAATGCAGTAATGGGTATTGCCAGACCAGGAGATATGGGTTTCGATGTTGTTCATCTTAATTTGCACAAAACCTTTGCCACACCTCACGGTGGTGGAGGACCAGGATCGGGACCGGTCGGAGTTAAGGACTTTTTAATCCCCTTTCTTCCAAAACCCATAGTGGTTCGAAGTGAGGACGGGACATTTACCTTGCAACACGATATGCCGCTTTCCATTGGAAAAGTGCGCTCCTTTTATGCGAACTTCTCGGTGGTTGTCAGGGCCTATGCTTATATTCGTAGTCTCGGCGGGGAGGGTTTGAGGGCAGCATCGGAAAGTGCAGTCTTAAACGCCAACTATCTTATGAGTATTCTTAAAGAGCATTATTTCTTACCCTTTGATCGGATATGTAAACATGAGTTTATTATTACTCCGAAAAACCTTAAATCCACAGGGGTGCATACTTTAGATATCGCAAAACGACTATTAGATTATGGTTATCATCCACCTACCATCTACTTCCCGATTATCGTTGAAGAGGCTATGATGATTGAACCGACAGAAACTGAAAGCATCGAAACCCTCGATGAATTCGCCCAGGTTCTGATTAAGATTGCAGAAGAAGCTCAAACTGATGCAGATCTGGTAAAAAATGCACCCTACACTACGCTGGTAACGCGCTTAGATGAAGTTGGTGCAGTACGTAAGCCGAACTTACGTTGGCGCAAAGAAAAGTAAAGGCATGTTCCCCATCTAGTGAGATCCTAGAACAAAAAGCCACGAGTACCTAATAATGGTATTCGTGGCTTTTCGATTTATTAGATTTAACGTGAACTTATACCATTCTATGTCAATAATTTAAACAACTTGCAGGATTCCTGGCAAATAAGTTGAATATATTAAAGGTTGTGCAAAAAGTAACACTATTTAATTACAGTTATGGGGGTGATCGCATGCAAATCGAAGTATTACCGAGTACAGGTTCTCCACGAACGCCTTATTTAGAAGACAGATTAGTCATCGTGATTGATGTGTTGAGAGCGACAAGCACAATCGTAACGGCTTTGGCTAATGGTTGTCAGGCCATTATTCCGGTTCTTACCCCTGAGGAAGCGCTAGAAAAACGTTTAACTCTTCCGGGATCATTATTAGGTGGAGAACGTGATTCATTGATTATCGAAGGGTTCGATTTAGGGAATTCACCCTTTGAATATGTGCCTGAAAAAGTTGGGGGCAGAAGAGTCATAATGACAACGACGAATGGTACCCGGGCGATACGTGATTCTATTGCTGCACCTGTAATCTGGATGGCTTCATTTATAAATATGCAGAGTATTATTTTAGCTATATTAAGGGAGTTCGAAAACAGTCATCGATTAAAAGGAATTGTGGTTTTTTGTGCAGGTACTGAAGAACGCTTTGATCTTCCTGATACCCTTTGTGCCGGAATGTTAATCGATGCCTTAGGATCAAATGTTAAGCTCAACGATTTGGGCGAAGCCGCACGTATGTTGTATCATAGTTCAGAGGATCATCTTATGGATAAAATCCGTGAATCCTACCATGGTAAAAAACTTATGTCTCTGGGCCGCGAAAAAGATTTGGTGTATTGCTCGACACCAAACATTTTACCTATTGTTCCAGTGGTTAAGGATGGAGAAATAGTGTGGTTGACGGGGGACTAGAGTATTATCGTAAGGTTCAGACAATTTTAATTATTGTCTTTATTTCTAAATAATATGAAGAAATAATAATTTTTTTTCTAGTTTAAAATGAAGTATAATGGCAGAAAGTATATTATTTATACCTTCTGCCATCTTAATAAAACTTGGCATGAGTCAAGTTTTTTATCTTCGACGGTGGCATACTAGCATTAAGGGAGGTTGACTTCGATGGAAACGTTTAATGTTCCCGTTGGTATTTCTAACCGTCACATTCATTTATCGCAAGAACATATTGAAGCACTTTTTGGAGCAGGGTATAGTTTGAATAAAATGAAGGACTTGAGTCAACCTGGCCAGTATGCCTCTGAAGAGACCGTTACACTTATTGGACCGAAAGGCAAGATTCCAGGTGTTCGCGTTTTAGGACCTGCTAGGAAAAATTCACAGGTTGAACTTTCAAGTACGGATACCTTTAAGATTGGGGTTAGGCCGCCTGTTCGAGATTCTGGAAAGATCGAAGGAACCCCTGGTCTTGAAATCCAAGGCCCTAAGGGGCAGGTTCACCTTGATAAGGGTGTGATAATTGCAGCCCGACATCTCCACATGAACCCAGAAGATGGAAAGAAATATTCCTTAAAGGATGGAGATTATGTCAGTGCTATCATTCCTGGCCCTCGCGGAGGGGTATTAGATCAGGTTCTTGTTCGAATTAACCCCGATTATGCCCTGGATCTACATGTTGATACGGATGAAGGGAATGCCTTTGGTTTAGTCAATGGTCAGGAACTTGAAGTTTATTCAAACAATCAACGTATCTACCTGCAATCAGCCAGATAAAAGTATATCAAACAATACTATTTTGTAAATGTTTATCTTAAAGGGGCTTAAAAAGCCCCTTTTTTGTACTTATCAGACCCCTATGCCGCTTTGCGGCACCACTGATGAATGAAAATAAGTCCTTTGGGTCGGGCAGCTTCGCCCACATCCTGCAAGAAAGCTAAGGAGCTTTTTAGCCAAGCTTTATAATACTAGTTCGTTTTTCAAATGGGGTACCCGAGTGGGTACCCCACATTTGTTAGAAGTAAGCTTTTTTAGAACTTAAGAATAAGCGAAATCAATTTCTTTGCAGTCTAATAAATTATGATCCGTGTAAATTTAAGTGACATGGGAACACTAAGTTTGATGTTTTTACGTGAGGTGAAATACGTGGCCGTTTCGGATGAAGAGGAAAAATCACGCATGATGCCTTCAACAAGTAAGGAAATTGTCGATCCCGTCAGTGTTTTGGAGTTAAAAGGGTTAAGAGAACAGGTTGTTTTATTGTCCCAGACTCTAGAGAAAATGAGATTGGCCGAATACATAGCGTATCTAAATAATCCTGGTCGCCTGCTTTGGTTCAATTTTTTAGTCGGTCTCTTGAGAGGATTGGGTACAGCCCTTGGGGCAGGGGTTCTCGCGGGATTTGCTTATTTCTTGCTAAAGCGGATAGTGGTGCTGAATCTGCCTGTTATCGGTGGATTTATTGCAGAGCTAAGTAGGTATGTTAATCAGCCATAGAGTGAACTCTAGTAGAAGTTCTGAAAGAGATAAATCGGGGGGCGATATTTTGGAAGATCAAGGAAAGTATAAAAAATTAATTAAGAGGCTCCATGAAGAAAAAGCAGATGTTATGGAAACGGCAACAGAACTTTTTAACGGAGATATGAGAGAGTCTCTTGGCGAGTTATCCCTAGCAGACAATCACCCTGCAGATATTGGAACAGAAGTCTATCAGCGTGCTCGTGATGTAGCCGAGCATGATCGACTGCTCCATAGGGTTGAAGCAATTGACGATGCCTTAGAACGCTATCAAAAAGGAAACTATGCAAAGTGCGAACATTGCGGTCAAGAAATTCCTTATGAACGATTGGAATTACTACCTTATACGACAGTATGCACAGAATGCAGCCGCGAGGAAGAGAAAGAAGAGCAGCACTCGCTCTATCGTGAACCTGTGGAAAACGAACTCTTAAATCGTCCTTTTTCCAGAACCTTTAATGATGGTACGGATCGGGTAGAGTTTGATGGCGAAGATGCCTGGCAGGCTGTGGCTCGCTATGGAACCTCTGATACTCTTCAAGACTTAGGGACAAATCGAGATGTCTCGGATCCCAATGATACTTATGAAGATGCGGATGAAGTAATCGGCGCAGTTCAATTCATTGAAACAATAGAAACTCAGAGAGAACCAGAAGGGCGTCTCAATACGATTCACTACAGCAAAGAGCACGGACAGACTTAGCCACATTTTTTTAGACTGAGTAGATTCGCGGGATTTTGTGAAGTTGTCATCCTGAGCGTCAGCGAAGGATCTGGCTGCATTCGGAGAAGATCCTTCACGACCTTCAGGATGACAATTTAAGTATCCCCATCTGATGCTTAGATCGTCTTAGGTTTAATTTGCCCCGTTCCATGCCCTGTGTTAAGATTAGGAAAAGAGCAGGGGGGTTAGACTGTTGTTGGTTTGGCTTACAATAATAGGGGTATGGAGTATCGATCGTATATTTAAGGTTTTAGTACAAACGAATTTCATACTGGGAGAGTCTCTGAAAGTTATTCCTAAAGTATTCCATCTGACGTATGTCCTGAATCCAGGCGCGGCCTTTGGTCTGATGGCCGGCCAAACCTGGATTTTTGTAGTTACGGCGGTTCTAGTAGTGGGTGGCGTGATTTATGGGCAGTTTCGAATTCCTCATAAGGAAAGGGTAACACGCTTAGCCATAGGAATGATCGGAGGAGGAGCACTGGGAAATTTGTATGACAGACTTGTTATAGGTCGTGTTGTCGATTATCTCGACTTTCAGATTTGGCCTTATGTTTTTAATTTTGCGGACAGTATGATTGTTATAGGGGTAGGGTTGCTGATGCTGGCCATCTATCGTGAGGAAAAAAACCAGGGTGAGTCTGCAACGGACGTACTTGATTAATAGAAGGGAAACCTAGGTTATCAAGGGGCACCTCGGTATTTTAATAATATGTATTGGCGGTTATGAGAGTGGAAAAAGGTTTTATAGAAACTATCGGTGAATCTATGGTCGAGGATTTCGATTTTGAGTCCGAGCAACAGGGGTCAGGGGAAGAAAATATGCCCCTAGGTCCTGCCGTTTCACTTAAGGAGACATTTGAGCTTACCGAAGGAATTCGCTTGGATGTGGGAGTGGCCGAAGTTTTAGAAAAGAGCAGGTCCTTCGTACAAGGACTCCTTGCCCAAGAAAGCATCCGAGTCAATGGCTCTCCTAAAAAAGCAAATTACAGGGTGCGCGTAGGGGATAAGATTGAAGTCATCATCCCTTCTCCTCGAGAGGCAATCGCTGAACCTGAAAATATTCCCCTTGAGATTCTTTACGAAGATGAAGATGTTTTAGTTGTAAATAAGCCTCAGGGAATGGTGGTTCATCCGGCTCCGGGTGCCTGGACAGGAACCATGGTTAACGCTTTGTTATATCATTGTAATAATCTATCTGGAATCAACGGAGTGCTCCGCCCGGGGATAGTACATCGTATTGATAAAGATACATCGGGAATTTTGGTGGTAGCTAAGAACGATTCCGCTCACCAGGGTCTGGCTGCACAGCTCAAAGCCCATACAATGAAGCGACTCTACCTAGCATTAGTTCATGGGGTGATGGCGGAACCTTCCGGGACAGTTGACGCGCCGATTGGACGTGATCCAGCCGATCGAAAACGTATGGCAGTTGTGATGCAGAATTCTAAACTAGCAGTCACCCATTATACTATTTTGGAACGGTTCAAAGACACTACATACCTAGAAGTTCGATTAGAGACGGGGCGGACACATCAGATCCGTGTCCATATGGCTTATATAAAGCATCCAGTTCTTGGCGATCCAGTGTATGGGCCGAAGAAGGACCAATATGGCTTGCCTGGACAGATGCTTCACGCAGCCCATTTAGGGTTTGAGCATCCGCTCAACGGGAAATGGATGGAGTTCGATGCCCCTGTTCCTGAGACCTTTGCTAAGCTCCTTGAAAAATTATCATTTCAATCATTACATTGACATTTCGACAAAGCTAAAGTAAACTAGTTAAAAGTGTTATAGCCTTTAATGAAGTCCTGAGAGGCTTGGGAAGGCAGACGGAAGTTAGGGAGAACTGTCTGCAATTCAGACAGTTTTTTTAATACACATCTAGCCGGAATCTGCAGACCAAGAAGATAAACTCTAAGGAAAGGAGCATGGCCTTGGAAGGAACAGTTAAGAGTAAAATTTTAGATTCAGATGGAATTCGAAGGGCGGTAACTCGGATCGCTCATGAAATTGTGGAGAAGAATAAAGGAACCAATAAGCTTGTCTTAGTAGGGATACGTCGTAGAGGGGTGCCGCTAGCGGAACGAATTCAACAGTATATTGAAGAGTTCGAAGGAGTAAAGGTTCCCTTAGGAATTTTGGATATCACCCTCTATCGAGATGATTTAAGTACAATTGATATCCATCCGGTTGTTCATGAAACGGATATTCCTGTCAGCATTGAAGGAAAAGCTGTGATTCTCATTGATGATGTGCTCTTTACAGGACGAACGGCGCGTGCGGCTTTGGATGCCACGATGGATATTGGACGGCCTGAGCGAATTCAACTGGCTGTGCTTGTGGACCGAGGACACCGAGAATTGCCTATACGAGCGGATTATGTTGGTAAGAACCTCCCCACCTCACGACGAGAAGTCGTCGCTGTACGACTGAAAGAAGTAGACGGGGATGAAGACGTACTTTTGCTAGAGCGAGATGACCCTAAGTAAATATAAGTTAAGCGAACGTTACCCTTTAAATGTTATCCAGTGAGATAACCAAGGGAGAGCGGGTAATAGGTTATGCCTATTTAAAATCCTCTCCTTCTTGGGACGAGGATTTTTTATATTTATAGGACTTTATAGGACACTGTAGTGTGCTAAGGAACCTGCATGAAGGGATGATTCCCTTAGACATTAGTAATAATAGACGTAAAGAAATTAGGGAGGTTTACGGATGAAATGGCAGCGTAAAGACATTCTGGCAATTGAGGATATGAGTGTTGAGGAAATACGCCATATTCTTCATACAGCGAAAGTGATGAAAGAGATTTTGATGCGCCCTATTAAGAAATTACCTACTCTAAAAGGAAAATCGGTCGTGAACCTATTTTATGAGGCAAGTACTCGAACTCGTACCTCCTTCGAAATGGCTGCTAAGGTATTAGGGGCTGATACAACAAGTATTGCAGTTGCTCAGAGCAGTGTGAGTAAAGGAGAAAGTTTATACGATACTGCAAAGACCATTCAAGCGATGCGCGCTGATGTTGTAATTCTAAGGCACTCAAGTTCGGGTGCTGCAAATTTCTTAGCAGATATCCTTGATCCGGCAGTTATCAATGCAGGAGACGGACAGCATGCCCATCCTACTCAAGCCTTATTAGATATTTTTACGATGCAAGAACATCTAGGAGAGCTAGAGGGCAAGAATGTCGTAATTGTTGGGGATGTACTGCATTCTAGGGTTGCGCGGAGCAATGCTTGGTGTCTTCAGAAAATGGGGGTCAATGTGACCTTTGCCGGTCCTCCGACTCTTGTACCTGCAGAAATGGCGGGTCTGGGAGTTAAACTAACTCATGATCTGGATAGTGCTTTACCCGGAGCGGACATTGTGATGGCTCTTCGCCTTCAACTTGAGCGCCAGAAGAGCGGCCTATTTCCCAGCCTTCGTGAGTACAGTCATCTGTATGGCTTGACAACAGAGCGTCTCAATAAAACCGGAAAACAGAGTATTGTATTACACCCAGGACCGATGAATCGAGGCGTGGAAATTTCTGACGACGTGGCAGATGGTGTAGACGCATTAATAGAACGTCAAGTCACAAACGGTGTGGCTATTCGAATGGCTCTAATATATTTACTGATTGGAGGGTCAAGCAATGTGGTGGCTTAAAGATGTTTGGGTAATTGATCCGAGTCAAAAAATTTCATCCTCTCAGGATGTTCTTGTTAAAGATGGAAAATTACTGGAAATATCCTCTTCAATGACTGAGGAAGAGGTTTTAGCAAAAGCCCAGGGCGAAGCTGTGGAAACGATCAACGGCAAAGGGAAGTTTGTTTTTCCGGGACTAATCGATGTACACACTCACCTGCGTGAACCAGGGCAAGAAGATAAAGAGGATATTTTAAGCGGATCCCGCGCTGCAGTGCGTGGCGGGTTTACAACGATTTTGGCCATGGCTAATACGCAACCTCCCCTTGATAGTCGAGCTCTAGTCGAATTCGTGCTCAGGCAGGGTGAACGTGCTGGATATGCTCATGTGCTACCGATTGGAACAGTCACTAAAGGCATGCAGGGGAGCGAACTCGTTGAAATGGCAGACATGAAAGCAGGAGGAGCAGCGGCCTTTTCGGATGACGGTAAAAACATTCAAAATGCGGAAGTCATGCGCTTGGCTTTAGAATATGCAAAACTTACTGGCTTTCCGATAATCAGTCATTGCGAGGACAAATATTTGGCCGGAGAAGGTCTTATGCGCCGTGGATTGACTTCAGCCCGGATGGGGTTAAGAGGAATTCCAGCCAGTGCGGAAAGTGTGATTGTGGCTAGGGATTTGCTTATTGCTGAGGAAACAGGCGGGAAACTTCATCTGGCCCATATCTCAACGGCGGAGAGTGTGGAATTGATTCGACAAGCCAAAGCACGGGGGGTCGATGTCACTGCTGAAGTAAATCCTCATCATTTGATCTTTTGTGATGAAGAGATAAGAATAACAGATACCGTCCTAAAAGTTAATCCACCCCTTGGTTCACCAAGAGATCGTGAATCCTTAATTGCAGGGCTTAGCGATGGAACCATCGATATGATAGCAACTGACCATGCTCCACACACCCAGGCAGAAAAAGCGCGGCCTTTTGCAGAGGCTCCCTTTGGAATTGCGAGTCTCGAGACTGCTCTGAGTGCGGTATGGCAGTATTTAGTGAAACCGGGAAAACTGTCCTTCGATCGAGTGATTGAGGCTTGGAGCGTTTCCCCGGCACAGCGCTTTGGTCTGCTCGGAGGAACATTAAAACCTGGAACGGCGGCGGATATGGTGCTCTTTGATCCGGATTTCACGGAAGAGATTGTTCCGGCTAAGCTGGTTTCAAAAGCGCGTAATACCCCCTTCTTGGGGAAAACCATGCAAGGGTTCCCAGTGATGGTGTGGGTAGAAGGACGACTTGTGCAGAGAGATAGAACAGTCCTATAAAGAAGAATAGTGGTGAAGAAGTTTCCGACTTAAGCGGTTAGATATATTTTTAGATAAAGAATCCGCAACGAAAGACTTTAGAGGAGAGAGGAAGTGTCGAAGGTGGCTTATCTAGTTTTTAAGGATGGGACAACCTTTGAAGGAGAAGAATTTGGGGATTGGGCGAAGAGCTCCAGCCAATTAGAAGAGCAGGAAGTAGTCTTTAATACATCCATGAGTGGCTATCAAGAAATGGTTACAGATTTATCCTATGCCGGTCAGATACTTGTCCTGACCCAACCTCTCATCGGAAATTATGGCTGGCACCATGAAGAGAATGAAGCTGATAAGACACGCTTGCAGGGACTGATCCTTCGGGAGCTTTCCGAGGGAGAGGGAAGCCTTCACGGAGAGGGATCTTTAGAGGATTATTGTCAACAACATGGGGTTCCAGGCTTAAAGGGAGTGGATACACGGGCTTTGACCAGGTACCTGAGGCAATTTGGAACTCTGCCGGGAGTACTGGTTCATACCAAGAAGGATGGACAGGAGTACTGGGCTAATTCTCATAAACATAGCCCAACAGGGTTAAAAGAGCACTGGGCCTATAAGTCAACGGTTAAGGAGGCCTACGAAATACCGGGATCAGGTCCCTTGATTGCTGTCTTGGATTTTGGAGTGAAGCGAAATATTATTCGCAATCTTCAAGAGAAGGGACTGCGAGTTATGGTTTTCCCCGCTAGGTCGACGGCCGAAGAAATTCTTAAGAATCATCCTAGTGGAGTCGTTATTAGCAATGGCCCCGGAGATCCTGAGGAGTTGCCGGAAGGAGTAGCAACGGTCAGAGGTTTGTATGAAAAGCTGCCCATCCTGGGTATCTGCCTAGGGCATCAACTCTTGGCTCTGGCTGCAGGTGGAAAAACCTATAAACTTCCCTACGGGCATCGTGGTGGAAACCATCCCGTGATTGATATCCGTACAGGAAAAGCGACCATGACCTCTCAAAACCATGGCTATGCGGTGCAGGAAGAATCTTTAGAGGGTTCAGGTTTTGAAGTGACCTTACGCAACCTCAATGATGGAACAGTCGAAGGAATGGAGCATGGGAGTTATCCCATCCTATCCGTACAATTTCATCCAGAAGGTGCTCCAGGACCGGAAGAAAACGCGGAAATCTTTGATCGTTTCAGGGAGCTTGTCGTAAATTATTGTTCATCACGAAAGGGGAGGAGATAGCATGCCCAAGAAGGAGTGGAAAAAGGTTCTGGTGATCGGATCAGGTCCGATTGTGATTGGGCAAGCTGCTGAGTTTGACTACGCAGGCACCCAGGCCTGTCGGGCTCTTCGCGAGGAAGGGGTAGAGGTCATTCTCGTTAATTCCAATCCGGCAACAATTATGACGGATCGCGAAACAGCGGATCGAGTTTATATAGAGCCTTTGACCGTAGAATCTGTGGAACGGATTATTGAGAGGGAGAGGCCTGACGGGTTAATTCCTACCATGGGCGGGCAAACCGGTTTAAACTTAGCCTATCAGCTTGCTAAAAGAGGGGTTTTGGAGCGTTGTGAGGTTGCTTTGATGGGAACCTCGCTAAAGAGCATTGATCAGGCTGAAGATCGAGAGAGTTTTCGGGCTTTAATGAGAGAGCTTGGTGAACCGATTCCAGAGAGTAAGATTGTTTCCCATGTTGATGATGCACTCATATTCGCAGATCAAACTGGATACCCTCTTATTGTAAGGCCCGCTTTTACCTTAGGAGGAACCGGAGGCGGAATTGTCGAAAATGTAGCTGAACTTAAGCAAATTGCAGAAAGTGGGCTGCAGGCAAGTCTTATCGGTCAGATCCTGGTGGAGCGAAGTGTTGCTGGTTGGAAAGAAGTTGAGTTTGAGGTCTTACGAGATGGAGTAGGAAACTGTATTACAATTTGTCATATGGAAAATATGGACCCAGTCGGTATACATACGGGGGATAGCATTGTGGTTGCACCCTGTCAGACCTTAACGGACCGGGAGGTTCAAACCCTGCGCAGTGCATCTTTGCGCATCGTCAATAGCTTGGGGATTGAAGGGGGATGTAATGTCCAGTTTGCATTCCATCCTTCCCAAATGGAATATGTCGTGATTGAGGTCAATCCTCGCTTAAGTCGCTCCAGTGCCTTGGCTTCTAAAGCCACCGGGTATCCAATCGCTAAGGTGGCAGCTAAAATAGCCTTAGGTTATTCGCTGACCGAGCTTAAAAACGCAGTTACTGGAAAAACATCGGCTTGTTTCGAGCCAGCCCTGGACTATGTTGTCGTCAAATTTCCTCGCTGGCCCTTCGATAAATTTACTGATGCAGACCGGCATTTAGGAACTCAAATGAAGGCAACTGGTGAAGTAATGGGTATAGGCCGAAACTTGGAAACTGCACTGCTCAAGGCGATCCGTTCTCTCGATATAAAAGTCTATGGAGTCCGCTTATTTGAACTTGAAGGACTTTCAGACGCAGAACTTAGGACCGCCTGCATAGAACCCGATGATCGTCAGTTGTTCGTTTTTGCTGAAGGCTTAAAGCGCGGTTGGACAGTGGATTGGCTGGTACAAGAGACTGGTTGGAATCGATACTATCTAACAATATTAAAACGTCTGGTTGATGAGACAACAAATTTAGAGAATGCTCCATGGGATAGAAAAGCCTTGCTCCGTGCCAAAGGGCTGGGATTTTCAGATCTAGAGATTGCGTCCCTTTGGAAGAGCACGGAAGATAAGGTACATCAGTTTAGAACAGAGGCTGGCATTCGACCGGTTTTTAAAATGGTCGATACTTGTGCCGGAGAGTTTGAAGCGACAACGCCCTACTTTTATTCAAGCTACGATGTAGAAGATGAAGGGGAAGTTCATAACCTTCCCAAAGTGGTGGTTTTAGGGTCAGGCTCGATCCGGATCGGACAAGGTATTGAATTTGACTACTGTTCTGTACATGCTGTCTTGGCTTTGAGAAAAGCCGGATATGAAAGTATCATTATTAACAACAATCCTGAGACAGTTTCTACAGATTTTGACACGGCGGATCGCCTCTATTTCGAGCCCTTGACCTTAGAGGATGTTTCGGAGATTTTAGATAAAGAACAGCCCGACGGTGTGGTCGTTCAGTTTGGCGGGCAGACAGCGATTGGTTTAGCAAGTGGCTTGGCGAGACGAGGATATACAATTTTGGGTACAACGGTTGAGGATATTGACCGGGCAGAGGAGCGGGGTACCTTTGATCGTGTTCTGCAAGACCTTGGAGCCAAGCGGCCTCGGGGAGAAGGGGCCAGGAATATGGAGCAGGTTAAAGGTATTGCCCAAGAGATAGGATTTCCTTTGGTGGTTCGCCCTTCCTATGTCTTAGGTGGTCGGGCTATGGATATTGTCTATGAAGAGAAGGAACTCGAGCCTGTTATCAAGCGTGCCCTATCAGCCTCCTCGGATCAGGAGATCTGGATGGATCAATATCTCCTCGGAACTGAGGTGGAGGTTGATGCTATCTCGGATGGAGATAACGTTTTTATACCTGGAATTATGGAGCATTTAGAGCGGGCTGGTGTTCATTCAGGGGATTCTATCGCAGTCTATCCGCCTCAAACATTGGACTTAAGTATGCAAGACCGCATCATTGCTTTAACCGAATCCCTGGCACGATCCCTGAAGATCAAAGGGTTACTTAATATACAATATGTAATCTATCACCAAGAACTCTATGTCCTAGAGGTTAATCCTCGCTCAAGCCGTACGGTACCTTTTTTAAGTAAAGTTACTGGGATTCCCATCGTAGACTGGGCGACCCAAGTGATCTTAGGCAAGAAATGGGAAGAGATTGGAATACCTCACGGCCTTTGGCCAATCGGTGATCGGGTTGCGGTCAAAGCACCAGTGTTTTCTTTCTCTAAGCTTCAACGTGTCGAGCCTTCCTTAGGTCCTGAGATGAAATCGACTGGGGAAGTCATGGGAATGGATAGGACCTACGAAAAGGCTCTTTACAAAGCTTTAATGGGAGCGGGACTCACTTTTACAACCTACGGTTCCGTGTTGATAACCTTGGCAGATCGTGATAAAGCGGAAGGGGTGGCTTTAGCTCGACGGTTCGCTGAAATTGGATTCCGAATCTTAGCAACAGAAGGTACGACTCGATATTTAAAGGATGAGGGTCTAAGAGTAGGGACAATTGCCAAGCTGCATGATGGCTCAAATGAAATCATTGATGGCATCCGTAAACAACAAATCCAATACGTTGTCAATACAACAACTCATGGCCGAGTTCAGGAAAGTGACGGTTTCGCCATCCGTCGAGCGGCAGTAGAACATGGAATCCCTTGTTTCACTAGCTTAGATACTGCTGCAGCCCTTCTCCAGGTGCTAGAGAGTATTTCGCCAGGGCTCTTGCCCCTTTAATGCGAGGCTGGATGCACGAAGTTCGATGCAAGTATGAGAGAAGTTATTACAAGAATGATTACAGTCAGAGCAATTGCACAAATGAAATTTAAGTATATAAGTCGCATGCTTGTAGCATGCAAGTCGAGAATCGTCCCAGAACAAACACAAGATATTCGAACCTCGAACGTCGAACTTCGAGCCTCGAATTAAAGGAGGTTGCCATGCTAATCGAAGGACAAGTGGTTATTCACGAACGCTTGGGAGATGAAGATCAAAGGCTTAGGAAATTGGTTTTAAAGGGACCCATTGCCCAAACTGCTAAGGCTGGACAATTCGTAGCAATCCAAGTACAAGACTCTTCGATCTCATCCTTTGATCCTTTGTTGAGACGGCCCATCAGTTTAGCAGGGATCTCTTCTGAGCGTGACGAAATTACTCTGCTCTATCGAATTCAAGGTCGAGGAACGGAAATCTTAGCGAGAGCAAAATGCGGAGATAAACTTAGTGTTATGGGTCCACTTGGAAAGGGTTTTTCTCTACCGGATGAAGGGGAGTTATGGTTGGTTACCGGAGGGATTGGGATATTTCCACTTTATCCCTTAGCCCAAAGTGCGCTAGCTCAAGGTCTGACAGTGCGTTTGTTCTGGGGAGGAGAAAATCAGTCCTTTCTAGAGAGTGCAGGCCTTTCCTCTTGGCAAGGGCTAGGGATACCGATACACTTAAGTACACTTGATGGAAGTCTAGGACAAAAGGGGCTCGTGACTGTGCAGTTAAAAGAGCTGTTAGAAAAGCATGCTATAAGCGGTGGTAAGATAAGGGTGGCTACTTGCGGACCGAAGAAGATGATGCAGGCCGTGACAGATTTGTGTCTGGACTATAAAGTCCCAGTGGAAGTTTCCTTAGAAGAACGAATGGGTTGTGCCGTTGGAGCTTGTTTAGGGTGTGTGGTTACCCTAACTGACGAAGCTGGAACGTTGATTCATAAGAAGGTATGCCAAGATGGGCCTGTTTTTCAAGGGGAGGAGGTTGTCTGGGATGAGTCCTGTTGATTTTACGACACAGCTTGCGGGCATAACATTGAGAAATCCCCTTCTTACGTGCTCAGGAACTTACGGATTTGGAGAGGAGTATACTGCTTATTGTCCTCTTGAAAGTTTAGGAGGAATAACTCTGAAGGGGATTACTCCTTTGCCACGACTTGGTAATCCAGTTCCGAGGTTAGCAGAAACACCGGCAGGGCTGCTTAATGCTGTCGGCTTAGAAAATCCCGGTCTGGATGAATTTGTAAAATCCTATTTACCCAAAGTTCGAATGCTACCCACTGCGGCGATTGCTAATATTTCTGGTTTTTCCCTGGAAGATTATGTACAGTTGGCTAGAGCGTTGCAAAAGGATTCTGGGTTGGCTGCCCTTGAAGTGAATATTTCTTGTCCCAACGTCAAACATGGCGGGATGCATTTTGGCACAGATCCCCAGAGTGCTCAAGAAGTGATTGCGGCGGTGAAGGCAGAAACGGACCTCCCGGTGATTGCCAAGCTTTCACCCAATGTTACAGATATCGTGGGGATGGCACGGGCGGTTCAACTTGGAGGTGCGGATGCCCTATCTCTCATTAATACATTGTTAGGAATGCAAATTGATATCCATCGACAACGTCCAGTCTTAGCCAATACCTTTGGAGGGCTTTCCGGACCTGCGATAAAACCAGTTGCTGTTCGGATGGTTTGGCAAGTTTTTCAAGCGGTTGATTTGCCGATTATTGGAATGGGTGGAATCACCACGTGGCAGGATGCCGTCGAATTTCTGCTTGCAGGGGCGACAGTTGTGAGTATTGGAACGGGGAACTTCGTTAATCCTCAGGCACCTCTGGAGATTCTTAAAGGAATTAATGATTACTGTGCCCAACGCGGATTTGCCTCTGTGCGGGATCTAGTTGGATTAGCGCATAATTGATGAGTATCGTCAGATGGAAATGGAGGGTTATAGTTGGATGTGACATTTAATAATCAGCGCGTCATGGTGGCACTGGATGTCCAGGGGCGTGAGGAGGCTTTAGGCTTAGCAATGGCACTTCAAGGGAGTGGTTGTTGGCTTAAAGTTGGGCTGGAGTTGTACGCTTACACAGGGCCAGTTATGATCCAAGAACTAAAAGCTTTAGGATTCCCCATCTTTCTAGACTTAAAGCTTCACGATATACCCACAACTGTGGAACGGGCAATCCGTGGCTTCGTTCAGTGTGGAGCAGACATGATTAATGTTCATTGCAGTGGTGGGTATGATATGATGGCCAGGGCTGCCCAAGCAGTTCAAGAAGAAGGAAGCAGGCTAAAGAACATACCTAAAGTGATTGGGGTTACAGTCCTTACAAGTATGTCAGAGACTCAATTTAGACAAGAGATGGGGGTTGAACGAGACCTCGGTGAGCATGTTGTAGAACTTGCCAGATTGGCTGAGAAGGCAGGACTCGATGGAGTGGTCGCTTCAGCTAAGGAAGCAAGAGAGATCAGAAAGAATACCAAATCTGACTTTTTGATTGTCACACCAGGAATTCGCCCAGCTTGGAGTGAAGCTCAGGATCAAGCTCGGGTTCTTACGCCTGCCGAGGCATTAGCTGCCGGTAGCTCTTATCTTGTTATCGGGAGACCAATAACCCGCTCAGAGGATCCGCGTCAAGCCTTGAAACGACTTTGGGAGTAAACTCGTTCAATATCGTTGGGATAACGGACTTCCATGGTGTAGTTTACAGGCAGAATTTACACCTCGGACGGATGAAAGACTAGGTCAGTAGAAACGGAGGAATAGAAATAATGACTCAACAATCAAACCACCATAAGATGCCACTTACCACGGAGGAATACCTGGATGTGTTTAAAAAAAGTGAAGCACTATTAGACGGACACTTCCTTTTAACCTCAGGTAAACACAGTGCCCAATACATGCAGTGTGCTCAAGTCCTTCAATATCCGGAACGCGCGGCCATTCTAGCCGAAGGCTTAGCTTCTCAATTCCGTGATATGAACGTCAAAACCGTTATCGGACCAGCGACGGGGGGGATTTTGGTAGCCCACGAAGTTGCCAAAGCTTTAGGAGTCAGGGCTTTGTTTACAGAGCGGGAAAATGGTATCATGCGTCTGCGCAGAGGGTTTACACTTTCCCCAGAGGAACGGGTGTTAGTTGTTGAAGATGTGATCACAACCGGTGGATCTGTTAGGGAAGTTTTGGCAGTCGTTAAGGAATTTGGAGCCACCGCGGTGGGTGTGGGGGTACTTGTTGATCGAACAGGTGGTAAGGTGGATTTTGGGCTGCCCCAGTGTTCAATTATCCAATTAAACATCCAAGCTTTCGAAGCTCAGGAATGTCCGCTTTGTGCACAAGGAATCCCAGCTATAAAACCCGGAAGTCGGAAAATTTAAGGTCGGAAATGAGGAAACAGGCTGGAAGTAATTATTCCCAGCCTGTTTTTTGCGTTTCGAATGAGTGGGATCTATTTTTAAGCGGTAGGATATTTGTATTGTAATACCTGAGACTCCGGACTATTAGGCTCAAGGCCTGATGGCGAAAATGGCTTCATATAGTCTAGATTTCTTTCACTTGACTGGCGTTCAGTTTTTGTGATCGAAGTATCCTGAAATGTATCAGTCTTCGCAAGATATTTAATAACTGCTGAGGTCGATATCCCATACAGCACGTGCTGAATAAATGCAAAGAAGTGGTTCTTGGTCGAGTGAGGCTTAATACTAAAAAGATCCATTCTGTTGCCCAGATTATGCAGTCCTATCCAGGCTAACAAACCTGCAAAGGTACCCTTTATAATAAGAAAATCCTTTCCGGTTTTCTTGAGGAGAGTGGTTATCGCCGCACCAATACTTGCTCCTACAGTTAGATGCATAAGCTCCCCAATGAGAATATTCTTTAAGCTATTGCTGCGTAGGGGATTTATAATCATTGAAGAGGCAAGTTTACCAAACAAAAGTTTTTTTCCCAATAATAAATTAACTAGTTCGATTACAATGGAACCTACTGCTCCACTGATAAGCCCGACGATTAGATAATCTTTAACTGATTTAGTTTTGCTAATTTGATTAAGACCGTTAAGTATTCTTGAAAACCCATTAGAGTTCATAGTTTCTTCCTCCTTTAGGATGATTACTCTTTTATGTTACCCCATTAAGGTTCGGATAATTTATAACTAACATAACTTATTTGAAAACACTAATAACAAGGAATTCACAAGGTGTCACACTCTGAAAGTATTTCCTTGTCCCTGAGAATTGATTAAAAATGGATATCCGTAAAAACCACCACAGAAACGTCTATTTATTACCATTAAGACGGACAGCATTTGTAGCAAATATACGGTACAATGTTAAAAGGAACTTCTATAACAATATCATTTCACTGGGGGATTCGAGTAAACTCATGAGGTGTTAGAATTGATGGCGAATCAATTATTATTACAACTATTAATAAAGATTACTGATGCAGTTGAAAAGAGGACGTCTGAAGAAATTCCAGAGAAGGTATTTGAGTATTTCTCAAGTACATTGGGCGCAGATGCTTGTGCACTCTATCTCCAGAAGCTTGAACATATCGTATTAGTCGGGCAAATGAATGCAGATGCAGATTTCAGCTTTGCTGATGTTTGGGGAGGAGAGGTCCTCCCTTCTAAGTTGGCTGGTTATGAGGATCAGGAGTCAATTAATCAAATTTTTCCGGAAGCGCCCTGGCAGAGTTGTTTTTTCTTGCCCATCAAAGTAGGAGAGAAGCTAATTGGAGTTTTGGTGGCAGGATGGCAACAGTATGTCCCGTTAGATAGTTGGATTGAAAAGAATCTGAGCATATTGCAGTGCATTGGCCATTTGTTGGGAAATAGTTTGTACGCCGAGACAGAAATACAGCGTCTGAAATTGCGGGAGGGCACTCTGGAACGGATTTGCAAACAGGCAATTGATGAACTGGAAAACAATAAGAAACAGCTGTCCCGGGAATTGCATGACGAGGTGGGACAAGCTATGACTTCGATTTTGCTTCAATTAAAGCTATTACAGCAGGAACAGGACCTTGAGCTGATTCATGATCGATTGGGTGGGCTCCGCTATATCACCCAACAAACTATCGAGGATGTGCGGCGGATATCCATGAATCTGCGTCCGGCTGTGTTGGAAAATTTGGGATTGGTACCCGCGTTAGATTGGTATATTGAAGACTATCGTCGTTATTCTGGGATTACAACGGACTTTTCCAGTCCCAGGATCAAAGAACGGCTCCCGGGTGAGATAGAAATAATAATCTATCGGGCGGTCCAAGAAAGCCTAACGAATGTAGCTCGTCATGCCAAGGCAAGCCATGTTTTTGTCACACTGAATTATAACGAAGGTTGTCTTGAACTGCAGGTTGCTGATAATGGCAAAGGGATGAATCTAGGAGATGTAAATAGCGGACTAGGCTTGCTGGGTATGGAGGAACGTGTAAAGCTTGCTAGAGGAGAATTCACTATAAAAAGCAAGCCAGAGCAAGGGACTACGATCTTGATGACACTACCTTTGACTAAGGAGAGCAGAAATGATGGATAAAATTCGTGTTTTTCTGACAGATGATCATACACTTCTGCGTAATGCTTTATGTATGCTGCTGCAGGGAGAAAAGGATATAGAAGTCGTCGGGGAAGCAGGCAATGGCGCAGGCGCCGTTCGAGGCGTTTTAGAGGAGAAGCCCGATGTAGTGCTAATGGATATTTCGTTGCCTGATTTCGACGGTGTAGAGGCTACCCATAAAATATTAGAAGTACTGCCTCAAACTAAGGTTATAGCTGTTACCATGCACATGGAAGACGTCTATCTATTGAAGTTTCTGAATGCCGGCGGCATGGGGTATGTGCACAAATCGGCGGCAGATCGGGATTTGCTAAAGGCCATTCAAACGGTTATGAATGGAGAGGTTTTCTTGAGTTCCGTAGGTGTCCAGGTGATGGCACGCCAATATTGCAGTACAGAAAGTGTCTCGGAGATAAAGCCTGATATCTTGTCGGAAAGGGAGCGGCAGGTGCTTCAATTACTTGCTCGCGGCTTTACCTCCAAGGAAATTGGTGAAAAACTATATTTATCTCCACGTACTATAGAGACCTACCGGGAACGAATTACCGTCAAATTGAAATTAGAACATCGGTCTGATTTGGTGGATTATGCTATCCGTTATAAATTACTGGGACAGTAGTGCTTTTTACTGACACTGCTGTCGTTTTTTTAGCGGGTTATTCTCAACGTAATCTAGGCTTATTCCCGACAGATTAAAGGGGATGCAACATATAGAATAAAATTAACTTGTGCATTTAAGCGCAAAGGAGCTGTTTTGGTTGGACAATTTAAGTAGTATTAGTAAGGCTGAGGTAGAGTTTTTAACGGTTGTTGTTGCTATTCCCCATCTTTGGTTACGGCAGGTGGTAGCAAGAATTTTTGCTTCTGCTAAGGTGGATTGCGTCTGTGTAGATAGTATCGCGGAATTATATCAGATCAGCGATAGAAAAAAGGCTAGGCTGGCTATCGTAGATGTTTTTTCGTACTCACAATACTATCGGGAGATTTTTACGCGGATTAAGGAAAAGAACTCAGGACTGTCCATCGTAGCCCTGGTGTCCACAAGCAACACCGGTTATCAGTACGAGTTAACTACCGCAGGAGCCAGTGCTGTCGTGGTCAAGGAAAACGCAGATGAACAATTGTTTCCTGCTCTGGTTCAGGTATTGCGGGACAGAAAACTCAACGAGGCCGTCGCTCGCTTAATGGAGAACCAAAAACAGTTTATGACTCTAATGAAAGTGAGGGAAAATGGAATGGAAAAGGAAGAGCAAAACGTTGCACTTAATTCTAATTTGTCCCGCCGTACCTTTTTAAAGGCTTCGGCAGCTACTGCTGTAGCCACAGGTGCAGTAGCGGCAAATCCTTGGGGTTCTGGGATGAAAGCATTAGCGACAGGAGACGAAAGTACGACGGCCTCAAGTGAAGAGACGTTGGTGATTTCACCATGTCGTTCTAACTGTTTCCAAAGTTGTCTTTTAAACGCCCATGTCCGGGATGGTAAATTAACCAAAACAACCCCTGCACCTTACCCGGATAGCATCTATACCGGGAGCTGTTTGAAGGGCTTATCTCATGTGCAAAGGACCTATAGTCCCACTCGAATCAAGTACCCTATGCGTCGAGTCGGTGAACGGGGTGAAGATAAATGGGAAAGAATTTCTTGGGATGAGGCTATTAGTGAAATCGCTGAAAAGTTTATGGCTATCCAAGCAAACTATGGTCCCAAAGCCCTGGCCTTTGATGTCGGATCCGGAAATTATGGTGTTGTCCATGGGTGCTTGGGTATCTTTAACAGGCTAACTAATTCTATCGGCTGTACCAAATTAAATGTATGTTATGACCAAGCAACAGGGTATGGCGCTGACCGTGTTATAGGCGGCAGCGTTTGGCTATGGGGTAATGAACCGCGCACTATGATGGATTCAAAAACTATTATTGTCTGGGGTTCTAATCCGGTATACTCTCAGCCACAAAATTGGCGCATTCTGAAAGAAGCTCAGAAAAAGGGTGCAAAAATTATCACCATTGATCCAATATACTCAGCTACTGCCAATAAATCCGATGAATACATTCCCATTGTTCCGGGTTCGGATTTAATGCTGGTACTTGCTATGTTGAATCATATTATTAATAAAAATTTAATCAATATCCCATTTATGAAAAAGAGAAGTACAGCACCTTTTCTTGTTCGTAAAGATAATGGAAAAATATTGCGAAAGAGTGATTTTGTTGCCAATCTTCCCCCAGCAGAAGATGATTATTATGTATGGGATAGTGTTGCCAATGCAGCTGCCTTGTTAAAAGAAGGTCCCCTAGATGTAGCCATTGAAGGCACATACACAATTCAAGGAGTAGAGGTGGAGACCACCTTTAGCCTTCTTAAGAAACAAATGCAGGAGTACACCGTTGAGAAAGCCAGTAAATACACCAAGATTCCTGTCGAGAAAATCGAGAAATTAGTACAAGCTTATGTTTCAGGACCGACCCAGAT
Source organism: Desulfosporosinus sp. (assembly GCF_014237355.1). Classification (NCBI taxonomy): domain Bacteria; kingdom Bacillati; phylum Bacillota; class Clostridia; order Eubacteriales; family Desulfitobacteriaceae; genus Desulfosporosinus; species Desulfosporosinus sp. The sequence continues at coordinate 78,958 of NZ_JABZFS010000076.1, forward strand.
CTATACAAATTATGGTATTGATCACTATCAAAACGGTCATTTATGGTCATTTGCTGCCTTCATGATGGCTTCTGTAACAGGGAATATTGGGGTAAAGGGCGCAGGTTTCACGGGATTATTTGTGCAAAGTACCCCCCTTAATTACGTTGGTATGTTTGTTACTAACGGCAAAATGGCTAGTTCAACACTTCCCCACACGGAGTTTTATAAAGTAGTGAGAGATCAGGCTCTGGAAGGAAAACCCTATCCTATCAAAGCTATGTACACCACTTCTTCTAATTCAATGAGCAACTTTGCACAACAGAAAACATGGCTTACAGATGTTTTGCCGAATCTTGAGTTTACAGTTGTCGTGGATACTGAGCTTACGGATACTGCTCGCTATGCAGATATCGTATTACCTGCTTCCTTCTGGTTTGAAGTCAATGACCTTCGTGTGAACTATAACAACCCGTACGTTACGATGCAGGAAAAAGCCATTGAGCCCTTGTACGAAAGCAAGCCGGATGCAGATATTATCGCCATGATTGGTCGGAAAATGGGTTTGGAAAAATTCTTTCCCGAAAACATGGACGACACAGCGTGGATTAAAGTTCTATTAAATTCTGACGCCTTACGCAAAATGAATATTACTTACGAGAGACTTAAAAAAGAAAAAGCAATTCGAGCAACAGGAAGTGCCGAAAAACCATTTATCCGCGGCGAAGAGTTCTTTAATACGCCCAGCGGCAGAGCGCAGCTCTATTGTGAAAATCCCTTGCCCCGTGTTAATTATGGACAGAATTTAAAGGGTATTACGGAAAAGGAACGACTACCCTACTTTAAAGCACCTGGGGAAGCATGGAGCGAAAATCCGTTGTATTCCAAATATCCGCTGGTATTTATTCAGGAACACGCCAGGTACCGTACCCATACTCAGTGGTACAATGTGCCTTTGTTACGAGAAATTGACCCTGAGCCTCTAGCCAAAATCAGCCGTGCAGATGCAGAAGCCCGGGGGATTAAGACCGGAGATATCGTAGAAGTATTTAATGATCGCGGCAAGGCGGTACTAAAAGCCGAAGTCAATGATGCCATTTGTGCTGGTGTTCTCAGTATTCCAAAAGGCTGGCAGCGAGAACAATTCATCGAAGGTGGTTTTCAAGAGTTAACCAACGCTGCTTCAGATCCCATGGCTGTCAATTTCGCATTCTTTGATTGTTTAGTGGACGTTAAAAAAAGATAAGGAGGTATTGAAATCATGCGTTATGCAATGGCGATAGATCTAGATCGTTGTACAGGTTGCCATGCCTGCTCGGTGGCTTGCAAAGTCGAAAACAACCTACCGGACGGTATTTTTTGGAATAGAATTTTAACCGCAGGTGGTAAGAGTATGGATACGCCATCAGGAACATTTCCTAATTTGAGTATGCAGTTCTTGCCCGTAAATTGTCAGCATTGCGAGAATCCTGCGTGTGTGAAGGCTTGCCCAGTAAAGGCAACATATAAGCGAAAAGAAGATGGTATTGTGATACAGAACTATGATAAATGCATTGGCTGCCGTTATTGTATGGTGGCTTGTCCATATGCTAGTGTTCGTCAGTTTAACTGGAAAAAGCCTGAATATGCTATAGATGTAGCTATGGGCGACGCTGCAATTACACCTCATCAGTATAATACAGTAGAAAAATGCACGTTTTGTACTCATCGATTGGCACAAGGCTTGAAACCAGCCTGTATTGATACTTGTCCGAATCGGGCCCGAATTTTTGGTGACATCGATGACCCGAACAGTGAAGTAAGCCAAGCTATCCAAGGACGCAGTTATTTCCATTTGCTCGAAGAAAAAGGCACTAAGCCGTCTATCTTCTACTTAACGTAAAGGGGTGGGAACATGGCAGTTGTAACAAACACTAAAAAAACTAGTGCAACAAATTTGTGGACAATGATTTTTGCTGTCTTTGCTGTCCTTGGAGCAGTTTGCTGGGTCTTACAACTCACAAGGGGCTTGCAGATGACCAACTTAGATACTAATAATATGTGGGGACTCTATATTGTTGGCTTTATGATTTTTACGGGGATTGCTGCTGGGAGTCTGCTTTTTTCAGCGGTGCCTTACCTTTTTAAACTCGAAGAATTTAAGCCCTATACTCGGATCGCCTCCTATCTGGGGGCCGTAGCCAGTATTGTAGCTGCGTCCCTGTTCATCATCGTTGACATTGGAAATCCTGAACGGGTTTGGTTGTTTATCACCAGCGGGAATTGGACTTCACCGATGTTTTGGGATTTCATCATGCTGTCTTCGTATATGGTGATTTCCATTATCTTTACCCGTAAGCTCATTTTACTTAATGAAGGCAAAATTGAAGAAAAAGGGGTAAAAGGGATAGCTGTGGTTGCTTTTGTTGCGGGTATTCTCGTAACGGTAACGTCATTCGTATTCAGTTTCCAAGTGGCCAGACCCCTGTGGAATACTCCCGCACAGCCTTTGTCGTTCTTAATGGCTGCATTAGTAGCTGCTCTAGCGGTACTGATGATTCTAAGCCATATTCTGAATAAGAGCGGTTATGTTAAGATGCCGATTGGTCTACTAGCTAAGATGGGTAAACTGACGGCCCTGCTGCTTTGCATCGAGCTCATTATAGTAATTACAGAAATATTGATTGGTCTTTACCCAGGTAGCGGAGAAGATTATGCAGCCTTCATATGGTTGGTCACAGGAAAAGGGGCCGTTGGTTTCTGGTTAATGATGGTCGCTCTTGTCACTGCGATTGTTCTTTTAGCTAAACAAGGAACCTTACCGAAGGTAGGTCTTCTTTTAGGCGGTGCGATAATCGCTCTTATAGCAATCTATCTCATTAAATCTAATCTGCTTCAGGCCCAATTATTCAATCCATTGATTACCTTGCCGGGAACACCTGTTTATGGCGAGACAACAGGACCCTATGTTCCTTCTCTGCTTGAAATCGGGTTGTCTTTAGGAATCGTATCCTTAGGGGCACTCCTATTGAATTTGGGATTTGGTAAACTTAACCTTGGGACAACTGCCAATACACGAAAGCTGTAGTGTATCTCAGCGTTCGGTACAAATGTATACGGTAGAACTGGGGCTTTACAGCTCACCTTAAACTGAGTTGTAAAGTCTCCTTTTCAATAAATCAGGTATTTGAAGAAGAATACAATTTCAGTGACAGATCGATCTTTGTGATATAGGATTTTTATAACTTAATACATTAGGAGTTAATGAAAAGGAGAAACAATGAATACTATCCAAGAACAAAAAGTGAAAGAGGCCTGTGCAACCTCAGATTTCTTTCAACTATTATCTATTTCCTTACGTCTCCCTACCACAGAACTGGCAGAAGCACTCCTCGATGGTAGTTTCCGACAGGACGGGATCAACATTCTAGAGGAACTTTCCTGCAGTCAAGAAGATTTATCGTTAGTTAGTGAAGCCTTGGATTCAATGAAAGGAAGCAAAGAGGATGCAACCCTGCTCTTTAGTGAGATGCGTCGAGAATATACCCGGCTTTTTGATGATCCCAAGCAGCCTGCTTTAAATATTTATGAGACACTTTTTCTTCACAATCCCGAAAATAGTCAGGGAGCCATGCTGTTTATGAGCCCGACGGCCCTTGATGTGGAGCGCTGTTATCGAGAGGCGGGGGTTAGTTTAGTTCGACAATCTGCTGAACCGGCTGACCATATGGCAACAGAACTGGAATTCATGATGTATTTATATGGTAAGAAGGGTCAGGCCTTGAAAGAGGAGAACAATGAGGCATTGGAAAAAATAGAGCAGCAGATCCAGCAATTCGAAGGGATGCATCTCAAAAAGTGGTGCGTAGAATTTTTCAACGGTCTGCATACCGAATCGACGAGCACTTCTTATCAAGCTTTGGCAAAATTGGCGAAGACAGGTTTAGGTCTCATCTAAGGACTTAGCGTCGCTTATCATCCTGAACAATAAAGATTCCCTGCGTTTAACGGTAAGGTAAAGTTTCTCATCGGATAAGATAAAGGCTAATTCTCGGAGTAAAGGAAAAAGGAGTGGAAGCATGCTTTTTACTAAAGGTTCACATGTGCAAGTTGAGACAAATAGGTGTTTGAACCAACAACATAATGGTGTGGAATGCAGCCATTGTGTTTCCCATTGTCCAGGACAAGCCTTAATTCTGTATAGTCATCAGATTTTCTTAGATAAGGAAAAGTGTTTGGGTTGCGGCCTGTGTTTTTCAGATTGTCCCACTCAGGTTTTCGGATCACAGCAATGGGATGAAACAACTATTAGCACTGAGGTAAAAGACCAAGGAGCAAGAGAAACACAATTTTTTTGTGGGTACCATGAAACGCCTTTCCTTAGCAAAGAAGAAAAAGAGAAAGGGGCAGTGCAGATTCCGACATGCCTTAGCAGTATTTCGAAAGGGACTTGGTATGAGCTGGGTCTGCAGACAGCCGTAGAACTACGTTTAGATGAATGTTATGAATGTCCAATGAAAAATTGTGTCGATAGAATGAAGTTATCGGTAGAAACCGCAATGGAATGGTTAAGCGCTTCAGGTCATACCCCTGACTTCTCTTGTATCTATACAGCAGAAAAAGCGAAAATGAAGAAGAAGTTTCAAGCAGTTTCCACGGGCTTGAAAATAACTTCACGTCGGGATTTGTTTTTATCCTTAGTCGGACGCAGGAAAGAGGCAGAACTTCCGACCAAGACTGAAAGAGAAACCTTTACGTGTTCTGATGAGATGAAGAAAAAGAAGAGAGGAAATAATTTGCCGGATTGGCAAAAGCGTTTAGAGGAAAGTTATTCTAATCACTTTCGAGAGGGTGGTAGTCCTGCCTTTTGGCCTACTCTTCAAATGAGTACTGGCTGTGTTAATTGCGGTATGTGCAGCAAATATTGCCCTACTCAGGCTTTACGAATTACAGTGAAAGATAAGCAAAGCACTCATTTATTTACCAGTGGTTATTGCTTGGATTGTCGGATCTGTATGTTGTCTTGTCCGACCCAAAGTATTATCCGAGATCGTCAGCCTATCTCCAATCCCTTTGAAGTTAAGAATATCTACAAAGCCCCCGTGGCTAAATGTAAACGCTGTGAGTCTTATACGATTGTGAACGATCAAAACTTATGCTTTTGGTGTGAAAAAGAGCCGGCGGATGTCGATTTGCTGTCCGATGTGCGGAGACGATTATTTGAACAGAACGTATGAAAATGGGATATAATAATTTTCTGGAAAGAAAGAGTAAACCTTTAATTATTATTGTCGCCTGCTGTTTGCTCCTTTTAACGTCTATTTACCAGCAAATAAACAACAAACAGGATATCTTAAGCCTATTGCAGCAAGGAGAGCCAGCTACTGCTCATTTTAAAGAAGTCAAAGGAATTTACAAAACTTATGAATTGATCGATGAAAACGGTAATTTTTTAAGCTATGCTGTCATATCTAGCGCCTCTGGTTATGGGGGTCCAATAACCATGCTAACTTCGGTGAGCAGAGAAGGGACCATCCTTAGTGTTGTGTTAATCGAAAACTCCGAAACCCCTCTCTATCTAAAGAAAGTAATTTCAGCGGGGTATCCCGAGAATCTACATGGCAAGGAAATTACCCAACCCTTAAAAAACCATAAAGATATTGATGTAGTTAGCGGAGCCACCCAGACCACTCAGGGGATTTTACTAGCCGTGGAAAAAGGGATTTACCAAGTGGGGCAAACCCAATTAGGTTTATCCGTTCCGACTCTAAAAACTTATCATTTTCAATGGCAGGACGGATTAACTGTCCTCTTACTATTCTTAGCAATTGTAGCAGCCAACCGAAATCTTAGAAAGGTAAGACCTTGGTTATTAGTCGCATCTGTCGTTGTACTAGGATTTATGGCTAATACTTCGTTAACTATTGGTAATTTTATGAGTATCATGTTATTAAAAATGCCGTCCGTTATTGAGCGCCCTGCTTGGTATCTATTGGTGGTTGGGATACTAGCTATTACATTGCTCTGGAGAAAGAATTTCTATTGTTATTGGCTTTGCCCCTTCGGGGCTGTTCAGGAAGGAACTTACAAAGCTTTGAACTTGGTTAGTTATCAACCGAATCCCATAATCATCGTCAAAGCCCGAAAGAGTCGCTGGCTTTTCCTTTGGTTAGCAGCCATGTTAGCGCTTTTATTTAATAATCCGGGAATTGCCAGTTATGAACCTTTCATAGTATTTTTCAGTGGAGATGGTAATACTGCTCAATGGATTATTATGGGCCTAATCTTGCTGTTTTCAATTTTGATCTTACGCTTTTGGTGCCGGTGTTTTTGTCCAGTCGGAGCGTTCTTGGATTTTCTTGCACAGTATAAAAGAAAAAGTAAGAAGTTATTGCTCAATAAACCCGTCTCAGAAGAGCCTTTAAAATCAACATTGGGCTCTTTTGATAAGCTGGTCGCTTGCACTATTCTCGCAATTTGTATATTGATTTTGGGAGCATTGCTTAAAAATAGTGGAGTATTTTGAGGTTTTTGCAGAAAGTTGTTACACTCTGAAAGTATCTAAAACCGTAACAGTTTGATATACTTTAGTTTGTATCAAATTAGTGAAGGTGATTGATCATGAAAAAGGTAATCCTATTTGTGGTGGACTCCCTTCACCCGTCGGTCTTGGGGAGGATTCTTTCAGAAGGGAATGCCCCTGCTTTTCGTTTTCTAGTTAAACACGGATCCTATATTGATCGTGTTGTATCCTGTTTTCCAACCATGACTCCAGTTGCTACAAGTTCTATGATCACTGGAACATGGCCTAATCAGCATGGGGTTCCAGGGTTTATTTGGTACAATGATGAGCTGCGTAAAGTTGTAGATTATGGAGCAACTTGGCAAAGTATCCTTAAAATTGGTTTAGAAAATGTTCTTCGCAACTTACTACATAAATTAAATGAAGATCACCTTAATCCAGCAATTCCGACTCTGTATGAACAACTAGAAGCGGGCGGTTTTAGTACGGGGAATATCAATTTTTTTATGCATCGAGCCAAGTACTCTTACCAGGCGAGAGTGCCGTTTTCGCTGGCCTTAGGTACTGGTTTTCGTCTGCATCAGGAAGGAGTTTCGGGCCCATCCCTCTTAACCTTAGGTCAACTGATTCATCCGCCTTTTTCTGGACGTAAAAAAGCCTACCCGAGAGGACCATTTAATCGCTTTGGGTTTAATGATATATTTTCTGGAAGAATTGCAGCGCAACTTGTCCGAGAAGGACAACAGCCAGACTTTATGGTTGTTTATTTTCCGGATAATGATAAATACTCCCATCAGCATGGCCCTTTGCGCTCGGGGTTTTCAATTGAGCGTGCTGACCAACAAGTAGCCTCGGTCCTAGATGAGTTCGGTTCTTGGGAAAAGGCGTTAGAGGAAAGCGTTATTATTGTTACTGGGGATCATTCTCAGTCCACAGTTGGATTAGGAAAAGAGTACCTGATTGATTTAGATCGTGCTTTAGCGTCGTTTAAGCGCTTAAAAGCTACGGAAGAAGTAAGTGTCGAAGATAGAAAGCATGAGATAGCCATTTGTCCGAATGAAAGGATGGCCTTTATTTATCTTCTTCAGAGAGATCAAGAGATTTTGCCTGAGGTAGTCGGCATATTGGCCAAAGATCCTCGTAACGCTCAGATCAGCTGGAAAGTCTCTGAAACTACATTTTGTATTGTTCAAGGTGGAACAGAAAAAGAACTTTACGTTTCTCGCACAGGACCTTATCAAGACGTTTACGGTCAAAGCTGGTCCTATGAAGGAGATTTATCTGTGGTTGATGCCCAAGTAAAAGGCGAACAGTTAATTGAATTTGGGAAGTTTCCTGATGCCTTTAATCGACTGATTTCAGCTCTTGAAGCGCGAAGTGGGAGTCGGATTGCAGTTTCAGCTGCCTCGGGATATGAATATTTTGCTGTCGGCGCACCCATTCATCCGGGCGGAGGCAGCCATGGCTCTCTAGAGGAAGAAGATTCTACGGTGCCGATGATTGTTGCCGGTATGCCCATTAAGTTAGAACATGCGAGAATTATTGACCTTTGTCCCATGATTCTAAGACATTTTGGGTTATAGGATTTTAAGAACCAAACAACTACATACTACCCCACACTATGCAGAAACAGTTCCTGTACTCTTAGAGTATGGGGATTTTTTATATATTAGGGGAGAGTGAACTAGGGAAGGCGACTTTGTTAACCTGATTAGGAAGGAGTATCAAGGAATATGTTGAATCATAAAAGGTAACTGGAAAACTAAGGTTATTTTTAAGGGGAGAAGTTGATTGCGAAAACCGCATGTATGGGTACCGCTATTTTTGCTGATTGGCGGTGTTGCCTGTGGAGCCTGGATTATCTGGAAACCCCAATCCGAAATTCAAGTTCCCTTTTATACTTCACTAAAAGTTCCCACCCTTTCTTGTTCGACAGATAAGGATAGAGATGGCTTAGATGACTTAAAAGATATGGTTGCAGGTGCCAAAGCTGAGGTAAAGAGGAAACCGCAGTATCGAAGTGCCTATTATCAGGGGGGCTATCCGCCCGAGAGTGAAGGGGTCTGTACGGATGTCGTTTGGCGGGCATTCCGGGATGCAGGCTATGACTTAAAGAGTTTAGTCGATCAAGATATTAGTGCTAATATCGAGGAATATTCTCGCGTGGAGGGTAAGCCAGACCCGAATATTGATTTCCGTAGAGTACCAAACCTCATTGTCTTTTTACGTCGAAATGCCCAGGAATTAACTCGTGAAATTATTCCCGGAGATGTGGAGAATCTGACACTCTGGCAGGCTGGGGACATTGTGACGTTTGCTCCCCCTCATGAACACATTGCTATAATATCTGATAAACGTAGACCTGACGGGGTCCCCTATATTCTTCATAACTCAGGACCTACTCCCAGCGAATCGGATCAATTACAGAATTGGCCCTCCCAGATAACGGGTCATTTTCGCTTTCCCTTTAGTCTATAACCTCTTCACTGGCCAACAATCGCTCTAAGATTTCTTGCTTAGGCGTTAGATATAGAGTCCAGTTTTGTTCGTAAATCACCATGCCGGGCTTGGCTGAGTTAGGCTTCTTAAGCTGTTTGACATGAGTATAATCCACGGCGACTTGAGAAGAACCGCGAGCTTGACTGTAATAGATGGCAAGGGCGGCGGCTTCTTCAAGGGTAGTGTCATCCGGGAACTCCTCCCCTTCTTCAAGAGGAATTAGAACGTGTGAACCGGGAATTACTTTGGTATGGAGCCAGAGATCCGTGGGTTTACCTTTGCGCAAGGACAACCAATCATTTTGAGCATTATTTTTCCCAACCAGGATGACTCTGCCTTGGCTGGAACGATAGACTCGGGGTTGAGGAACTTCTTTGGGAGACTTCCTTTTAGGTTTAGAATTTGATTTGGAGCGGCCCTTTTTCGGCTTGAGGGAGTCCTTCTTCAAATGCTTTCCTGCCACATACCCTTGTCCAGCCAATTCAACATGAAGTTCATCGAGCTCTGTAAGGCTGGCCGCTTGATCCAGATTATACCGTAAGGAGTCAAGATAATTTAGTTCTTCAAGGGTGGTTTCCTTTAGCTCCTTTGTTTTGAGCAACGTCGCTTTTGCCTTGTTATAGAGCTTGTAATATCTTTGAGCGTTGTCGATGGCGCTAATATGTGGATTTAGGGGAATAACCACGGCAGAAGCTGAGGCGTCATAATAATCTTCCACTACGGCCTCAGTGGCTCCGGGTGAAATGCGGTAGAGGTTTGCGGTAAGGAGTTCACCCCACCGTTGATATGCAAGACCCTCTTGTGCACTGGATTCGGTTTCTTTATAGATTTTAAGCTTCTTACTACTATGAGTATATTGTTCTTGAACGATCTTTCGTAGAGAGCCTCGTTTCGATTCAAGTGAGTTATTGTTAGATTTTGACTGATAAAAGCCTTGAACTGCGTCGTTTAGTGTGGAAACATAGTTTATCGTTAGCTCTTGATATTGCTGAAAGGGAACAAAGCTGAAGGCTGCGGGTTGGGGGCGGGGGGCCTGATTGTAATAGAGACAGGGTTGTATATCAGGGACACCCTCAGGATTTGAGAGTCTGCGATATGCCTGAAAAAGCCGTGAAAGATCGATATCTCCGCATTGATGGAGGAGGATTTCGGTCTTTAATCCAGCTTGAATGACGATTTCCCGTGCCAATTCAGGGCTGATTCCGGCAAAACGAGCCAGGAGTATGCTAGTGATGGGGTGATCTAAAGATTCCTCGTAAAGGGTCTGGCGCCAAAGCTCTTCGTCCTCTAAAGGAGGCTGTTTGCCCTGAGAAGGAGGAGCGAGGTAGGCTCGTCCAGGCAATACCTCACGATGGTGACTGAGGGCATGTGAATAGCGTTTTAAGCCGTCGAGAATCGTATTTGTCAAGGGATCAACAAGGATTAAGTTGCTATGTTTCCCCATGATTTCTAAGTGAAGATGTAAAGACACTAAATCTCCGCGGTCATTATAATTTTGAAATTCAAACGTCACCACACGTTCAAGGTCACTCTGGTGTATGCCGACAAGTTTACCCCCTTCTAGGTGTTTACGCAAAATCATACAAAACATTGGCGGAGTTGTCGGGTTTTTTTTGTTTTCCTGTGTGAGGTGGAAGCGAGGGGATGTGGCACTGGTACTAAGCAGGAGCCGCCTCGATCCCTGTTGACGTAATTGGAAATGGATTTCGTCTTTTTCGGGTTGAAAAATCTTATCAATACGTGCTCCAATGAGCAGGGGAGCAAGCTCTTTTACTAAATAGGCGAGGGTTACACCGTCTAACGCCATGTAATTACATCCTTTCACTCTGAATCGCTTTTTAGTATAACACACTTGTCCTGTTGAGGCATTTTTCTATACTTCCAGGAATAAGCATGTACTACAAAAGGGACAAAGCCATTTGCGCGATGCGCGATGGGCGATCACGAAAAGGAGGAAAAAGGGCATGCGGCAACAGGCGTGGCATGTGTTGCCTTGGCTTGACGTGGCCAAGGCCTTGGAAGTACATCCAGGTAAAGGGTTAAGTGTTAAAGAGGTTCGGCGTCGGTTACAGGAGGTTGGAAATAATGTCCTTGCGGTAAAAAAAGGGACGCACCCTGTCTTTTTATTCCTAGGACAATTTAAAGATTTTATGGTGCTAGTCTTACTCGCAGCCACGGTAGTCTCGGGACTCTTGGGCGAGATCGCGGATGCCATCACGATCTTAGCAATTCTCATAATCAATGCAATTTTAGGCTTCGTACAGGAATTTCGTGCCGAACGTTCCATGGAATCTCTGCGTTCTTTAACCGCTCCTGAAGCTCGAGTCTTAAGGGAAGGGATGGAACAGAGGATTCCAGCGGCAGATGTTGTGCCGGGAGATATTGTGCTTTTGGATACAGGGGATCGAATTCCGGCGGATGTTCGTTGGATTCAGGCAGTTAATATGCAAGTAGAGGAGTCAGCTCTGACAGGAGAGTCCCATCCTGTCAATAAAAGTATCTCCCCTCTGCATGATGAACTCACCCCTATGGCCGATCGCCAAAATATGGGGTATATGGGGACCTCTATCGTCAATGGCCGAGGAGCGGGGGTTGTAGTTGCTACGGGAATGGATACGGAGATGGGTGTCATCGCTGGTATGATCCAAAGTGTTGAAGACGAAGAAACTCCTTTGCAGAAACGTCTGGCAGAACTGGGCAAGTGGTTGGTTTTAATTAGTTTTCTCGTCTGCGCGGCAGTCGTGGTAGTTGGGGTTCTCAGGGGCGAGGACTTTTACAAGATGTTCTTTACAGGAGTGTCCTTAGCAGTAGCGGCAATTCCAGAAGGACTTCCGGCTATTGTCACCGTGGCTTTGGCAGTAGGGGTACAACGAATGGTCAAACGGCAAGCAATCATAAGGAAACTTCCTGCTGTAGAAACCTTGGGTTGTGCGACGGTGATCTGCTCAGATAAGACTGGGACATTAACTCAAAATGAAATGACCGTCCGCCAAATATACTCAGATGGACGAAGGATTTCAGTTTCCGGAGAAGGGTATGATCCCAAAGGAGAATTCAATGGCGCCGATCCGGAGAAAGAGCGTGATCCTCTGAACGCAGCGCTAAAGATTGCTGCACTTTGCAACAACTCTACCTTGACTAAGAAAGGGGTGCAAGTGTCTGGGCTCTTTCGTTCAAAAGGAAAAGATGCTCCCTGGGGCATTGAGGGAGATCCCACAGAGGGAGCCATATTGGTGGCTGCAGCGAAGGCTGGGATATGGCGTGAAGTTCTGGAACGAAAGCAAACCCGAATCGGCGAGCTGCCCTTTGATTCCGACCGTAAACGAATGAGTGTTGTCTATGAAACAAAACAAGGTCGTAGGGCTTATGTCAAAGGTGCCCCAGACATGGTACTTCGGCTATGCCAGCACGAGTTAACCCGTCAAGGGGTTGTAGAACTGTCCAATGAACGTAAGAAAAGCATTATGCGAGCCAATGATGAGATGGCTATGCATGCTCTACGAGTTCTGGCAGTTGCCGAAAGACCGTTGTCTGATTCCGAGCCCCTCGATGAAAATGTGGAGCAAGGGTTGACCTTCGTCGGATTGTTAGGAATGATTGATCCACCACGAGTGAGTGCGGTCAAAGCGATCAGAGTTTGTCGGCAAGCTGGTATTAAACCAGTTATGATCACTGGGGATCATCGTTTAACTGCCGAAGCGGTAGCCCATGAATTAGGAATCCTACAAGGCAGGGACAGGGGAGTTATTACAGGAACAGAATTAGAGCGTACATCAGACCAGGAATTAAGCGAGAAGATCATGGATGTTTCAGTTTTTGCTCGAGTGACACCCAAGGATAAACTTCGAATTGTACGTGCTTATAAAAAGCGTGGTCAAGTCGTTGCCATGACTGGGGACGGAGTTAACGATGCCCCCGCCGTTAAAGAAGCAGATATTGGGGTTGCCATGGGTAAAACCGGGACAGATGTAACTAAAGAAGCCTCATCGATGGTTTTGGGAGATGATAACTTTGCAACCATCGTAGCCGCAGTGGAAGAGGGCCGGGGGATTTACGACAATATTCGAAAATTTATCCGTTACTTACTTTCCTGTAATCTTGGAGAAGTCTTAACAATGTTTTTGGCGACACTTGTGGGCTTACCACTCCCCTTACTTCCTATTCAGATTTTATGGGTTAATCTTGTTACTGATGGATTGCCTGCCATGGCCTTAGGAGTGGATGGTGCAGAACCGGGCATAATGAGTCGTCCGCCCAGAAAACCGGGGGAGAGCATTTTTGCACGGGGATTGGCTTCAAAAATTGCAGTTCGAGGGACTTTTATCGGATTAGGTACGCTCTTTGTCTTCGTTGCCGCTCTTTTTATGGGAGTTAATATGCTGGGCGCCCGCACCATGGCCTTCACGACTCTAGTGTTTTCCCAATTGTTCCATGTCTTCGACTGCCGATCTGAAGAACGAGGTATCTTCGAAGTGGGTCTTCTCACCAACGTCTATTTAGTGGGGGCAGTCCTAGTCTCAACCGTGATGCAGCTCTGTGTAATATATCTAACTCCTTTACAAGCGATCTTTAAGACGGCACCCTTAGTAGGTTGGCAATGGATTCTTATTCTGTGCGTAGCAGGTGGTCCGTCAATTTTGATCGGTTTTGCTCGGCTCTTGAAAAACAGCTGGCAAGGAAAGACGGTCATTGCCAAGGGGTAAATGCGAGGTTCGTAGTTCGTAGTTCGTAGTTCGATATTGGAGTTAAAATCAGTGGTAGTTAGTAATCAGATCGCCTTTACGAATTGGTAGACCATTATAGTATAACGGCTTCATATGGTAGAGTCCTCAAAATATATTCTTGGGTCAACCGAGTTCAATCGGTTGACCCATTTTAATTAGCGTAGTATTCTTTTAGGGAGATATTGCGTAGGATATAAAGACTTAAGGTGAAGTTTTACTTCGTTTCCCTTGGTTTAAAATCATCCAGGGGTATAGGTAGATATTCAATATATAGCTTTCGAATAACGAATATCGAACATCGAACATCGATTAGGGGGGGCAGGGATGAAATTTATTAAAATGCACGGTTTGGGTAATGATTTTGTTTTTATAGATCATTTTTCCGGTTCGGATGTAGACGTGGATTATCCTGAGTTAGCCAAGAAACTCTGCCATCGTCAATTTGGAATTGGAGGGGACGGATTAGTCGTTGTATTACCTTCAAACGTCGCTGATGCCCGAATGCGTATCTTTAATTCTGATGGTTCAGAACCGGAAATGTGCGGTAATGGCATACGCTGTTTTGCACGTTATGTTTATGATCAAGGACTTTTAATTTCTGATCCGATGCTTATAGAGACTGGAGCAGGTATCTTAAAGCTTAATCTATATATCAAAGAAGGCCAAGTTCAAGGGGTACAGGTGGATATGGGTGAGCCTATTTTACGCGCAGAACTCATTCCCGTTCTAGGAGAAGGGGAACCAGTTGTAGGGCAGTCTATGGAAGTGTTAGGCCAAACCTACTTATATACGGCTGTTTCCATGGGAAATCCACATTGTGTTATCTTTGTAGAGGATTTTTCCACACTGGATTTTGATCGCTTAGGTCCGGCAATTGAAAAACACTCCCTCTTTCCACGTAAAACCAATGTTGAGTTTATTCAGATCAACTCTCCCCAGGAAATAACCATGAAAGTTTGGGAGAGGGGGGCTGGTCCAACCTTAGCCTGCGGGACCGGTGCTTGCGCTTCTGCGGTCGCTGCTGTACTTAACAATAAGACTGAGCGTGCTGTGACAGTTCATCTGCCTGGGGGAGACTTGTTTATTGAATGGGGATCAGATAACCATGTCTATATGACGGGACCAGCCACTTATGCGTTTAAAGGGGAATGGTTGGAGGCAAAGGAATAACCCGATCATATCTCCTTTAGTGAGGGGTATAGTTCAGGGGCTGCCCGTCGGCAACCCCTAAACCTTATTCACTATACAATTTCTACAAAGTCATTATTTTTTAGATAGGCAGCGTTCGCTTCATCGATATCGATATGCATTTCGAGTTTGTATTGATCACTAACCCGGATGAGCATTTCATTAAAGACTAAGCTTCGATTTCCGGGTGCTTTGACATTAATTCTGTCTTTATCTTTTACACCGAATCGAGCCGCATCCTCAGGATGCATGTGAATGTGTCGAGCTGCAATAATCGTACCCTCGGGTAGAGTAGTCGATCCTAATGGGCCCACCAAAGTAAGACTCGCTGATTTCGCTAGCTCACCAGAATCTCTTATGGGAGCTTTCACTCCAAGTTTTATCCCATCTGATATAGAGATTTCGACTTGAGTCTTAGGGCGAGCTGGCCCGAGAATACGGACCTTTTCGATGACACCTTTTGGTCCCACGAGAGTTACCTGTTCTTCATAGGCAAACTGCCCAGGTTGGGACAAATTCTTTAAAACTTTAAACCGATGGTTGGCACCAAATAGCCTGTCCATATCCTCTTGTGAAAGATGAACATGACGATTCGATATTGCTACCGGAATTTTGCTCACTCCGAAGTTATGACATAGATGTTTTGCGACTGCTTCAGTGATCAAGGCAAGGAGCTGATTTTGATCCAATTACATTCCCACCTTTAAATGTTGCAAAGATTAACAAAGTTGTAGCTGTTTGAGGACTTGTTTGACAACGTCAGCAAGGTCATCAGATTTTAGATCACAGGAACTTATATTATTCTTAACGGGAGAGGGCGATGAACAGCTAGCATTTTTTGAATTGCAAGCTGTTTTTTTAATTCCATAGGTTAAGCTTTTGACATTGATTAGATGCTGGGGTCCTAAGTTTTCAGAGATGCTGCTCCCACCCCAAGTCCCGCAACCTAGAGTTAAGGAGGGCAATAATCCTGTAGTAGATCCGATACCTCCAAGGGCGGAAGGGGTATTAACTAAAATACGATTGACGGGCTTCTTAAGGAACTCTCGGATGATTTGATCATCCTGGCAATGGATGGAGAAAGAGTGCCCGATGCCACCTAGTTTTAAGAGCTCAATACTGAGGAGACAGGCATCATGCCAATCATTGACAGTATAGAAACCTAAAACAGTGGTTAGTTTCTCATAGGATAGTGGATATCCCGGTCCATATCCATCAAGAGGAGCGATTAAAACTTTAATATCTGTTGGGACGCTGAATCCGGCTTTGCGGGCAATCGTTTGTGGAGTTTGTCCGACTAAAGCAGGAAACATCCCTCCTTTAGGATTTATCACGACGCTACTAACTTTTTTAACCTCTTCTGGAGAAAGGAAATAGGCGCCTTGACACTTTAATTCTGCAATGATCTCGTCTTTTACGGGCATATCTGCGATAATTGCTTGCTCTGAAGCACAAATCATCCCATTGTCAAAGGATTTACTGGTGATAATGTCACAAACGGCTTGTTTGATATCTGCACTCCGTTCGATAAATACGGGGACATTACCGGGTCCTACTCCGAAGGCTGGCTTACCAGCGCTATAGGCAGCTTTCACCATCGCTGACCCCCCGGTGGCAATAATGACGGAAACATCGTTATGATGCATGAGTTCCTCTGTTGCCTTCATGGATAATTTGGAGAGACACCCTACGACTCCATCTGGGGCTCCGGCTTTTACCGCAGCATCATTGACAAGCTGGGCAGCGGCAAGACTGCATTTACCTGCGGTGGGATGGGGGGAGAAAACGATGGAATTGCCCCCTTTGAGCGCACAGATTGCATTATGAATAACTGTTGAGGTCGGGTTCGTGGTTGGAGTAATGCCCATGATTACTCCAACAGGAACGGCGGCTTTGATGACCTTTAACTCAGGATCTTCGCTGATGATACCGACCGTTTGGATATCCTTAATTGCCTCATAGACTTCCTTTGAGGCAAAAAGATTTTTGGTGATTTTATCCTCAACGATTCCGTAATTTGTTTCTTCAACGGCCATCAGCGCAAGGGACTCCGCGTTTTCTTCGACTGCTTTCACGATAGAGACTAAAATGTTATCAATTTCTTGTTTGCTAAAACTAGCTAAAGACTGTTGAGCTTCCTTAGCTTTTTTAACTAAATCTCGGGCATCTTGAATAGAGGCTAAATCATAATCTAAACCCACTTAGGATCATTCCTTTCGAGTAATTCGAAGATGATGACGGTTTCTGTGTACTTATGTGTTTCTCTTTTTGGCACGCGAACTTCTACTTACTTTTTTTCTGGTTGTCCGCCTTCCTTTGGAAGGATTATTTCGACATCGGTATGAGGTCTGGGGATAACATGGACTGATTTTAATTCGCCAACACGCTCAGCAGCAGCAGCGCCAGCATCAGTAGCTGCTTTAACGGCTCCAACATCTCCCCGAACCATGACGGTCACTAAACCGCCACCTACGAGAGTTTTACCAATTAAACGTACATTAGCCGCCTTTACCATAGCGTCACATGCTTCTATAGCACCAATTAGACCTTTTGTTTCAATCATTCCTAATGCATCTTGTTGCATAATTTCATCCTCCATTAAAATTAATAAAAATTAAAAATGTCACTTATTCAGTAAGAATCGTTTCAACATCAGTATGTGGTCTTGGAATAACATGGATGGAAACCAATTCGCCAACGCGATTGGCAGCAGCAGCGCCAGCATCAGTAGCCGCTTTAACGGCGCCAACATCTCCCCGGACCATGACAGTGACTAAACCGCTACCCACAAGAGTTTTGCCAATCAAACGAACATTAGCCGCCTTAACCATGGCATCAGCTGCTTCTATAGCACTAGTTAGACCCTTTGTTTCAATCATTCCTAAGGCATCTTGTTGCATTTGAATATCCTCCTACTTCTTGCTTTCGTTGGGAAGAACCTTTTCTACATCGGTGTGAGGTCTTGGAATAACATGGACGGAAACCAATTCGCCAACACGCTCAGCAGCAGCAGCACCAGCATCAGTAGCTGCTTTAACGGCGCCAACATCTCCCCGGACCATGACGGCGACTAAGCCTCCACCGACGAGGGTTTTTCCAATTAAAGTTACGTTAGCCGCTTTAACCATAGCATCCGACGCCTCGATTGCGCCGATAAGACCTTTAGTTTCAATCATTCCTAAGGCATTATTCATTAATAGTTCCTCCTTGAAATATATTTTTTACCTATTCAAAGATGAGGCATAGAAGAATCTGACGTTGTTAGACGTTGAGAAGGTGACTTTGGTGTTTGCAGGGATGAAAAATGTATCCCCCGGTTTACCGATATACGTCTTGCCGTTCACGTTACATTTCAAGGTACCATCGATAATATAATTGAGCTCATCGTGTTTGATTAGAGTAGAATAGCTTGTCGCTTCAAGCGATATAAAGCCTGCCGAGAAATTTGAACTTTCCCTTGAGTTAAATAGCTCTTTAATTTTTACCTTGTCTTGGGGATTACCAGTGTCATAGTTTTCTAATACGACACTGTCTCCTTTGGCCAGCCTTAGTCCACAGGGGTCGACTTCTTTAATAAGTTGAGAAGGCTGTTTTGATAGGTTAAGACAGGCCATCACTTCCCCGACGATTTTGGCCACGAGATTTGGGTCGAGACCAGAAGAAGGTAATGCTATAGGATTACAAGGAGTATTTATTTCGTCCTGCACCGGCTCAGGCGCAGAACCCACGATGATCTGGATGCCTAGGTCCTGGGCTGTATCTGTTGCTGACGGAGTGATGATACTGTCCGCTTGGATATAAAAAGTGGTTTCATGGTTTTCAGCCACCTTTTTCACGTCAGTTGCTGTAATTAAAGTTTTCATTAGTATGTCACCTCCTTACCCTTGGACCAAAAGTGCAAAAGATTAGCAGAGACATTGCTTTAAGTTATAGTGGGGGGAAGGAATAACGACTTTTTCGATGAGCATTCCACGGTCTGATGCCAAGACGACTCCGGCTTCAACGGATGAGGTTACTGAGGAAACGTCCCCTGTGAGTGTAACAAATGATTTTCCGCCAATCCCCATGCCGATCCGGATCTCGATCAAATCAACTTGACCCGCTTTAGCTGCAGTATCGGCAGCGACTATTAAAGAGGAGATGGAGAACGTTTCGATGATTCCTAAAGCCTTGATCTCATTCACTTCGGAAGCTGAAGATATGGCCTTAATGACATGTGGGTGTACATTGGGGAGGATAAAATCATCGATGGCCGCAGTGGCCCCGATACTCTTACCTGCATCCACTGAACTTTGGACTGCAGCGACATCGCCGCTGATCATGACGATATATTTTCCGGGACAAACAGGCTTTGCTTCTAGAAGTTCGACTTGAGCCGCTTTGAGCATCGCGTCGGCAGCTTCTATTCCTTTGGCTATGCTATTAAGTTCTACTAACCCAATGGCCTCCATCTTTATTTGTCACTCCCTTCCATCAAGGAGATTACTATGCTATCTGTTATATCCTTGATAACTCCACTGATACTGGCATGAATATTAGCGCCTAAGGCTTTGTCAGGGGTCACCGCAATTAGATCTCCTTTTTGTACCTGCTGTCCTACCTGTACGATTGGTTGACTTGGAGCCCCAACATGTTGACGTAGCTTGATCTCGACACGACTCACTGGGAACTCTTCTTCGTTTAGAGGAGCACTCACGTCATAGTTTTTTAATCCCAGTCGAGAGATCAGACGTTTTACAGGAACTTTCCGATGCATTTGCATTGGATTGGCAATTTGGTCAGCAGGAGGTCCATCCGGTTTAATTCCCATCTTAGACAATTCTTTTTTGATCATGGAGTTTACCGCTCTGGGCGAGAGGCCCATAATGCAGGCGTATTGCTCACAGACTCCGCACTCAGAACACGCTAAGGCCATTTTCATCGTTTCTTCCTGCCCTTGAAGGTGTTTGATGGTTCGCATGATTTTGTGGGGCTCAAGATGATGTCCTAATAAGTAGCGCGGACACAAATCGGTGCAATATCGGCATTGAATGCAGCTGACCTGAGCTTGTTTAGCGATCTTTTCAAAGGCTAACGTTCTTTTCTTGATGAGTGGGTGATTTATGGATAAGACGATTAAGCCTTTGGTCGTCTTCGTAATGGGTTGGTTTAAATCTTCGATGATCTTTCCCATCATAGGGCCGCCTTCGATAACTTTCATACCCTCTAAGTCGGTCTGTCCGGCAATCTTTAAGGCTTCTATGACTGACGTTCCAATCGGTAGTCTTAAAGTAATAGGTTGAGGTACTTCGCCGGTAATGGTGAGATAGGTATCGGTTACCGGCTTGCCTTCTACGGCAGTGGCTATATTGATGAGAGTTTCTACGTTACTTACCACACAATCGACCTTAAGGGGGATTCCACCTTGAGGTACAATTCGGCCTGTAGATTCATAGACGGTGAGATGCTCATCTCCTGCCGGATAAAAGTCACCTAGTATATTAATGCGGATGGGTTTTCCGACAATCTCCTTTTCTAACGAAGCTATGGCACGTTTATACTTGCTTTTTAGGGCTATGATGCCTTCGGTTGCCCCAGTTGCTTTCATGACGGTCTCTAATCCTCTGACCATTTTATCCGCTTTAACATCCATCAGTTGTTGATCCACTCGCAGAAGGGGCTCACACTCTGCGCCATTGACAACTACGGATTGAGCATAGGAAGCTACTTTGACATGAGTTGGAAATCCCGCGCCCCCAGCACCAACTACTCCAGCTTCTTTGATTTTTTGAATTAATTGTTCACGCATGATTAGGCACCCCATTAGATTTATCTTTCTCCTCATCAATGATCCCAATGATGATGGAATCAATAGGAGAATCATTTAGGTGATCCATATTCCTAGCTGAACTACCTTCAGTGATTAGCACTTTATCGCCATTGCCTGCCCCGATGATGTCTGCTGCAACGATTAATTTTCCTCCCTCACCGTTCGGTTTATCCAAGAGCTGCACAATCATTAACTTCACTCCGATGAGGGAGTCTGCCTTTCGTGTTGCCCAGACACTGTTGATGACTCTTCCAATTTTCATTCATACACCTTCTTTGCGCCAAGTGCTATTCCTAAAGGAGTAACTAAAAGGGGATTTTTAGGTTTTATGACAGCTAGGCCTAGTTCGGTTTCGATGATTTTATCAATGTTGGTAAAACAACTTGTCCCGCCGACTAAATATACCTTCTGGACATTACGGTCTTGAATATGACTTTTTATGATACTTGCCACTTTTTGTATCACAGGTTTAATGGCCGGCAAGAGTTCGGAATGTTTGGTCTGGTCTAACTTGAGTTTTTCGACTTCTTCAAAGGGCAGTTTACGAGCGCCTGATATCACTAAGCTGAAGTGTGTTCCTCCGGTGGGTTCGTCTGCAACATAGGTTACTTTGCCATCCTTTAAGATGGCAATACCTGTCGTGCCTCCTCCGATGTCTACAACTGCGCCATTGGTAGCTTTCAGGACATTATTCGCAGCAGTAGGCTCATCGAGAGTAGTGACAACTTCAAATCCGGCAGCTTCAGCAACATAGGAGATTGCTTTTTGATCTCCTTTTGAAGTGCCAGGGGGATAGGCTACCCCGGCAGTTAAAAGCTCAACTCCCAGATCGTCTTCAATTTTTGCTTTAAGCTCTCTTACTATATCCACAGCTCCGATGTAATCGACCACGAGACCATCTTTGACAACCTGTGCAAAGCGCATGGCTCCAGCTATAGGATTACCCTCTTCATCAACGACTGCCAGAACAATGTAAGCCGTGCCCAGATCTACACCTGTATATAGCTTCTTTTTCTGCTCAAAACGTTGGGGATGATCAATTTTCTCTTTAAATTCTTGGATAATTTGGTTAGCATATTCTAAATTAGTCATTTTATATCTCCTAGCGGCTGGCTAGCGTTCCCTTTTGAGCGAGTTCTTTAATCACGCTCTCGATAATGCTCTGTATTTCGATACTATTTGGAGAAGAATTTATAGCGTTTTTAGTATTTACGGTATTTACAGTCGTAGGAGTCGCTATTTCGGGCAAGTTTAAAACCTTCGCGGCATTCTTGTACATCACTTTTTCAAGAACCTCCGGTTTGAAAGGAAGCTTTTCGTAGTTTTTTAACGCTACTTTAAAGTCCACAAAAGGATGGGCACTTGCATAGAGAACTTTATCGCTGATAATTGTATTGGCTGCTTGAATATAGGCTTCTGATTGGGGGAAGAATTCATATTCAGATAATTCGAGGTACACATTGGCATTGCGTTGAGCAATCATAATCATTTCATTGACCCAAGGATATCCGCCGTGACTGATAATGATTTTTAACTCGGGGAAATCTCTGGCGACAAAGTCGATATACCGAGGGGCGACATGGTCGATTACTGCATTCGGTACTAAAGTCCCTGGGCCCGTAGCAATAACTAACGGGATATTTAATTCGCAGCATTTAGAAAAGATGGGGTAGTATTTCGCGTCGTTCGCATAAATCTGGGCGAGGTAAGGATCGATCGCAGCTCCTTTTAACCCGTGTTCATTGACAGCGGTTTTAATTTCTTCAATGGCACGCATTCCCTTATGAGGATCGAGTCCAGCGAAACCGATAAATTTATTGGGGAATTTACGAACGAACTCGATCACGCTTTGGTTATTTGATTTTGAACCATAGGTTGTTTCGCAATCCCGACCCGTGACGACAGCTTTTACAACATTATACTTATCCAGTTCTTGAACAACTTCTTCGACGGTTTGGGGTAACATCTTGGAAAAATCGATTGAGGAACAAAGACCTTTAAACATTTTGCTATTGGCAATTCCTGATAAAGTGTCTTCAGTGTTTGGTCTAAATCTAAAATCAATTATGTTCATGATATCCTCCTCTTTTTTTTGTCAAAACCTGACTCAAAAACAGTTGCAAGATTTGTACCAACATAAAAAATACTAATAGTATGATATTTTTTGTCGAATTATGATACAGTTGTTGTAGACTTGCAACTCAATTGATACGTTTTGGGGTCAAAAGGGACTGAGGTTTGTGAAAGATTTAGCGATGTTGCAGATATGCAACCCGTTGTAATGGTGCAACACTTGGGGAATGGAGGTCTCGTAGTGGGTATATTTTCAGAAACGCTCGATACGGAGAAAATTCATGAGGGGATTCTAGACGTTTTTAGTGATGGTATCTATATCACGGATGCTAAGGGGAAGACTCTAGCGGTCAATCAAATGTACGAAAAGCTTACGGGGTTAAAAAGAGAAGAAATTATGGGTGAGTTAGTCACGGATTTGCGTAACCAGGGGAGTTTCGATGTGGTATTAAACCCAGAGATTGTAAGTACAGGTCGAAAGAAAAGTTCAGTTCAAGTGACTAAAGAAGGAAGACGCGTGATCTTAAATGGTTGTCCCGTATTTAATGAATCGGGTAAGGTTGTTTTAGTCGTAACGTTTGTCAGGGATATCACATTACTTTCTCAACTACAGAACCAAATTGCGAATCAGAAAGAAGTAATCGATAAATTTCATGAAGCCCAAAGTTTAGATAACAAAATGAAACAAGGCCTGTTCGTCTTTGAAAGTCGAGAAATAGTTAACTTGAATAATACGTTAGATAAGGTGGCTAAGACCGATGCAACGGTATTGCTGATGGGTGAAACTGGTGTGGGTAAGGATGTTTTCTCTAGACGCATTCACGAACGAAGCCTGAGGCATAATGAACCCTTCTTTAAAGTGGACTGTTCGACGATTCCGGAAAGTCTTATTGAATCTGAACTTTTTGGATATGAATCGGGAGCTTTTTCGGGAGCTAATACGAAAGGTAAACCGGGGCTCTTCGAAATGGCAGATAAGGGAACCCTATTCTTAGATGAGATTGGGGAGCTCCCCCTTATGATGCAGTCCAAATTACTTCGAGCCCTACAAGATCAGGAATTGATCCGTGTGGGGTCAACAAAGGTAAGAAAATTTAATGTTCGTTTTATTGCGGCAACCAACAGAGATCTAGAAGAAGAGGTTAAAAATGGCCGTTTTCGAAGTGATTTATTTTATAGGCTTCGGGTTGCTGTTCTACAGATACCTCCTTTAAGGGAAAGGCAAGGGGATGTTCTGCCATTGGCCTCTTTCTTTCTTGAAAAATATAATGCGAAATACAGAAAAGATGTAACTTTCACAAAAGAAGTTTGCAAGGCTTTTCAAAATTATAAGTGGCCGGGTAATGTAAGGGAGATGGATAATTTTATTCAAAGTCTCGTTGTTACTCGTGATAGAGAGATTCTCGATGTTTCAGATTTGCCCCATTATATGCTCTGTGACGAGGTCCCCATGGATCGAACGAGTATCTGTGATGAAAATAAATCATTAGATGAGTTAATGTGTGATTACGAAAAAAACTTACTCATGCAAGCGCTTGAAGTTAACGGATCAGTTGCGAAAGTGGCTAAATTATTCAAAGTTGATCGCACAACCATATTTAGAAAGGCTAAAAAACACTCACTCTTATAACCCTACGTTGCAAAACGGAAACGGGTGTTGCTTGATCGCAACACCCGTTAACTATTGAAAAATGGTATAACTATCATTAGTTTTAACAATAAGTTGCAGATTTGCACGAAAGCTTACGAAATACCTCACTAAATCTACTATCTTGGAGCTATTTTGCGGTTGGCACGGCTTTTGCAATAACAATATCACAATTATTCGCACTGTTTATCTATTAAAAGAACGCGCATCGGTACTTCTGCCCATCAGTGTTTAGAGATGATGCCTGCCTGCTTACTACTCTTATCTCCAGAAATAGTTTTCAAAAGGCATCAATATTACTTGAACTGGTGACGTTCTTAAAAGTTTACAAGTGCAAATTTTATCAAGGGTTTGTAATGAGGGTCCATGCTCTTTACGTAACCCAAACGTGAGCATAACCTAACTTGTTACGCTTTTAAGGAGGTGGAGTTAAAATCAACTAAAACGATATTGTTAAAGGGAATCTACTTCCTAGAAAACACTAATAAACAAAACATTTGGAAGGAGTCAGATAAAATGAAAAAGAAATTGGTATCTTTACTACTTGTAGTATCTCTTGCAGCACTCACTATTGTCGGTTGTGGAAGTAACAGTGGGGGAAAAACAGCCAGCGGGGATGCAAAAAAAATCGTCATCCGTTTGGCACACCCGATGGCACCCGGAAATAACGTCACATTAGGTTATGAGAAATTCAAGGAAATAGTTGAACAAAAATCTGACGGAAGAGTGGAAGTCCAAATATTTGGCAACACCACCTTGGGTAGCGACCGAGTAACCCTAGAATCGACGCAAAAGGGTACATTAGAAATGGCATCCACTTCATCACCCAACATGGCCAGTTTTTCTCGAGAATTTATGGTATTTGACCTTCCCTACATCACGGACATCAAATATCAAGAGAACTTATACGCTGCTTTGGACGAGGGCGAATTAGGAAAGTACTTAGATGAGGTTGCTGGGAAAATTGGATTAAAGCCAATTATGTACAGCGAGTATGGCTATCGGAATTTTGTAACCACAAAAAAACCTATTGCCAAGGCGTCTGATTTGAAAGGCTTAAAAGTTAGAACCACGGATTCGCCGGTTGAAGTTGGTGTAGCCCAAGCTTTAGGTATGAGTGCCACTCCTGTCGCCTGGGGAGAAACGTATACTGCTTTACAACAAGGTACCGTTGATGGTGAAGGAAATACTTTTGGTTTGCTCTGGGACGCAAAACACGCTGAAGTTTTAGAATATGCCGTTGATTCCGCCCATAACTACAGTATGCACTTGCTGTATATGAACAAAAAGTATTTTGACGGACTGCCTAAAGATATTCAAGATATTATTGTGAAATCCGGCCAAGAAGCTTTAGATTATCAGCGTTCTATTTCTAGAGATTTGGAAGTAAAGGCGAAACAAAAGTTTATTGATTCTGGAATTAAAGTTCATGATTTAACTCCTGAAGAAAAGGAAGAGTTCAAAACATTAACCAGACCGCTCTGGGATAAATATTCGGATAGTATTCCGCAAGAATTGATGGACTTGGTGTTAGCGACTCAGAAATAACGAAAAGATGACGGGGGGGGGCCCTCCCCGTCAAAGTCGTAGATCAAAAACTTGTAGGGTTAGGATGGTGAACATGTCAAAAAACTCTAAAGAAAACCAAGAATTGTCCGAAATCCAAACTAACTCAACCACGGGTTGGCTAAAATGGCTCAAGTTAATAGATGAAAACTTTGAAAAACCGTTCTTATTTGTTGGTTTGCTGGCGATAATTCTACTGATTACGTATCAAACTGTCTACAGATACGCTATTTCTAATGTCTTCGAAGGAAGTGCGATAGTTTGGTTAGAAGAAATGGCGAGGTTTGTTTTCATTTGGATATCGTACTTGGCTATCCCGTTAGCTATCAAAAATCGTAGTAATATCCGGGTAGATATAATATACGATAAACTTTCGAAACGATGGCAAGGAGTCAGTTGGATTATTGTAGATATCTGTTGCCTTGCTTTATCTGCGGTGGTATTGGTAATGGGGATCGACCACATTAAGATGATGGTGGAGTTTCCCCAAACTTCGCCGGCGCTTGAAATTCCATTTCTAATTCCCTATATGATCTTACCGATTGGGTTTGGCCTTATGTCAATCAGGGTCATTCAAGATTTGGTAAAACAAATCATGGAAACCGGACTAAAAGATACTATGTTGGGAGTTCTCTTTTGTATCGTTATTTTCATCCCTCTTTTTATAGGTTCGGATCTTCCGGCTGTAATTTGGCTGTTCGGTTATTTTGCCCTCTTTTTATTCATTGGTGTTCCTATTGCTATGGCCTTAGGCCTTTCGGCCTTGGCTACGATTGCAGCTGCGGGAACTATGCCGATAGAATATGTAGCGCAGATTGCCTTTACTTCAATTGACAGTTTTCCTATCATGGCTATTCCCTTTTTTGTAGCTGCCGGTGTTTTTATGGGTGCAGGAGGCTTATCCAAGCGGCTATTAGCCTTGGCTGACGAGCTTTTAGGTTCATTTACTGGAGGGCTGGCCTTAGCGACTGTCGCAACAAGTATGTTCTTTGCTGCCATCAGCGGTTCAGG
Source organism: Desulfosporosinus sp. (assembly GCF_014237355.1). Taxonomy (NCBI): domain Bacteria; kingdom Bacillati; phylum Bacillota; class Clostridia; order Eubacteriales; family Desulfitobacteriaceae; genus Desulfosporosinus; species Desulfosporosinus sp. The sequence continues at coordinate 105,957 of NZ_JABZFS010000076.1, forward strand.
ACCAGCGACAGTAGCGGCAATTGGTTCCTTAACTATTCCCGCCATGGTGGAAAGAGGGTATTCTAAATCGTTTTCTGCAGCACTCATTGCTGCTGCTGGAGCAATCGGTGTAATGATCCCTCCCAGCAATCCCTTCGTGGTATTCGGTGTTTCAGCTCAAGTATCTATCGGAAAACTTTTTATGGGCGGCATCGTACCAGGCATAATAATAGGAATTGCCTTGATGTGCGTAGCTTATTGGTATTCTAAAAAGAACGGCTGGAAAGGAGAAGCGCGCAAGCGGACTCCAAAAACCATTATGAAAGCTTTTTGGGATGCCAAATGGGCATTAATGGTTCCGGTTATTATTTTAGGTGGTATTTATTCCGGACTTATGACACCTACGGAATCAGCGGCTGTAGCAGCTTTTTATGGATTAATGGTAGGCGTTTTTGTTTATAAAGGAATTAACCTAAAAAATATTACTTCCTGTCTTATTGAAGCGTGTAGTACGTCAGCTGTTATCATAGCGCTGATGGCGATGGCGACAATATTCGGAAACATTCTGACGATTGAACAAATACCTACACAAATTGCAGACTGGATGCTTGCCTTAACTGACAATAGAATTACCATTCTTTTATTGGTTATTGTTTTATTGCTCGTTATTGGAGTTTTTATGGAAGCTCTAGCGGCCATCGTCATCCTGACCCCGATTTTACTTCCGATCGTTACTCAAGTTGGTGTCGATCCGATTCACTTCGGCATCGTCATGGTGGTAGCCCTGTCCATTGGGTTTATTACACCGCCAGTGGGTGTTAACTTGTTTGTAGCATGTGGCGTGGCCAAACTAAAAATTGCAGACATCTCAAAAGCTGTTGTCCCATTCGTCATTGTCATGGTTATTGCATTGCTGTTCATTACCTTTATTCCGTCGATTTCAATGTACCTGACTGACTTTGTCAAGTAAATAGTAGCATAAACATGCTGAACTATATTCCATTTGCTACTCTAAACCGACTAATTTAGATCAATAAGATGATGTTTAATGAATTAGACATAATAAATGAATAATAGGAGGCAATCATTATGGAATCCTGCTGTAACGTATTATCCCCTCATGAACAAAGAATCCAAGAAGAACAATTGGGTAAGAAAAATTTCGAAGGCCGCGAAAGAGTCTTTCAAATATTGACTAGTTTCCAAGACCTTCGTCCAAAAATTGACGTGGAAAGAGCAAAATACTTTACACAATCCTTTATAGAAACGGAAGGGCAACCCCTCGTATTGAGATGGGCCAAAGCCTTAAAATACACTGCCGAAAACATCACTGTGTACATCGATGATCATCAACTTTTAGTTGGGAGAGCTGGCTATCAAGGGCGATATGGGATCCTTTTCCCTGAATTAGATGGGGATTTCCTGGATGTCGCTATTGAACAACTCCCGAACAGGGTTGAGTCTCCTTTTGACGTCACGCCAGAGGATGCTCAGGTGATCATTAATGAAATTGCTCCGTATTGGAAGGGTAAAACGTTCCACGAAAATTTGGCAAAGGCTCTTCCGGAGGATACCTTTAAATTAACCTATGATCCGGAAAACCCCTTGAATTCAAGATTCCTCGTCAATGAAACGGCAACGTTTCGTTCCTCAATTCAGTGGGTTCATGATTATGAGAAAGTCCTGAAAAGAGGTTTTAAAGGAATCAAAGAAGAGGCTCAACAAAAGCTTGAAGCTCTTGATCCAATGAGCCCAGTCGATAACATGGAGAAGAAGCCTTTCCTAGAAGCTGTCATTATCACCTGTGATGCTATCGTTCTTTGGGCTAAGAGACATGCAAAATTAGCCGCTGAGCTGGCTAATAAGGAATTAGATGCCCAAAGGAAACAAGAATTACAGGATATTGCTGAGCGTTGTGCATGGGTACCTGAAAACCCTGCTCGGGATTTCCGTGAAGCGGTTCAATCTCAGTGGTTTACCCAAATGTTCTCCAGAATTGAGCAAAAGACAGGTACGATCATATCTAACGGTCGGATGGACCAATACTTCTATCCTTATTATAAGAAGGATCTTGAAGAGGGGCGCATCAATGAAGATCAAGCGACAGAATTACTCGAATGCATGTGGGTAGCTATGGCCCAGTTTATCGATCTCTATCTATCTCCCACCGGTGGCGCATTTAATGAAGGGTATGCACACTGGGAGGCAGTTACCGTTGGTGGTCAAACTCCAGATGGCTTGGATGCTACTAATGACCTGACATACATCTTCTTGAAGTCCAAGCAAGAATTCCCTCTGAATTACCCTGACCTTGCTGCTCGGATCCATTCTCGTGCTCCAGAACGGTATCTCTATGAAGTGGCGGAAACCGTTAAAGAAGGTACAGGCTTCCCTAAACTCATTAATGATGAAGAAGTTGTTTCGCTCTTACTTTCTAAAGGGGCCTGTTTCGAAGAGGCTTATGACTATTCTGTATCCGGTTGTGCTGAATGTAGAATGCCGAATCGAGATACCTATACAAGTGGTAACCCATATGTGAACTTTGCGGCAGCCGTAGAGCTAACTCTCTACAACGGTAAAATGCTCAAATTCGGGGATGAAGTGATTGGGCTTCAAACAGGAGATCCAACGAACTTCAAAACTTGGGATGAGTTCTGGAATGCGTATGTTGCTCAACAAACGAACTTCCTGAAACATGCATTCATCCAACAACACATTATTATCAATATGCGTCCAAAACATTTTGCTACCCCCCTCGGTTCCTTGATGCATGACCTCTGCATGGAAACATGTAAGGATCTGCATACTCCAGCCATTGAGGGAGGAATTGATCTTGGTTACTTTGAATTGATGGGCTATGGTACAGTCGTTGACTCTTTAGCTGTTATCAAAAAACTTGTCTTTGAAGATAAGAAATTAACCATGGTAGAACTCGTTGCAGCCATGAAGAGTAACTTTGAAGGCTACGAAGCGGTTCGCGAGATGCTCTTGAATGCACCTAAATATGGAAATAATGATTCTTATTCCGATGTGATTGCTAAAGACGTCGATAGAGAAGCCCTTAAATTCACAAAAAAATACTCCAAAGAGCTTGGTGTCCATCTGGATCTAAGGCTTGTACCTTTCACCTCGCACGTTCCATTCGGTAAAGTCGTCAGTGCTACACCAAATGGTAGAAAAGCATGGGCCCCTCTTTCTGATGGATCTTCCGCATCCCATGGCGCAGACGTCAATGGTCCTACTGCAGTTCTTATGTCAAACTTCAACTCTAAGAACTATAACTTCAGAAATCGTGCGGCTAGATTATTGAACATCAAATTGAGCCCAACTTGTGTAGCCGGTGAAGAAGGGTCAGCAAAATTAGTATCCTTTATTCGAACTTGGTGCGATTTAAAATTGTGGCATTTACAATTCAACATTGTCAATAAAGAAACGCTGCTTGCTGCTAAAAAAGATCCGTCGAAATACCGCGGTCTAATCGTACGGGTTGCAGGATATAGTGCATATTTTGTCGAGTTGTCCTCTGATTTACAAGATGATATCATCGCTAGAACAGAGCACAGTGCAATCTAATTCAATCTTTGTAAGTCCTGCTTATATCGAACATAAGTAGGACTTACATTCATCGTAATTAGGAGGAACTGCTATGGGGGAAACATTTGTATTTGATAAGAAGAAATATGGATATGTGTTTAATATTCAACACTATTCCGTACATGATGGCCCGGGGATAAGAACTATCGTTTTCTTAAAGGGATGTCCTCTTAGGTGTCAGTGGTGTAGTAACCCAGAATCTCAGCTACAGAACCCAGAATTAGGATATAATCCCAGCAAGTGTATAGGAATCAGTAAATGCTTAAGATGTGCTGAAGCGTGTATTTATGGAGCGGTCAAGCAAGATCTTGAAGAAAATGACAAGATATTAATTGATCGTCAACTTTGCAGAGAGTGTTTACTTTGCTCGGAGGCGTGCCCTTCTAAAGCGCTTGAAGTCTTCGGAAAACAAACGAGTATTGATGACATTATTCAAGCGGTAGAGAAAGATAGTGCTTTCTATGCCCGATCAGGCGGAGGCTTAACCTTTAGTGGCGGGGAACCTCTGATGCAAGCTGATTTTATCACTGAAGTTCTAAAAGTCGCTCGACGCAGAAGAATCAATACGACAATAGAAACCTGTGGGTACGCGGAGTGGCCGAAATTCGCAAAAGTATGCGAACACCTTAATTCGCTAATTATGGATATTAAGTGTATGGATACGGAAAAACATAAGAAGTTTACGAATGCGTCGAACGAACTCATTATCGAGAATTTTAAAAAACTTTGTGAGGAATTCCCTAACTTGCCAATCCTTGTACGAACACCCGTGATTCCCGGATTCAATGATTCAGAAGAAGATATTCGGGCGATCATTCATTTCATTAAAGGTCGTTCTAATGTTCGTTACGAACTTTTGCCGTATCATCGTTTAGGTCAACAAAAATATAACTATTTAGGTAAACACTATCCTTTAGATGGCACGAGGTTAAATGATGAAACGTTTAATCGACTTAAGGAGATTGCCAATTCCCTCGAATAATTAGGATTACTACCTAATAGTTATGATTGAACCGCAGGTAACTGCGGTTTTTACTTTACGTTTTGATATGGGGATTTTAAGCATTGAACTAATAGGTAAAAACAATATCATGAGATTATTTATTTCGGGGATATTGTCCTTTGTACCATGTTATATTGTATATGTAAGGAAATCTTCTCCATTGAGAACAGTAAATGCGATCATGAAAAGAGTGATAACAGTGTTACAATGGATATTAGCTACGGTCATTGTTTTCTTTGCCTCAGTATTACAGGCCGCTACAGGTTTTGGTTTTTCGATTATGGCCACACCCTTTTTACTTCTAGTTTTTGATTCCCGCGAATGTGTTCAAATAAGTATTATTCTCTCATTTGTAGTTTCGCTTTTATTAATACGTAAAATAATACAGAATGTAGATAAAGGTCTACTATGGAGGCTAATAATCGGTAGCGTTGTAGGGATACCTTTAGGTATATTTTTTTATAAATATGTAAATATACACATCTTGAAGGTTACCGTGAGTATTGTTATTTTAATAGTAACCCTTCTACTCATGAAAAAATCATTTAAAACCAACCCTAAATCCAAAATTGATGATTTAAGTGATAATTTACCAGCAAACCTAGATATTCCAGCTATAAAGAAAATTCAGTTTTTTGTAGGTTTCTGTGCTGGGTTATTTACAACTAGTATTGGAATGCCAGGAGTACCCCTCATATTATACTATAATGCAACGAATACAATAAAAGAGAAAGCAAGAAGTACAACCTTAGTATTCTTTATTTTTGTCTATATAATCAGCTTTGGCACACAATTGTTAACCGTAAAAACAAATCTAGGTATAGTAGCTTCGGCTTTGGGATTAATTCCCGTTGTTGCAGGAGGTGTATTTATGGGGAATATACTTTTTGATAAAATAAATCAAATTACCTTTCAAAGAATAGCTTATGGTATACTTTTATTTACTGGTTTTTATATGTCAATTAAAAGTTTTTGGATTAATTAAAATAGGGGGTGAATGGCCCGGGTGAACAATGTTCACCGGGTTATATATGGCAAACAGTATGACTGGATTTGGACGTGGAGAGGCGAGTGGAAGCGGATATCAGTTTTCCATTGAGCTTAAATCAGTGAATCATCGATTTCTAGAAGTCGTTGTAAGAATGCCGCGTTATTTAAGCAGCTTTGAAGAACGAATTCGCAAAACATTGCAAGATAAGTTCCAGCGTGGACGGATTGAAGTACATGTTAATGTGGTGGAAATAGAAGAACGAAAGAGATTGGTGAAGGTTGACAATGATTTAGCGCTGTCGTATGATAAGACATTGAAAGAACTCGCTTTAGCTCTACATACGGCGTATGAAACGGATATTTATCGTTTAGTCAGTTTTCCGGAAGTTCTTGCTGTCGAGGAAGCAGAACTCGATCTTGATGCTTTGTGGGAAACGTGCTCTCAGGCACTTTCCAAGGCAACAGACGGTTTTGGGCAAATGCGGAGTTCTGAAGGGGAAAAATTAACGATTGATCTATTACAGAGGATTAATCTTATTGCTGAGTATTTAAACACAATTGCCGAGCGAGCACCATATGTTGTAGCAGACTATCAAGAACGCTTACATGAACGGCTCCAGACACTTCTAGGAGAGGTAGAATTGGATGGTGTTCGACTGGCGAATGAGGTTGTCTACTTTGCAGATCGTGCATCGATCACTGAGGAGTTGGTTCGCTTTGACAGCCATCTGTCCCAAAGCAGAGAGGCGTTGAGAAGCAGCGAGTCAGTAGGGCGTAAACTTGATTTTTTGGTTCAGGAAATGAACCGAGAGATTAATACGATCGGGTCAAAGGCTAATGATTTGAAGATTGGGCAACAGGTGATTAAGGTTAAGAGTGAACTGGAAAAAGTACGAGAGCAAATTCAAAATTTAGAGTAATGGAGGATTCAATTTGGACATTAAGCTCATAAACATCGGGTTTGGTAATATTGTTTCGGCCAACCGCATTATCTCAATTGTTAGTCCGGAATCCGCCCCGATCAAACGTATTATTCAAGAAGCCCGGGATTCGGGCATGCTCATCGATGCTACTTATGGTCGGCGTACACGTGCGGTAATTATCTGTGACAGCCATCATGTGATTCTATCTGCAGTTCAGCCCGAGACAGTAGCCCATCGTCTTTCGGCAAAAGAATCAAGCAGCAGCCACGCAGAAGACCCGGCAGATTAGGGGTGGAGGCTTTGGAACAAAGTCATGGATTATTAATTATCCTTTCAGGTCCTTCTGGCGCCGGCAAAGGGACACTGTGCCAGGAATTGCTTCGCCAGTTGCCAGATTTAAAATATTCCGTCTCGATGACGACTCGGACCTCTCGCCCTGGTGAAGTTGACGGAGTTCATTATTACTTCCGTCAGAAGGAAGATTTTGAAGCAATGATTCATGGGGATGAGCTTTTGGAGTGGGCTCAGTTTTGTGATAATTATTATGGGACACCACGCTTTGCAGTCGAACAAGCGATTCAAGCAGGGCAGGATGTTATTTTAGAGATTGAGATTCAAGGGGCGCTGCAAGTTAAGAAGCGGTTCCCTCAAGGGGTTTTCACCTTTATCGTTCCACCTTCCCTGGATATTCTCTCTGAGAGAATTCATAAACGAGGAACTGAGAGCGAGGAAGTCATTCAGAAACGATTAGCCAAAGCAATTCAGGAACTGGAATATGTGAGTGAATATGATTATGTTGTAATTAATGACGAGGTTCCTGCGGCAGTCGATAAACTTAAGAGTATTTTGGTCGCAGAAAAATGTCGGGTAAAAAGAAAACCGTTTGTTTTTAAGGGGGAATCTATATGAAACAACCTTCATTGGATGTTCTAATGAGTAAGGTCGACAGCAAATACACTTTAGTTAAGGTAGTTGCTAAGCGGGCGCGCATGATCATGGAAGAAGCTAAGCACGAAGATTTAGCTAAGGGGGTAAAACCTGTTAGTATTTCACTTGAGGAGATTTCTCATTCAGATATCAATTATGAATGTACTCCTGAAGAGAGTATATAATGCTCACAGGTAAAAAGGTCCTCGTTGGAGTGACTGGTGGAATTGCAGCTTACAAAGCAGCTGAAGTTGTCAGCCGCTTGCGAAAGTTGGGCGTTGAAGTCCATGTTGCCATGACGAAGTCAGCAACAGAATTTATTACCCCTCTTACCCTAAGGAGTTTATCCACAAATCCAGTGTATGTGGATATGTTTGGTGAGCCCAAATTGTGGAATGTTGAGCATATTGCTCTGGCAGAGTATGTTGATTCAGTGATCATTGCTCCTGCCACGGCTAATATATTAGCCAAAATGACAACTGGGATTGCGGATGATTTTCTTTCCACAGTTCTTTTAGCGACTCGCGCACCGATTTTTGTGGCTCCGGCCATGAACCATGCAATGTATCATCATCCAGCAACACAGGAGAATCTGTCTAGGCTCAAAGAACGCGGAATAAAGATTATTGGCCCTGGCACAGGATTTCAAGCGTGTGGTACGGAGGGAGACGGACGAATGAGTGAAGCCGTCGAGATCGTAGAAACGGTAACCCAGTGGTTCTCTGGGCAGGATTGTTTAAAAGGGAAGAAAGCCCTTGTGACCGCTGGTGGAACTCAGGAACCCCTTGATCCGGTTCGCTATCTTGGTAACCGGAGTTCAGGGAAAATGGGGTATGCCGTTGCTCAAGCATTACAGGAAGCCGGTGCGGAGACCATCCTTGTTAGTGCACCCACTGATTTACCGACGCCATCAGGTGTTACACGAGTTTCAGTACATACGGCTCTTGAAATGTATGATGCAGTCCTTGAGAGGTTTCCGAACATAGATGTTGTGGTTAAGGCTGCGGCGGTTGCGGATTATCGTCCAGCAACACAAGCAGAGCAAAAAATCAAAAAGGATGGGGTAAGCCGCACAATTGACTTAATCCCAAATCCAGATATATTAGCTGAACTTGGACGTAGGAAAACCTCCCAAGTTCTGATCGGGTTTGCGGCAGAGACAGAGAACCTCCTGGCCAATGCCCAAGAAAAAATGCACAGAAAGAATGTCAACCTCCTTGTAGCAAATGATGTCACTAAGCCCGGTGCGGGCTTTGGTAGCCCAACGAACATTGTCAGTTTTCTCTTTCCCGATGGAAGAAGAATAGATTTTCCTCAAATGAGTAAGCTGGAGGTTGCGCGGAATCTCGTCGCTGAGATTGCCAACCTCCTCGGTACTTAAAGAAAACCTGACTTGCGCCCGAAGACACTGTCTTCGCACCTGTTAACTCATCGGAGAAGCCGCAGGCGATGGCCAAGGATGGCCGAGTGTCCCTGTAGCCATGGATGGCGAGAAGGGACCGATGGTGGAAGTCTTTGGTTGCACTTATGCCACCACCAATTCATACTATTGATTTGGTAAAACAAAGGAGTGAAGTAATTGGCTAGAAAACTATTTACATCAGAATCTGTAACAGAGGGACATCCGGATAAGATCTGTGACCAGATTTCTGATGCTATCTTGGACGCAATTTTCACCTTAGACCCTAATGCTCGAGTAGCTTGTGAAACTACCGTAACCACAGGATTAGTCCTTGTAAGCGGTGAGATCACAACTTCGTGTTATGTGGATATTCCGCATGTTGTACGCGAGACAGTGCGGGAAGTGGGCTACACTCGGGCCAAATATGGTTTTGATGCAGATACTTGTGCAGTTTTAACCTCGATTGGAGAGCAATCTGCAGATATAGCTATGGGCGTGGATCGAGCTTTGGAAGCCAAAAACGGCGAAATGACTGAAAATGATATCGATGCCATAGGGGCTGGAGATCAGGGTATGATGTTCGGTTTTGCAACAAATGAAACCGAAAGCTTGATGCCGCTTCCTATTGATTTAGCTCACCGTTTGGCACGGAGACTGAGCGAAATGCGAAAATTAAACCATCTGACCTACCTCCGTCCCGATGGTAAAACTCAGGTTACTGTTGAATATGAGAATAATCGACCAGTTCGAGTAGACACCATCGTCATCTCCACTCAACATCACCCGGATGTAACCAACGAGCAAATACGGAGAGATTTACTTCAATATGTAGTCTACCCTACGGTTCCCAAAGAGCTTTTAGATGAAGATACGAAATATTTTATTAACCCAACAGGACGTTTCGTAATTGGCGGCCCTCAAGGAGATTGCGGACTGACAGGGCGGAAAATTATTGTAGATACTTATGGCGGAATGGCTCGCCATGGCGGCGGCGCATTCTCAGGTAAGGATCCCACAAAAGTTGACCGTTCAGCTGCCTATGCAGCTCGTTACGTAGCAAAGAATGTTGTAGCGGCAGGCCTGGCAGACCGCTGCGAACTTCAAATTGCCTATGCCATCGGGGTAGCACAGCCGGTATCTGTCTCAATTGAAACATTTGGTACAGGGAAACTAGCCGATGAAAAAATTGTTGAGTTTATAAGGCAGACCTTTGACCTTCGTCCAGCGGGTATTATTAAGGCCTTAGATCTACGCCGCCCTATTTATCGCCAAACCGCAGCTTATGGGCACTTTGGAAGAACGGACCTCGACCTTCCCTGGGAAAGAACAGACAAGGTCGATGCCTTGAAAAAACTAGCTGGTTTGTAAGCGGAAGACATAGCACTTGAGTTGCTTTCATAGCAATAGACAATGTTGCTGTGGGGGGCTTGAAAATCTAATCTTTATAAAGGGCATTGAAAAGGTAGGTGAGAATAATTCGCCTACCTTCTTTAGGTTATTGGGCTCTTTGTATGAGCTTTTGTCTAGCCCCAATCAGTTGGATTCGATCCTCCAGCCCATCTCTATTAATTTCCAAATTTTCGGGGACATGTAAATAGATAATCTGCTCCCCAAAATTCGTGGACAGTCCATTATTAGAGTTTTGATGCTTAAATTGATCTACGGTGAAGTCAGAATTGAATTGTTTGAATTCCAACGTCTGATAATTAGGTGTTGTTAAAAATAATATCCCATTCTTAAGTGAGATTGCAGGGGGGGCAAGTTGTTTTGTAAAATTAACCTCTCCCATATATTGAGCCGTGACATAAGCCGAGACGTTTATTTCGTTGTCATCAACATCCTTTTCTTGTATTAAGACATGATAGCTCCCTGTCTTAGTCAGCAAGTTAATTGATAATTTGTTTGAATCAACCTTGAAAGTATGGCTGCTGTTTTTGTAAACTCCTTCAAGCTTAGCCAAGTCTTCCTCGGAGGGGAATTTTTGATTATACAAATCATTCATAAGGATTTGGGAGTTTGAAATTGCTTCCTCCTTATTCTCGACGGTTTTGATGAAGTCGTTCGCCGGCAGCAGATATAATATTGGAACAAGCATAGCTAAAAACCCTAGATACAGCCCAGCTATTATTGCACTTAGTCTCCAAGATAGGAGTCTAGTAATTTTAGATCGCAAGGATTGAAAGAGGGAGATTATTACAATACCGATCAGAAATAATAGTATTAAAAGGAGTAGAGAATTCATTGGGAGACCTCCTTATTGGGAGAAAGCAAACTACTAACTCCAAACAAAATTATCACGGTAATAAGAACTTTCAAGGCAAACAAGGGTAACGCAGCCTCTTTAGTGTAAACCAGCAGAACCTTTTGGAAGAAATCGGTGTAAACTCTTAGAAAGCCAAAAATGATTGCTGGAATAATTAGAACGAAGGCCATACTTAATTTAGTTATTGAACCAATCAGATACCCTAGTGCAGAGATTAAGATCATATATAACGTTCCAATAACGATCCCCAACATTAGGTCGTAAAAGGAAATTAAAAACTTGTCAAAGATAATTTGAGATCGATCAAAGAAGATATACAGGATAATCCTTTGGAGAACCCCAACAAGCGTAGAGGTGATGCCCCCAAAGATACTAGCAATCATCAAGAACCCTATGTCTGAGAGATTTCCTGAAAGACTGCTCGTTACTAGGGGTAGTTCGATTTTTTTGTACTGTTTGGTTGTTAGTAGAATACCTATAAAGAATATCCAAATGAACGAAAATCCTATGACAAGGCTGGCAGAGTAGGTGTTTACAGATACTGACAATTCTCCATTGCTGGACGACATATGACTTACACCGCCTATTGAGAAAAATAGAGCAATTATCTGAATCAACATAAGCCCATATAACAAATTTGAATGGGCTTTGAGTTTGTAGACAAATTGTTTAAAGGAAAATGACAGCAAATCAGCTTCTTTTAAAAACATAATCAATACCTCCTCTAGACTTTGCTGTTAGATATATGCACAGATCATCCGTCGAAATGGAGAGTACGTCTAAACCGCTTTGCCTGACTAGTTTAAGCTCTGGTTGGATTAACTCGCTTCTGAGGACAACGTATAAGTACCCTTTAGCAAACTCTTCCTGATAGATTAGTTCTTTACCCTCGACAAACCTTTGAATTACTTGAGCATTTCCTCTAAGTCCAATAGCGAACTTTTTTAATTCCAAGACTGGAAGATGCAAGGACTTGACACCTTGATTCAGTAAAAGAATATCCTCTAATATCCCTTCGACTTCATTTATCAAATGACTTGAAAGGATAATGGACCGGGGGTATTCAAGATAGTCCTTAAGTAATGCCTTGTAAAAGTCCTTTCTTACCGCAGAATCCATACCTGAAGTTGGTTCATCGAATATCGTCAGCGGGCAGCGTGAGGCAATGCCAAGGGTACTATTAAAGGTACTTTTGGATCCTTTGGATAGCTTGCTATGGGGTTGTTTAGGGTTTATTGAGAAATAGTCCAGTAAACCCTTTGCAAGGTTTGAATTCCAATTAGCATAAAAGGGTGCCACTTCTGATAAGATATCGATAAGTGTAAAGGAGTCAGGAAAGGTCATCGTGTCATTAACAAACATTGTTTTAGAGGAACCCTCTAAATTGTTAAAGGGCTTTTGGGAAAAGACTTCAATTTCCCCACTCGTAGGTTTCAAATATCCAGCAAGCAATTTTAACAGGGTTGTTTTCCCGGCTCCGTTTCTGCCAATTAGGCCAGTTAACTTGTTTTCTTCTATTGCAAAGGATAAATTGTCAATGGCCTTTAGTTTGCCGTAGGATCTCGTAACGTTTTGACATTGAATGACACTCATAGCTGTTCCTCCTCACCTTCTTTTCTTACATTTTTGATCATCTCAATTAGCTCAGCTTCATCGACATCTAAGCGTTTTGCCTCGATAACTAACTCTTTGATCATTTGTTCTAGGATTTGTTTCCGGCGCTTGGTTAGAATCGCTTGTTTGGCATTTGGAGAAACAAACATACCGAGCCCTCGTCGTTTATAAACGATGTGCTCCTCGGCTAAAAGATTTAACCCTTTAGCTGCTGTTGCAGGGTTGATCGTAAACATGTCTGCCAACTGATATTGGGAATAAACCCTTTCGTCTTCCTTGAAGTTGCCATTAAGAATTTCGACTTCAAGCCATTCCGCAATCTGTATATATATGGGTTTGGTACTATCAGTATTAAGGATCACAATAAACCTCCAGACATCGTTAGTTAGTGCATTAGTGCTGTAACGTACTATGAGTATTATATGCATAAAGATAGTCGTTGTAAACTGTAAGTTTTCTGTTCAATTTGTACATAAAGGGTCCTTGCTAAACTTAATGATTATTTGGTAGGGGTTATGGCTAAATCTAAGCTCTAAAACTCTCTCCTCAAATCGATAAATTAGTGGTATGATCAACGAAACTGTAGTATATTAGAGCATATAATTTCATTTCTAATGCAACGTGTTATAGGAATGATCGTCGATTTAAGACAAATTTTGTAAAAGTAGGGGATGAGATAGTGGATATAGCGGATAAAGTACCTAATGAAACAGATCGGTCAGAGGAACAATTACTTAAGAATCTTAGAAAAACAGTGGAGCGAGTATTGCCTATCCCTCATTATCAAGAAAGTTATGGACAGATAGGGATTACTCAAGCTGAAGATATTAAGTCAATTAAGGATTTTCAGAGACTTCCCTTAACGACCAAAGAGGATTTGCGTAAGAATTACCCCTTTGGACTTTTTGCCGAACCAATGGAAAACATTGTGCGGCTTCATGCTTCGTCAGGAACTACGGGTAAGCCGACGGTTGTTGGATACACTCGTCAAGATATCAACCTTTGGGCGAAGATCGTTGCCAATGAGCTTGAAAGAGCTGGTGTAACTAAAAAGGATGTTGTTCAAATTGCCTACGGATATGGTTTATTTACGGGCGGAATGGGGCTTCACTATGGTTGCGAAGAATTAGGTGCCATCGTCGTTCCTATTTCGGGTGGAAATACTGCCCGCCAACTGATGCTTATGCGAGATTTTGGGACGACTGTTTTGGCTTGTACTCCATCTTATGCCCTTTATTTAGCAGAAAGTCTTGAGGAATCCGGAATTTCAAGGGATGAACTGAAGCTTAAGATTGGGATTTTCGGTGCAGAGCCTTGGACGGAGGGTATGAGAGAAGAAATCGAAGCACGATTGGGCATTAAGGCCTTTGATATTTATGGGCTCAGTGAGATTATGGGACCAGGTGTAGCGTTAGAATGTCCTGCACATCGGGGTTTACATATCGACGAACATTTTTATCCCGAAATCCTAGATGAAGAAGGAAATCCGCTGCCCAATGGAGAACGTGGAGAATTAGTCATAACTAGTATCGAAAAAGAGGGTTTTCCAGTTCTGCGTTATCGAACCAAAGACTTGACCACGTTACATTATGGGCCATGTTCCTGCGGACACTTTGGCTGGACGATGGAACGTGTCTCAGCTCGGGTGGATGATATGTTAATTATCAGGGGGGTTAATGTCTTCCCAAGTCAAGTGGAAGAGGCGATTCTCCTTGAAGGATTTGAACCCCATTATCTATTAGTTGTATACCGGGTTGGTAACTTAGATCAACTAGAAGTTCAAGTTGAGGTCAATGAAACGACCTTCTTTGACGAAGTACGTGAGTTGGAAGGTCGTCAGGATAAGCTTAAGAAGAGAATTGAAGACGTATTGGGTATTTCCGTCCGCATTCGCTTAGTAGAACCTAAAAGTATACCGCGGAGTGAAGGAAAAGCCATTCGAGTTATCGATAAACGTAACAAGGAGGGTTAAAGCATGTTGCAATTATCTATTTTTCTGGAGAATGCCAAAGGAAGGTTGGCTGAGGTAATCAGTCTTCTCGCCGATTTTAAGGTCAATCTGCGGGCCTTGTCACTAGCGGATACTAAGGATTATGGGGTATTGCGAATTATCGTGGATAACCCTGAAGAGACTGCGCTGAAACTACGAGAACGAAGAGTGGTTGTGTCCCTAACCCCTGTATGGGTACTGAAGGTTCCTGATCGCACTGGTGGATTAGCAGAAGTGCTTAATCAATTAGTTCAGCAGGATGTAGTCGTGGAGTACATGTATGCTTTTGTCGAGAAAGAGAATGAGCAGGCCCTAGTAGTCCTTCGAGTACAGGATAAGGCTATTATGGAAAAAGCCATGAAGACGCTAAATTTGCCATCGAAGTAGTCAACGACAAGGCATTCGGGAAACTAGCAGAAGGTCGTAGGTTCGTGACTGCTTGAAACGTTCAGCGACAATTGACTTTATGCACAAGATCTTAGACAACATTATTCCCTGTTTCTCTTCAAATGTGGGGAGGATGATGAAGCGGAATTTAATCAAATAATTAGCGAGAATTTGACGACTCAAATTCTCGCTAATTTTTATAATATCCCCCATATATTCATCAAGCAAATACTGGTTTTAAATCAATGACTAGGTCAGAAATAATTGACAATCTTATTTCGTCATTTTCTGTATATGTATCAGGTCTTCCATACCTTTGATCATCATGTAATACAAAGACACTTACGAGCTTCCCAACGGGTTCAACGATCCAGTATTCTTTAACACCGGCTTTTTCATAACTGTTAAACTTTATAAATCTGTCCATTTTAATCGAAGAGGGCGAGATTATTTCAATGACCATATCCGGAGCTCCGTTGTAGCCAGTTTCATCAATTTTAGTTTCATCACACACTATAGAAAGATCGGGCTCAATAATAGTTTTAATTTCGTCATTTTTCTTTTTATCATCATCCATTAACCTTACACAAAAGGGTGCAGGATAAACTTTGCAGGGGTTACCTGAAAGGGAGTGATGAAGCTGGGCTAGTAGACTGGCCAATATTTCTTGGTGTATCGGAGATGGTTCAGCTTGCATATAAGCTATGCCGTCAAGTATCTCCCATCGTTCGTCTTCCGGCCAAGTTAGATAATCAGCATAAGTATAGTTCTTATCTGCTTGCGGTGACGGCATTAAATCATTCTCTCACTTATTAATAGGCTTTCGGGATCCTTCGGATTAAAGAAAGCTGTCTTCTTTCTCATTATACCAAATAATCCCTTAAATTTCTTTATAGCCTTGAATAGTTTCATAGGGGGTCACATTTTATCGTCAGACAAAATAAAGCACCTTAATTTTTTGTAATTAAGGTGCTTTGGTTATTCTTGTAATTATAGAAAGGATTTTTATCCTTTATTATGCGATCTCTTTACTCACACCAGAGACAGCTTCAGTCTCATCCTTAAGAATAAGATTGAGGAAAATACCTGCTATGGTAGCGTACATAACCCCATGACTCTTTAACCCAATACCAAGAGAGAAGATTACCGCTGCAATAATAAGGTTTTTGTTTTTTGAGAAATCGACGTTTGCTTCGACCATGGTGCGGAGTCCGGCTGCGCCAATCATTCCGAATAATACGATGACTACACCGCCCATTACGGCTGTTGGGATACTCATGATTACAGCTCCAAGGGGGTTGAAAAAGCTTAATCCAATGGCGATAAACGCTGCAATCCAGAGGTTAAATGAACTGTATACCTTTGTAATCGCTAATACCCCGATGTTTTCTGCATAGGTTGTGAGTGGTACTCCGCCAAACAAACTTGCTGCGCCTGTCGCTAAGCCATTTCCTAAAACGACTTTATCAAAACCGGGGTCTTGATTTAAGTCTTTGCGAGTAATGTTTGAAAGAATCATCATATGGCCTAAATCTTCAATCAATGTGATAAGGGCTAATGGAGCGAAAGTAAGGATAGCAGTTACGTCTAAACTGAATGTGCCAACACTACTGAAAGGTAAAACAAATGGAGTTTCGAAGGCTGCAATAATCTTTGTTGTATCAACCAATCCCATGAACCAAGCAAGGATATATCCTGCTACGATAGCAATAAGAATGGGTACGATTTTTGAAAATCCTTTACCATAGATACTTACTAAAATTGCTACTGACAATGTAAATATGGCTACAATCCAATTTTGACTTGCCATGTCGGCTGCAACGGGCGTTAAGCTTAATCCGATAATTGCTACAACACTTCCTGAAACAACAGGAGGGATGACTTTATTAATCCATTTAGTACCAAACAAGCTTAGTAAAAAGTAAATTAGGACATAGGCGATACCTACGGATAAAACCCCTGTCATTGCTCCAGCTAGGTTATTTTGATCTTTGATGAAAACGGTTAAAGCCCCAATGAAGGCGAAAGAGGAACCGAGGTAAGCCGGTACTTTGCTGCCGGTTAGAAGTAAGAATATTATTGTTCCGATACCTGAAGCAAATAATGCAGTGGTTGGAGAAAGGCCCGTGAGCAGCGGTACTAGAATTGTTGCCCCAGTCATTGCGAACAAATGCTGGACCCCAAGAGGTATAGCTCTTGTTAGTGGTAAACGTTCGTGTATTTGTACTTCATTCATGGTTTCATCCTCCTAATTTTTACTTAATGCCTTTAGGCACATAAAAAAACCTCTTCCCCGCCCGCAAGCAAGAAAGAGGTGTCCATGTTTAACTCATGGTTCGCCATTCCCTTCTTAGCCTCACGGGACTAATTTAAAGGTTAGGGATTTAACTGTCCTAAAGCATATCATAATTTATTCCGGTTTGACAAGAGGGTAGGACCACCTTCTTAAAAAGTTTGTCTAATTTATAATTATTTCCGCGACAGATTAATTGGATAAATTGTAAAGCAAGCGTAAGATTTGATATAATGTATTTGACCAATATTGACATTAGCGTTATTGATAGTTTGCTGATAAGGAGGCCTCATTATGTTCCGCTATGCTGAAGTATTGGTTGATGTAGCAAACCGGCGTTTGGACCAAAGTTTTCATTATCTTGTTCCGGAATATCTTAATTTAAAGATAGGAATGCGAGTTTTAGTTTCTCTTCAAAATCGAAAAGTACAGGGACTTGTGGTAAATTTGACGAATGAACTGCGGGAGGAAATGGAGGGCGTTAATCTCAAGCATGTCATAGAGATTGTCGATGAGGATAGCCTGGTTCCCTCAGATCTCATTGAACTTGCTCATTGGTTGTCCCAAACCACGATCTGCTCGATTGCTCAAAGCCTACATACAGTTTGGCCTCTTCTTAAAGGAAAAGTAGAAGCGTGGATCGTGCTTTTGGCTTCGATTGAGGATTCTGACGTTCAAACGTTACAATGGCTGGATTCGGAGGCCTTTCGAGGGCTTACAGTTCTCAATCGGGCAAGAAAAAAAGCTATATCTCTTAAAGTTTTTTTAAAACGGGCGAATATATCCGTAGAGACCCTTGACAAACTGCTTAGACATGGGCTGGCAAAAAAAGAAATGCGATTTATTGGGACAGCTCAATCTTCTATCGAGCAGGTAATAAAGCCTGAACAGAATAAGAAGGCTGACAGTGATAAATCTCAATCGGGCAGAACTTACGAGTTAACTAAGGAACAAGCAACTGCAGTTAAAGGTGTGTTAGCCGCCTTAGAAGAGGGCTCGCCCCAAACCGTACTATTGCATGGGGTAACTGGCAGCGGAAAAACCGAGGTCTATCGTGAGTTGATTTCCCAGGTTTTAGCTCAGGGGGGAGATGCTATTCTTCTCGTACCAGAAATCTCCTTAACCTCTCAAGTGGCCCGTTCTTTTGAAAGCCAATTTGGTGAGCAAGTGATTATCCTGCATTCAGGGTTGGGGCAGAGGGAGAAGATGAAAGCCTGGTCGGATATAGTATCAGGACTAAAGAGGATTGTAATTGGAGCTCGTTCAGCCGTGTTTGCTCCTTTGCCTCACTTACGTCTTATTATTCTAGACGAGGAACATGATGGGGCCTATAAACAAGACGAGAATCCCAAATACCATGCCCGTGATGTTGCCCGCAAGAGAATGGATCAACGA
This sequence comes from Desulfosporosinus sp., assembly GCF_014237355.1. NCBI lineage: Bacteria > Bacillati > Bacillota > Clostridia > Eubacteriales > Desulfitobacteriaceae > Desulfosporosinus > Desulfosporosinus sp. Next base: position 124,717 of record NZ_JABZFS010000076.1, read on the forward strand.
AAGGGTGTCGTTTTACTAGGGAGCGCAACTCCTTCCTTAGAAGCCTATGCGGCAGGGCAAACGGGCAAGATACGTATGTTATCCATGACAACGAGGATCGGAACGAGTGTACTGCCCCCCGTTGAAATCGTAGATATGCGAGATGAACTTCGGCAGGGAAATAGAAGCATCTTTTCTCTTCCACTGCAGCAAAAATTGCGGGAGAGAGTTGATAGAGGCGAACAGACCATGCTTTTTTTGAATCGCAGAGGGTATTCTACCTTTGTGGTTTGTCGAGAATGTGGGTACGTGGTTAGTTGCCCTAATTGTGATATCGCTCTAACCTACCATACCCAAGGACAGGCGATGCGCTGCCATTATTGTGACTATAAAGAGCTGCCTCCTCATACGTGTCCGAAGTGTGGTAGTCGATATATTAGGTTTTTTGGACAAGGAACCCAACGTGTGGAAGAGGAGATTCAAGGTCTCTTTCCTGATGTCCCGATCTTGCGGTTAGACTATGATACGACACGATCCAGTGAAGCCCATCACACGATCTTGGATAGTTTTCGTCGTCAGGAAGCTTCGATTCTAGTAGGGACGCAAATGATGGCCAAAGGATTAGATTTTCCGAATGTCACATTGGTTGGAGTAATTGCTGCAGATCAAACCCTCAATATGCCAGATTTTCGGGCCAGGGAACGGACATTTCAACTTCTGACTCAGGTTGCAGGGCGTGCGGGTCGAAGCAGTAAACCGGGGGAGGTTGTGATCCAAACCTATTCGCCCAGAGATAGTGCCGTTGTGAGGGCTGCCAACCATGATTTTCAGGGGTTTTTCTGGGAAGAAATCAACTATCGTAAAGAAAGAAAGTATCCCCCCTTCACTCATATCATAAGGGTTTTGTTATTGCATGAAAAAGAGGACCGTGTAATTAAAGGAGCCAATGCTCTGGGAGCTTGTTTACAACAAGGAATGCAAGAACCTGAATTTGGAAATACTGATTTGGATATCCTTGGCCCTGCACCGGCAGTTTTATCCAAGTTAAGGAACCAATGGAGATGGCAAATCTCTGTTAAAGGAACACGTCAGGATCTCTTGAGATCGTTTTTACATCAAGGAGTTCAAAGGTTTTTCAAGAGCCCGTCAAGTAATGGAATTATCTTAAATATTGAAGTTGATCCGCTTTCAACTTAATGCGAGGCGTCATCCTGAAGGTCGTGAAGGATCTTCTCCGAGGGTAGCAGATCCTTCGCTGACGCTCAGGATGACAACTGCCTAAAACTTTAGATTAGGTTCTTGGGTTCGAACCGTGAACCTCCGACAACACTTTTGAGACAGGAATATAGAGACAGGAATTTATTAAACTTTAGATAAGGTTTTAATCGAAAGGAGTAAATTGAAAAATGGCAGTTTATCAAATTGTAGAAATAGGCGCAGATGTGCTTCGCGAAAAAGCAAAAGAGGTTAAAGAGGTTAATTCTTCCATTATAAAACTTCTGGACAATATGATTGATACCTTGCATGATGCCCAGGGAGTGGGACTGGCAGCTCCGCAAATAGGGGTCTCCAAACGAGTCATCATCGTTGAGGTGGACGACGTGTTATTGGAGCTTATTAATCCGGTCATCTTGGAGAAAGAGGGGGCGAACAGCGCGGAGGAAGGGTGCCTTAGTATTCCGAACATGACAGGAGATGTAGTGAGGGCAGCGAAGGTTCGCGTTCAAGGGTTAAACCGGCAAGGAGAGATGGTAGATATACGTGCCGACCGTTTGTTAGCTCGCGCCCTGCAGCATGAAATAGATCATCTTGAAGGGGTTCTCTTTGTAGATGTTGCTAAGAAAACCTATCGAGCCTAATTTCGAACCACGAATTTCGAACATCGAACCACGAGTAGGGGGGATTAGGATGCGGATTGTTTTTATGGGCACCCCTGATTTTGCGGTACCCACATTGCAGGCCCTGGTGAATGCAGGTCAAGATGTTGTAGGAGTGTTTACACAACCTGATCGGCCGGCCGGAAGAGGAAAAAATCTAAAACCAAGTCCTGTAAAAGTTGTGGCCGAGGAATTAGGACTGCCTATTTTTCAACCAGAAACTATTAAAACAGCAGAATGGATTCAGAAGCTTAAGGACTTAGCCCCGGAGAGTATTGTTGTCGTTGCTTATGGACAGATTCTCTCAAGGGATATATTGCAGTTGCCAATTAAAGGATGTATCAATGTGCATGCTTCTTTGCTTCCCACCTATCGTGGAGCGGCACCCATTCATTGGGCAATTATTAAGGGGGAAACCCTTACTGGTGTGACCACAATGCTGATGGATGAGGGTCTTGATACAGGGGATATGCTGTTAAAACGAGAACTTGTCATTACTAATCAAGCAACAACGGGCGAGATTCATGATCAGTTAGCGGTTTTGGGAGCAGACCTCCTAATAGAAACCTTACAGGAGTTGGAGATGGGAAGATTAGATCCAATCCCTCAAAGGGGTGAATCGAATTATGCGCCCCTCCTGAAGCGTGAACATGAACGTTTAGATTGGTCACGCAGGGCGTCAGAATTGCATAACCAGGTTCGGGGGTTGAATCCTTGGCCTGGTGCCTATGCAGTTTTTCGAGGAGAAAATCTCAAAATATGGCGGAGTACATTTTTATTGCAGTCAGATAAAGCGACAGCATCGGGAATGGACCCTTCTAAGGCTATGTCAGGTCAACCGGGTGAGATTATTCAGGTGCTTGAGGATGGTTTACTTGTTCAGACTGGAGAGGGAGTCCTCCGTGTTTTAGAGGTCCAACCGGCAGGGAAACGCGCTATGCCAGCTCGGGACTTCTTTAATGGCCGTCATGGTCAGATCGGAGAAAAATTCGATTGAGCAGTTTGTATTTTGAAAGGAGGCTTGCTTGTGTTTTATTGGGATCAAACAATGATACTTTTAATTCCTGCGATATTACTCTCCTTATACGCACAATATAAAATTTCCTCGTCTTACAAACGTTACTCTAAAATTCGCTCGCAATCAGGGCTTACAGGAGCTCAGGTTGCGAGGGGTATCTTAAATAGTAACGGTCTTTATGATGTTCGGGTAGAACCCATTGGAGGACGACTTTCCGACCATTACGATCCTCGAACCAGGATTATTAGGCTTAGTGAAGATGTATACCAGGGCAGTTCACTTTCTTCTATAGCCGTAGCGGCTCATGAAACAGGACACGCTTTACAGCATGCTTCCGGCTATTTCCCCATGCAGCTTAGGTCCTCTTTTGTACCTGTTGCTAACATTGGCAGTGGGGCAGGTCCAATACTAATCATGGTGGGCCTTTTCATGCCGACCTATGGTTGGCTTCTCGAACTGGGAATCTTCGCCTTTGCTTTTGCTGTACTATTTCAAGTAATTACTCTGCCTGTTGAGTTTAACGCCAGCAGCAGAGCTTTATCTCTGCTTCAAGAGGGACGAATGATAGGAAGTGATGAGGTTCGTGGTGCACGTTCAGTCTTAAATGCAGCGGCTTTAACCTATGTCGCTGCTGCGTTGGCTGCGATTCTACAATTAGTACGGTTTATGTTGATTGCTCGGGGTAGAAGCGATGATTAAAGAGACAGCTCGAGGAATGGCAGTCCACATGCTGACACGTGTCGAAGTAGAAGGTGCCTACGCTAATCTTCTCTTACAAAGAAATATTCAAAGGCTGACAGATTCTAGAGATCGCCAATTTGTTACCTTGTTGGTCAATGGAACCCTTAAACATCGCTTGACCTTAGATTACGCCTTGAGAAAATATTTGAGCAAACCCATGTCCTCCCTTCCCCATGAGGTTCGAGCTATTCTACGGATTGGCGCTTTTCAGGTGCTTTATGTGGATAAAGTTCCCCCGGCGGTTGCGGTCAATGAAAGTGTAGAACTTGCTAAAGATTTCCCCAAATTCACAGGTTTGGTGAATGTCGTCTTACGTAAGGTTATGGCAAAGGGATGGGATATTTCATGGCCGGATTTAAAACGTGAATCGATTCGTTATCTTTCCGTACGCTACTCACACCCCGAATGGCTGATTCAGCGTTGGCTTAAACGGTGGGGTTTTGAGGAAACGGAAGCCCTTTGCCGAGCTAATAATGAGCCGGCACATACTTGGATTCGCACCAACATCCTGAAAATTTCCCGGGAAGATTTAAGAGAACGACTGCTAAATGAAGGAATCACCGTAGAATTAGGAACACGAGTGCCAGAAAGCATGATAATTAAAGATTTTGGATCCTTAGAAAAACTTGAAAGTTTTCAGGAGGGGCTCTTTACAGTTCAGGATGAAAGCTCACAACTAGTAGCACATGTGGTTGATCCAAAACCAGGGCAATCTGTGCTAGATGCTTGTAGTGCACCAGGAGGAAAATCTACACATTTAGCACAGATGATGCAGAATGAAGGAGAAATCCTAGCCTTTGATGTTCATGCCCATAAACTTGAACTCATCGATCAGTTGACTAAGAGACTTGGTATCACAATAATTCAACCTCAATTAGGGGATGCCCGAGATTTGCCCGGAATAAGGCTAGGGTCACAAGATCGAGTGTTAGTTGATGCGCCATGTTCAGGCCTGGGTGTTCTTCGACGCAGAGCGGATCTGCGTTGGCAGAGAGAAGAACAAGATCTCCGGGAATTTCCGAAACTACAGCTGGATATCCTCGAACGGGCTTCATCCTGCGTTAAGGACGGAGGGTATTTGATCTACTCGACTTGTACGACTGAAGCAGACGAGAACTTTGAACTAGTTAAGAGGTTTCGCTCTGCACATCCAGAATTTGAACCTGTAGACCTGGTGGATGCCTTGCCTTTTGCTCTGGTAGAGAAGAGAGATATTCAACAAGCGCGAAAAGGGATGTTACAGCTTTTACCCCATCGTCATAATATGGATGGATTCTTTTTAGCAAAATTCCGCTGTAATAGTCAAAAGTAGCACCAGCCAAGTTTTCTTTATTAGGTAGTTTAACTGGAATGAATTGGGTGAATAATAGTTATTATGGAAAAAGTTGAGTTGCGAGGTTGTTCAGAAGATGAGCTGATTGAGATCTGTCAGAAGATAGGGTTAAAAAGGTTTCGGGCGGTCCAATTGTTCCAATGGGTGCAGCAAAAGGCAGTGCGTTCTTGGGAAGATATGAAAACTATCGGGAAGAGTGACCGACAAACCTTAAATACCCACTTGCATCTTTATGCCCTTGAAAAGGTACGTGGGCAACGTTCCAAGGATGGTACGCGAAAATACTTGTTTCGTTTGGAAGATGGGCAAACCATTGAGTGTGTACTTATGGATTATGCCCGGACAAAAACGCGGGATCGGCATACTGTATGTGTGTCAACTCAAGTTGGATGTGCAGTAGGGTGCGCCTTTTGTGCGACAGGTTTAGAAGGATTTCGTCGAAACTTAAGTATCGCTGAAATCGTAGGTCAAGTATTAGATATTACCTATTATATCCGGCAGGAGGATCCGGAATTTCAAGTTACGAACATCGTTTTTATGGGTATGGGGGAACCCTTGCTCAATTACGATCAGGTTCTTAAATCGATTCAACTCTTAAATCATGAGCAGGGGTTAAACATAGGTATGCGCAGGATGACTATTTCGACCTCTGGAGTCGTGCCTAAAATTGTTCAATTGGCAAGGGATAATCCCCAAGTAGGCCTAGCGGTATCTCTTCATGCAGCTAGGGATGACGTTAGAAATAGTTTAATCCCTATGAATCGTCGTTACCCACTGAAGGAGCTGATGAGGGCTTGCCAGGAGTATACACAAATAACCCATCGCCGTATCACCTTTGAGGTTGCCTTGACTGCAGTGAATGCCAGACGAGAGGACGCCGAAGACTTTGTGCGATTACTAAAAGGCCAGCTTGGACATGTCAATTTGATTCCAGTTAATCCTGTGGTCGGAACTGGAATGGAGCGACCCGATCCGGTAACGATAAAAAGGTTTGCTCAGGTGTTAGATGAGGCTGGAATCTCTGTTTCTTCACGTGAGGAACGGGGAACTGATATTAACGCAGCTTGCGGTCAACTTCGCCGACAGTGGGAAGGAGAGTTAACATGAGCCTATTGACCCGATTCGAAGGGGTGGCTGAATTTCTTTTTACTGAAGCATTTAAGAAAAGCGCCGCTCGTCTTCAACCCGTTGAAATAGCAAAAGAACTTGTGAAGTCGATGCTTAGGAATAAGCAGGTCAGCATCTCTCAAGTCTATGTGCCAAATATTTATCGGGTTTTTCTCCATCCTAGTGATTGGGGGCCAATAGCAAGTTTTGGAGATGCATTTCTAATTGAGCTATCCAAATATCTATTTGCTGAAGCAGAACGGAACGGGTATACTTTTTTAACCAAACCGGCCATAGAATTGCATGGGGATGAAACTGTAAATCCTCGGCAAATGGTTATTGAAGTCGATTTTGATGACTCTATTGTCGTAGACTGGGGAGATGAAGAATCAAATAACGAACTGGAATACGAACATCTCCCGCCAAATCAATCGAATTGGCGGGAAAGCACGACTATCTTTAGAGAAAGTGTCAAGACAAACTTGCCTGCTGAGAGTATTGTTGGCAGGAAATCAGATTACTTTCTCGAAATTATAGAAGGACCGGATATTGGTCAGTCCTTTTCTCTGAAGGATGAGGAGGTTATCATTGGCCGCCACGGACAATGTGACCTGGTATTACATGATCCTGAGATCTCTCGAAGACATTTAAAAATTGCACCGGGGGGGGAGAAGGGTTGGTGGCTTGATGATTTAGGCAGCACGAATGGAACCTTTGTTAACGGACAAAGGATTACTCATCATACAACTGCTCCAGGAGATCGAATATCCATCGGACAAAGTGTACTGGTCATACAAAGATCCCCTTTGAAGTGACACCTCTACTTTCGACTGGAGGATTTTATGCAATTTTTGTTAGTCGTAGGACGGCTCGCTTTTGTCGCCCTTATCTATCTTTTTATTTTTCGGATTTTCACAGCTCTTTTAGCCGATCTTCAACTAAAGGGAGTTTTCCAACGTTCAACAAACGAATACGGACGTTTAGAGGTTCTCACAGGAGGAGAAACACTCTCCCGTGGACGAATCTTTAGAGTCGATGGAAAAGGGCTGAGGGTGGGTCGTGGCAAGCATAATGATATTGTTTTGCCAGATCATTTTGCATCCATTGATCATGCAGTTTTTCGGTTGCAAAAAGGACAAACTATTTTAGAAGACTTGGGAAGTACGAATGGAACTTGGGTTAATGGAGAGCAAATCCATTCTCCGGTACAAATGGTAGCTGGGGATTATGTGAAAATTGGAAGCATTACCTTCCAATACTCGAGGTGGCAAAATGAGAGTTCTAAGCTTTAGTGAAAAAGGGTGTATTCGCAAAAACAATGAGGATTCCTTTTTAGTGTTGTCATCGGAAGGGCTTTATGCTGTAGCCGATGGGATGGGAGGACACCGAGCAGGAGAGGTAGCGTCTTCTGCGGCTTTGCATGAATTAGAAATGTGGGTTCCTCGTCTAGCGGGGCTTGAAGACCAAGCCTTGGAAAATGGGTTAACCGAGGCCTTTGTTCAAGCAAACCGAGTGGTGCATGAATCCTCCACAACGGACCCGGAAAATGCGGGTATGGGAACAACATTGACGGTTTTGTTAATCCGGAATGAGAAAGTCGTAATTGCTCATGTTGGAGACAGCCGAGCCTATCTATGGCGTAATCAAATCTTAACTCCCTTAACAATGGACCATTCACTGGTCGGGGAACTTGTGAGGTTAGGGCAAATAACCCTTGATGAAGCCAAGAGACACCCTCAGCGAAATGTTTTGATGCGGGCAGTTGGAGCAGATCCAACGATTGACGTGGATTGCAGGAGCATTAGTTTGCAGTCAAAGGATGTTTTTCTTTTGTGCACAGACGGTTTCTCCAATATGATAAGCGATCAGGAACTTACAGAAGAATTCCTCGAACCTAACCCGTGGGAAGAACGGTTGGAGAAATTACGACAGCTTACCCTAGAACGGGGTGCCCCGGATAATTTCACAGCCTTGTGCTGTATATTGGAGTAAGCCAATGATTCAACGTTTAACCTTGCGTATTCTAATTTTAGGAATGATGTGGATAGGACTTAGCCTGCTGAAATTGGACCGTGATATGAGTCCAATCCTTTGGCAAGCCCTAATTTTTACGATCATTGTTCTTTTAGGGAGCTTTCTGGAGAAACTTCTCCATTATCAAGGGGATCCCTATATACTGCCCGTAGTCCAGGCCATTATGGCTCTAGGGCTTGTATTTGTAACGAGAATTAATCCTGCCGTCGCTTTGCACCAATTTTGGTGGGCTAATCTTGGACTATTAGTTTTCTATGTAGTTTTATGGTCAATTAGAGATTATCGATACTTTGGCAGATTTCGATATATTTGGGGACTTTTAGCGGTGGGGTTGTTGTTGATAACTCTTCTGTTTGGCTCTGAACAAGGCGGAGCAACCAGCTCTTTTAAAATCGGGGGAATTGGGCTTCAGCCAGAAGAGTTTGTTAAACTTGCTTTACTCCTCTTCATGGCTTCCTATTTAGAAGAAAATGAAGAATTATTGCGGGTCGGAACAGTACAGTGGGGAAGATTCTCATTGCCTGACTGGCGAACCTTGAGACCGTTTATGATCATGGTGGCTTTCGTGCTGGGAATTTTAGCTGCCCAGAAAAGCTTGGGAACCGCCTTGGTTTTCTATATGCTTTTTGTACTTATGCTTTATGTTGTAACTGAACGAACTCTATATTTAGGGATATCAATACCGATTTTTCTACTGACAGGTACTGCTGGGTATATGCTTTTTAGCCATGTTCGTGTACGAGTATCAGTATGGTTGAACCCGTGGCAAGATCCTACGGGGATGGGGTATCAAATTGCCCAATCCTTGTTTGCCATAGGCGGCGGGAAAATTTTAGGTACGGGATTAGGTAATGGTATTGGGGCATCAACGGTACCAGTAGCTATCAGTGATTTTATCTTTTCAGTCATTGCAGAAGAACTGGGGTTTGCGGGTGCTATGGCGGTCCTTGTGCTTTTCTTGATTGTTGTAATGAGGGCTTTTTCAGTCAGTTTGAGGGCTAAAGATCGCTTTGGGCAAATCTTGGCAGCGGGGATTGGAATCCTTCTCGGTACGGAAACGTTGATCATTCTTGCCGGGGTTACAAAGCTGCTTCCCTTGACAGGAATTCCTCTTCCGTGGGTGAGTTATGGTGGAAGTTCCCTTATCGTTCATTTTATCCTACTGGGGGTTTTACTGAATATTTCCAACGCTACGGCAGTCAGTTCCCACAGCACTAAGAATAGGGGAAGGGAGTATGCAACATAATGCGAGGGGTACGTAAGGTAGCATTGGGCATGGCCTTTAGTTTTTTTATTCTTAGTCTAGGTTTAGTCTATTGGCAGGTTGTTCAGGCAGATACATTGCTGGCAAATCCCGCTAATAGGCGGTTGATTCTTATGGAAAGCCGAGTAACTCGGGGAGGAATTTTTGATCGTAACGGCGAAATAATAGCCCAAACTCGGGTTTCAGAAGGAAAGAAAACTCGAATCTATCCCAAAGGGGAGATGTTTGAACCGCTGCTCGGTTATTCTTCCGTAAAACTCGGTGCTTCAGGTCTTGAAGGAAGCTTGGCAGATTGGCTGCTAGGAATCAAGAAATCTACGCCTGCCCAAGCAGTTCAGCAGCTCTTTGCCTTACCACGCCAAGGAGATGACGTGGTGCTCACCTTGGACTCCCGTCTCCAAAGTATTGCCTATCACGCACTGAAAGGAAAAATGGGAACTGTGGTAGCTTTAGATCCTCAAACAGGGGAAGTGCTGGCCATGGTAAGCCAACCTAGTTTTACCCCCAAAAACCTGGATCAAAATTGGCATGAAATTATAAGCAAGGAAGAAAAGAGGCCCCTTGCTGAAAAACAAAGGCCCCTTGAACACCGTTATTTTTCCCTCTTTCCTCCAGGATCGACCATGAAAGTAGTCTCTTCGGCAGCTTTATTGCGAAGTGGTATGAACACCACGGATTTATATCAGTGTCAAGGATCCACGATTATTAATGGACAAGTTATTCGGGAGCAAAATGATAAGGCACATGGTTGGGTTAATTATAATATGGCTTTGGCCGAATCCTGTAACACTTACTTTGCGACCTTTGGAGTTCAGGCAGGGGACGAAACCTTCCTTTCAGTTGCCAAGGGGTTTGGTTTTGGGCAGAAGATTCCTTTTGAATTGAATGTACCAAGGAGTTCAATAACCCAGGAGACCATGAATCCAACATCCCTAAATACGAACTTACTCGCTGCCAGTACCTTTGGGCAAGGGGAGGTTCTGGTTACGCCGTTTCATATGGCGTTAATGACAGCTGGAATTGCAAATCATGGTGTTATAATGAAACCCCATATTATAGAAAGAGTTCTTGACCCTTCTCAGAATACCTTATTTCAACAGAAACCCCAGCCATGGTTAACGGCACTTACGAAAGAAGAGGCAGATAAGATTGCCAGCGGCATGGTTACGGCAGTAACGGATGGGACAGCTGCGCCGGGGGCTTTGCCAGGCGTTCAAGTTGCAGGCAAGACGGGTTCAGCTGAGCCTGGAGGAAATGTTCTGACCCATGCCTGGTATATTGCCTTTGCACCTGCAGAAAAGCCAAAGATCGCGGTGGCGGTTATCGTAGAAAATGGAGGAACCGGAGGAGGAGCGGCAGCTCCCATCGCACGGCAGATTATTCAAGAAGCACTGAACAAGAAAGTAGGTGACAAAAGTGAGTAAAATTTTCGGGGAACGATACGAGGTTTTAGAGCGAATTGGTGCTGGGGGTATGGCGATTGTTTATAAGGCCAAAGACCTTTTACTGAACCGCGTTGTGACCATTAAGGTACTCCGGGAGCAGTTTGTCACTGATGAAGACTTTATACGCCGTTTTAGAAGAGAAGCTCAGTCCGCTGCAAGTTTGTCTCATCCTAATATTGTTTCGATCTATGATGTCGGTAAGGATGGAGATACAGAATACATTGTCATGGAATACGTGGAGGGCCGTAACCTTAAAGAAATCATTCGAGAGTATGCCCCGCTTTCCACAGAACAATCAATTAATCTTGCCCGACAAATCACCGGGGCTATTCAAAATGCTCATGAGCATCATATCATTCATCGAGACATAAAACCTCACAACATATTAGTAACAGCAGATGGACACGCTAAAGTAACAGACTTCGGTATTGCCAGGGCCGTATCTTCGGCAACGGTGACCCATACAGGAGATATTGTAGGTTCTGTTCATTATTTATCTCCCGAACAGGCCAAGGGGATTCAGAGTAATGAGCAATCGGACATTTATTCGTTAGGGATCGTTCTATACGAATTGCTCACAGGTAAAGTCCCTTATGATGGGGAAACTCCCATTGCTATTGCGTTAAAGCATCTACAACAAGAGCCTGTTCCGCCGAGTAAGCTCAACCCTCGTATAGGTCAGGAATTAGAAGGGGTCATTATGCGGGCGATCTCAAAGTCGCCTGAACAGCGATACTTGACAGCAAAAGATCTGCTTGAGGATCTGAATCATATCCAAGCGGGTCGACCTATTGGGCGGTTTGATGTTTTTCAAGGGGATGACCCGGAAAAGACTCAGACTCACAAAGGAATGGGGAAGGCTCTGGCTCCCATTGACGTAAAAGATTCTATCCCCACTAAGACTGTCAATAAGAGGCAATGGCTATTAATTGTTGGGGGCCTCCTACTTCTTTTTGCTTTATTGGGCGGGGGGGTTTGGAACTATCTATCAGTAGAACCGACAACGGTTCCTAATTTAGTGGGTAAAACAGTGCCAGTTGCAGAGGATTATATAAAACAGGCGCAACTGAATCTGGATCCAGAGATCGCTTACGAATTTAATGATGATGTTGAGAAGGATCGGATTATTGAGCAAGAGCCTAAAGCAGATACATCAGTAAAAGCCGGTAGATCAATTAAAATTACAGTTAGCAAAGGCTCTGATTTAGGGCAATTTCCAGATGTAACCGTTGGACAGATGTCTAAGGAAAATGCCTTATTCCTTATTCAAAATGCCGGGTTTACAGGTAAGGTAACCTTTGATACAATTCCTAATCCTACTGCGGCTAAGGATGCTGTTCTTCATCAGAATCCAGCACCCCTAGCTACTTGGCCGAAAAATGGAGATATACACTTAACTCTAAGCGCTGGACCACAATTCCAAACGATTAATATGCCAAATGTGATAGGCAAGTCATCTACGGAAGCGAAAACGATCCTTGTTGATCAGAATATGTTGGTTCTGAAGATTGAGACCGAAGTTTCCACAACTTCCCCAGAAGATGTGGTTATAAGCACAATTCCTAACCCGGGAGAAAGCATTCAGCAGGGTTCAGAAGTAACGATGGTTGTTTCGCGGGGTCCAGGACCTTTTGCCCAAGGGATGAGAGACCAAGCAAGTAATAGCCGAGTAACGATTGCTCAACTTTTGGCAAGTATGCGATAGGCAGAGTTAAGGTCATGGGTACCGAATGCTGGTAATCATCACAAAACACGATGATTAGTGAGGAATAGTAAATGATCAATGGAGTTTTACTCAAAGGATATGGTGGTTTTTATTATGTCTATGCGGAAGGCCGAGTATGGGAATGTTCCCTGCGCGGTCGCTTTCGTGTTAAAGATCAAGAGTTTTTGCCAGGAGATCGGGTGAACATTTTGCCTGAAGAGGTGGAAGATAAGAGTGAAGCAGAGATCGGGGGGGCATCATCCCTTGTTGAAGCGGAAATCCCTCGATTGGATAAGGCAACGATTGAATCAGTCGGGCCGCGGCGGAATGCCTTAACTCGACCGGCCATTGCTAATGTGGATCAAGCGATTTTAGTTTTTGCCATGACCTCCCCAAAGCCTGATCTTAATCTCTTGGATCGCTTGTTAGTCCAGGTGACGGAGGCGGATGTTGAACCTATCCTAGTTTTTACTAAGTTAGATAAGTATCGGGAGGAAGCTTTATCTGATAGCTCAAATTATGCTATCACAGATGTTTACCGCAAAATAGGATATAATGTGTTTGAAGTCTCCAGCGAAACAGGCCAAGGAATCGATGAAATCGCTGCTCATCTAAAGAATAAAATTAGTGTACTCGCTGGACCTTCAGGAGCTGGAAAGTCTAGTTTATTCAATGCCTTATCTCCTGGTAAGAGGCTAAAAACAGGACGAATCAGCCTTAAGTCGAAGCGTGGCCGGCACACCACACGTCATGTAGAATTAATGGTCTGTGCCGGAGGACTTGTAGCAGATACACCTGGTTTTTCCTCTCTTTACTTACCGGAAATGAAGCGTGCAGAATTGACGGACTGTTTCCCGGAATTTGCCCAACGTCGTAGCGAGTGTCGTTTTAACAGTTGTCTCCATGATAAAGAACCGAATTGTGCAATAAAGGCTGCTCTGGAAAACGGAGAAATTTCATCCGTGCGCTACGAGCACTATCTAATATTTTTAAAAGAAGTAATTGAAGCAGAGAGGAAGTATTAATGTGATTCAAATGGCCCCTTCTATTTTATCCGCAGATTTTTCTCACCTAGCAGAACAAGTGAAACTAGTTGAGGAGGCTGGTGCAGAAGTCTTACATATTGACATCATGGACGGGCACTTTGTCCCAAACCTGACCTTTGGACCAGCCTTGGTTAAGGCCATACGGGAACATTCCCGTATGCGTTTTGATGTGCATCTTATGGTCGAAGAGCCGGAGAACTTTATTGCGGATTTTGCTGCGGCAGGTGCGGATCATATCACCTTTCATTTAGAGACGACGCCTCATGTTCATCGTGTCATTCAACAGATCAAGGAACGTGGGATGACCGCAGGAATAGCACTTAATCCGGCGACTCCCCTTGACGGGTTAAAGTATGTTTTGGAAGACTTAGATATGATACTTTTAATGACAGTAAACCCTGGATTCGGGGGACAAAAATTCATACCAAACGTTCTTCCCAAGATTCAGGTTCTTAGTCATCATCTGGCACAAACTCAATCCTCTTGTCTAATTGAAGTGGATGGAGGGATTAATATTGAAACAGCTCCATTGGTCGCCAAAGCAGGAGCTCATATTTTAGTGGCAGGAGCAGCCGTTTTTGCTCAACCTGATCCACAGCAAGCCGTTAAGCATATTCGCCAAGCTGCAAACCAACAGTAAGGTCGGTGATTGACATCAAGATCGCTGTTTTAGCAAATGGTGTGTGGGATTTAGAATGGGGAAATCAGGCACTGAAAGAGGTTGATTTCTTGATATGCGCGGATGGGGGAGCAAACAATGCTGCCCTGTCTTCGCGTATGCCTGATCTTGTGATCGGGGATTTGGATTCAATTTCACCAGAAACCTTGAGTCGATGTGAAAAGAGTGGCTGTTTATTTGAACGATATCCTTGTGAAAAGGATGAAACGGATCTGGAATTGGCCCTTTTACGAGCTGAGGAAAAGGCACATGTGCATGGCGAAGGAGATATTTGGCTGTATGGGGCGACTGGGAAACGGATCGATCATTTCTTGGGTAATGTAGCGCTTATGCTCGATTATGCCCAAAAAGGGTATCGGATTCGCGTTATCGACCCTGATCATGAAATGTGGATTATTCAAGGACGGGAAGAGATATGGGGGTCACCTGGGCAGGAACTTTCGTTGATCTCCTTATCTGAGAAGTCAGTTGTTTCAACAGAGGGCTTGTATTACCCGCTACAAAAGGGGGTTCTTCTTCAGAATCGTCCGCGTGGGATAAGTAATGTTTTTTTGGGGGAGAAAGCGGTGGTTGAGGTTCATGAGGGGTGGGTGATGGTGGTTCTACCTATGGGCGCGAGGGTGTGATGATAGCAGCGAGGATGTGAGGAGGTCGAGCACGAGGGCGTGATGTTGCTCCACTCACCCATGGCGCCGTCGCTATCGCGCTTGATTCCGAAGCGAGCGTTGGCAAACCTCTGGGTTGTTCTGCATGTGAACCCGTGCCACGCTGGCGCTTCGAAATCTAATCGCGATTAACGCGACTCTGCCTAAAGGGTTCGCTCCGCAAAATCACGCCCTCTGGGCTGGGGTCGACGGGAGAGGACGAAACAGGGGGACAGGTTTACTGTTTCGCGATGACAAAACAGGGGGACAGGTTCACTGTTTCGGCGGGAGACGGGAGACAGGGTTTTTGACGTTTTTTATTAATGAGTTATGGTATGGACTTTGAGTGATGTAAATAGTTTTTTGGTTTTCACCTAGAGGTATAACTTAGACTTATCGAGAACAAAACCCCTATCACGGTATTCTTTATTTACTTTTGACGAAGTGTTTTCTTTGATTTCTTTTTTAAGTTTATTCCAGTATTCTTGATACTCGCCGCTGGCGTTTACTTCTCCATTTTCCTTTCCTGTCTTAATAGCGTGGTCATAGGCCTTTTTGAATGTGACTAAGCGAAAGGCATTGTAAGGTTCATATTTAGTCCAGTAATCCTCTACACTTATATTCATTTCTGAGCATACAAAATTAATTATTTTTGTTGCCTCTTCATTGCTTTCTTGGATAGATCGTTCGGATTCCATAAAGTTATTAAGCTCACGTTTGGCTGGAAAAACATTATTCTTTATCGCATAGCTAATAATTATTTTTTCTTCAACTAACGTATTAAAAACGGTTTTATCATCCACTTCTTTAAACCCGGCTATACGACTAAGACCTTTTCTAAATTCAATTTCCCCGATAGAAATCGGTAATAAATCAATATTAGCAACGATATCTTCATAATTAACCGGCTTATTCTCTACAGAGTTTAACGGTTCAGGATTGTTCTGCATGAACTCCTTTGCTAGATTGATATACTCTGCAGTGGTTTTTTTATAGCTAACATATGAATATTGACTCGAAGTACTAATACATCCTAGAATAAGAAGTCCGATTACTCCTATAAGCAGTAATTTTTTGGTCATTACGGTTCCTCCTTCTGTAAGGTTGGGTTATTGAAAACCGTATCAAACACCTTAATTACAAACAAGAGTATTTGTGACAGAAATTGTCGTTATAGGAACGGTTGAATTGGTTCGCTCCAACTTAGATGACGTTTGATGGAATGGTGTGTAATGATTTAGTTCTAAGGGAAGGCTATAACGGTGATAAATACGGAGCTTAACACTATAATCGTTTCTAAATATTGGGCAAATAAGTTAAACAAAGGATTGACGATTATGCAACATGATGAACTATGGATTGGTACTATGCTCGAGGGTAATGCTCGTTGGGTTTTAGTGAAGACAACAGATACAGTAGAGGAAGCACGCAGGCGTCATGGGATGTCTCCGGTTGCCACTGCGGCATTGGGGAGGTTGATGACTGGAGCCCTTATTTTAGCTAGTTCGCTTAAAGGGGAAGAGAATGTTACTTTGCGTTTATTAGGTGATGGCCCTTTAGGAGGGGTTGTTGCAGTTGGAAACGCACAAGGTGAAGTACGGGGTTATGTTCGGGAACCTTTGGTGAATTTACCCCTTAAGGCGTCTGGTAAACTTGATGTGGGTGCAGCCGTCGGGCAAGGAGAATTGAGTGTCAGTAGAAGTCTGAAAAATGGTCAAGTTTATACAGGAATGGTTCCGATGGTCAGCGGGGAGATTGCAGAGGACCTGGTGCATTATTTATTATCCTCTGACCAAATTCCTTCTGCTATGCTGCTTGGGGTATTGGTCGAAAAAGATTATCATGTGGCTGGAGCAGGTGGGCTTTTGATTCAGCCTTTGCCTGGCGCGCCTGAAGAGGATATTCAAGCTATTGAAAACCTGCTTGGGCAGTTACAGACAGGAATTAGTGAATTGGTTGCGCAGAGTGAATCTATGGAGGAGCTATTGAGTCGTTTGATGGGACATCTCCCTTATCATGTCTTAGAGCGACGTTCAGCTGGATTCAAGTGTATGTGTTCCAAAGAACGTCTAAGCGGAACCTTGGTCTCTATAGGTAAAAAAGAAATAGCAGACCTGATCTCGGACGGGAATGCCGAGATGGTTTGCCATTTTTGCAGTCAACACTATCAGTTTGATGAGGAAGAGCTTCAGGAGATTTGGGAGCGAGCGTAAGGCTTAGGGTTCGAGAGGGGTGTGGAGCCTCTCCGCTCACCTAAGCGCAGTAAGCATTTGAATCCGGAAGAGTTACATGGATAAATGAAAAAAGCCCGAACAAAATGTCGGGCTTTTGATTCATTAGATTGCGCGTTGAACTTTACCGGAACGTAAGCATCGGGTGCAAACTTTGATCCGGGCAGGGGTGCCGTTCACAATCGCACGAACATTTTGCAAGTTTGGTTTCCAAGTTCGCTTTGTCCGTATATGAGAGTGGCTGACTTGAAATCCAGTAACTACTCCTTTGGCGCATACTGCACAAACATTAGCCATGCGCTAAACCTCCTTTGCAGCCGAAATGACACTTATTCATTCTATCAAAAGTCTTACTGGTTGGCAAGGTTTCCAGGGAATATTTGTTGATGCCTTTGAATCCTGCTTTTAATTGAGCTGAAACATAGGTCAAATCTTCTTTGTTTGGGATATATTTGATGGTGGGATAATAGTTTTGAATACTTTCTTGAAAATATTGAACTTTTTCTTTGAACATTTTTCATTTCCTTGGTAGAATAAGTTCAACGTGGACGATACCGGAAGGGGAGGGTCCTTTATGGGAAAAGAAATTATTAATCATTTAGGTAAAATTGAAATCTCTGAAGAAGTCATTTCCACGATTGCAGGTGCTACAGCAGTTGAGTGTTACGGTTTAGTTGGTATGGCCTCACGCAAAATTACGGATGGAGTTGCCGATTTGCTGGGACGGGAAAATTTAGCCCGTGGTGTGGTGGTCACCATTAAGGACAATGAAGTTGTAATAGATCTGTATATCATTGTTGGATATGGTGTTAAGATTTCTGAAGTTGCCGCTAGTGTTATGGAGCGCGTTCGTTATACCACTGAGAAGCTCACGGGATTAAACGTGTCCCAAGTGAATGTGAACGTAAAAGGTGTTCGCGTTTTAGAGTAGGCAAAAGATTAGGGGGATACGGTTTTGAGACCAGCAGCTACGAAGATAAGTGTTCTAGACGGACCACTATGGAAACAAATGATGGTTTCAGGTGCAAAGGCACTGGAATTAAAAAAACACGAAGTTGATGCTCTAAATGTTTTTCCTGTACCAGACGGAGATACGGGAACGAATATGTTTTTGACGATTCAGTCTGCAGCGAGGGATGCGGAAAAAGTAACGAGTCAATCCATCGGAGAAGTTGCAGCAGCAGCTTCTATGGGATCCTTAATGGGAGCTCGAGGTAATTCAGGGGTTATTCTTTCTCAACTCTTGCGAGGAATTGCCAAGGGGTTGGAAGGGTTGAATACAGCAAATCCCCTTCAAGTCGCGCAAGCTTTACAATCGGGAGTAGATACTGCCTATAAAGCAGTTATGAAGCCTGTGGAGGGTACAATCCTAACCGTTTCGAAGGAAACTGCTCGAGGGGCCTTAGCCATGGCCAAAAGCGGGGGATCTCTAGTAGAAACCCTTCAAGAAGCTCAACAAAAGGGTTTAAAGAGTCTAGCTAAAACGCCGGATTTGTTGCCGGTGTTGAAACAAGCAGGGGTAGTGGATGCTGGCGGACAAGGGTTCCTGGTTATTTTAAGTGGATGGATCGCAGTCCTAACAGGAGAAACCTTCATAACAGAGACTAACGGTGAAGTGGAGAGTTCTCCAGATCAGCATATACCTGTGTCTGCAGAAACTAAAGACTTTATGCAAGTGGAAAACCTTGACTATCCTTATTGCACGGAATTTTTAGTTAAGGGAACGGATTTGCGTGTTGAACAGATGAAACAGGATCTGTTGGACCGTGGAGATTGTCTGCTTGTCGTAGGGACCCCCGAAGTAGTGAAGATACATGTCCATGTTAAAAACCCAGGTAAAATTTTGGATTACGCGATACAGTGGGGTTCACTTCACGAAGTGCAAATCCATAATATGTTAGAACAGAACGAAAGCATGGCCCATGCTTTGAAAGAAAAAGAAATCGCGGATGCTTTAGAAGCAGACACTGAAACTGACAATCCTAGTCAACCACTAAAAGAATTTGGTGTAGTAGCTGTAGCAATGGGACAGGGTATTGCGGATGTCTTTCTAAGTCTGGGGGCTGATGAAGTAGTATTTGGTGGTCAAACTATGAACCCCAGTACTGAAGATCTTGCTGAAGCTGTCCGAAAAGTTCCCGCAAGACAAGTTTTTATTTTGCCGAACAACGGGAATATTGTCATGGCTGCTCGTCAAGTTAAGGATGTTGTCCAGGATCGCCAGGTACATGTGATCCCTAGCAAATCAATTCCACAAGGAATTTCTGCTTTACTAAGCTTTAATAGTGATGGAGAAATTGAGACGAATATAAAAAATATGGAAACGGGACTAAGCGGTGTTCGTTCAGGGGAAGTTACTTATGCGGTCAGGGATTCTCAGTTTGGAGATTTAACCATTTCGGATGGAGATCTATTAGGTCTGATAGAAGATGTCATCGTAACGACAGGAAAATCACTAAATGAAGTAGCCCAATCAACCTTGGATAAAATGGAATGGAAAACTCGTGATTTGGTTACAATATTTTACGGAGAAGAGACAAAACTAGAAGAGGTTGAACGTCTCCAGGATTGGCTTCGTGAAGAGAACCCAAACATCGAAGTTGAGGTTCATCCCGGTAGGCAACCGCTCTACTATTATATCTTTGGTGTGGAATAGGTTAACCTCCGGAATTATTCCGGAGGTTTTCTTTTTTTAACTGTCGTAGGAGGGAACATTGTTGGCAAAGAGTAATGTATTCGATCTTCTAGGCCCAATCATGGTAGGTCCGTCAAGTTCACATACGGCGGGTGCCGTTCGGTTGGGTGGAATGGCTAGAAAGATATTAGGAGAAAAACCAGTTGAGGGAACGATTTTTCTCCATGGTTCCTTTGCAAAGACGGGCAAGGGGCATGGGACAGATCTAGCATTGCTGGCTGGACTGCTAGGGATGCTTCCTGATGATGAACGCATTCCAGAGGCTCCTAAAATCGCTAAGGAACGTGGTCTGAGTGTCAATTATGAAAGCGTCGATCTCGGTGGTGTGCACCCCAACACGGTAAAGTTTGATCTAGTCGGACAATCAGGTGGACATGTTGAGGTAGTAGGTTCCTCCATCGGTGGAGGTACTATCGTCATTCATAAGATCAATGATTTTGAAGTAGAAATCCGGGGTGACTATCCCACACTTGTCATCTTGCACCAGGATCTCCCGGGATTGGTTGCCCAAGTGACTCTTCTCCTGGCAACTGCACATATAAATATTGCAAGTATGAGGGTTTCTCGTGAAAAAAAGGGGGCCAAAGCCTTAATGGTGTTAGAGACAGACCAAACCATTGACCAGGCTGTTCTCGCTTTAATGAGAACACTACCGAGAATTGAGCAAGCAATGGCAATAGAGCCGTTATGATACTAGCTTAACGTTAGCTAAGTTTTCTACATAGGAGGATAATTACATGCGTGCCTATCAAGATTGGGTTATTGAGGCCGAAACTAAAGGGCAAAAACTTAGTGAAGTCATACTTCAAGATCAAATGGAAGAACTAGAACAAACGGAACAAGCCCTCTTCCAACGAATGAGTGCAAACTTAAAGGTGATGAGAGAGTCAGTAGAAGCTGGATTAGTCGGGAAACGCCGTTCCCTATCCGGTTTAGTGGGTGGAGATGCAGCCAAAGTCGAGAATCGTCGGAACATGGGCGCTAGCTTGGTCGGAGAGATAATGAGTGGTGCTATTGCTAAGGCGCTTGCCGTGGCTGAGATCAATGCTTGTATGGGTAAGATTGTGGCTGCACCGACTGCCGGTTCCTGTGGAGTACTTCCGGCGGTTCTCTTGACGGTCGAGGAAGCACGTCAGGTATCAGAGCGGGACCTCTTGCTTGCACTTTTTACGGCGGCGGGATTAGGGATGATTCTTGCGGAACGGGCCAGTGTTTCCGGGGCTGAGGGTGGATGTCAGGCGGAAATTGGGTCCGCAGCAGCCATGGCCGCTGCAGCGGCGGTGGAATTAGCTGGAGGATCGCCGAGCCAGACGGCTGATGCTGCCGCAATTGCCATGAAGTCAATGCTCGGGTTAGTCTGTGATCCCGTAGGGGGGCTTGTAGAGGTTCCTTGTGTTAAACGAAATGCAACGGGAGCAACCATTGCTTTGGCAGCGGCTGAAATGGCACTTTCCGGGGTGAAAAGTGCGATTCCCATCGATGAGGTTATTGATACAATGGGTCAGATAGGGAAACAAATGCCCTGCGCTTTGAAAGAAACTGCGCAAGGTGGTCTAGCTGTTAGCACAACAGGAAGACGGATTCAGGCTGATTTTCTATGAAACTTACACAAGTTCGATTAGTCTTAAGCAATTTTCAGAGGGCGCTTCTAGCAGAAGAAAAACAGGGCTTTACAAATGCTGGAGTGCTAGGCGGATTCAATACCTTTTTACGAGGAATTCTCCCTCGATTAGAGCAGCTCTTCCCGGATAAGGATCTGGATCTGTTGAGAAAATTGGCTCAGAGCTATCCGACCTTTAGCCCGCTTCGTCGGAGAGAAGCCTTTGCAGAAATTCGCCGTTTTATGTTGGAGATAACGAGCGAAGCCGAAGACATCTTTAGTCAGAATGTATCCCGGCAAGACATTCAGAAAAGGCCTGAGACCCAAGAACTACCAGAAAGAAATTCAGGTGTGGTCGAGAACCTTCCTATCCCTAAGAGGCATAATCGTGGGGATAATAAAAATGCTTCCATGGGAATCAGGCCCTTACAATTCCTTAAAGGAGTCGGCCCAGAAAGAGCTAAGCAGCTTGAACAGCTTGGCTTACATACCATTCAAGACTTATTGCAATATTATCCACGTCGATACGAAGATCGCCGCAAGCGCAGGATAGCGGAGTTGAGAGACGGTGAGCTGGCGACGATAGAAGGCAAAGTAGCAGCAGGACATGTGACCAGTGGAAAAATGAAAGTGGTTAAGCTTAGTATCGAGCAAGGGGGGCGCCTCATTCAGGCAACTTGGTTTAACCAAACGTTTATTCTTAAGCAATATCCCGTAGGAACACGAGTTGTTGTTACGGGAAAGGTTCGCTGGCAGCAACAGACACCGGAGATTATAGCGACGGATATAGAAAAGTCTGGAGTAAATAGCGCTGACACAAATTCACAAACAATTTTACCCATCTATTCAGAAACAGCACGCCTATCCTCAAAAGTAATTCGCAACTTAATCCAAGGTATTATAAATCAGGTGGAAGAGGAGTTTCCTGAGATCTTACCTCAAGAAGAATGCCGAGATTGGATGGGGCGTCCGGCAGCTCATCGAGAAATCCATTTTCCAAAGGACTATAATAATCTCTCCCTGGCGAGGGATCGACTGGTTTGGGAAGAAGTTCTTTTTTTGCAATTAGCAGTTGCTCGATTGCGCCAGGGCATGGTGCGACTTGAAAGCCCTCCTCTAAAGGAGGGGGAGGGGTTAATTCAAAGTTTTTTTGAAGGCTTACCTTTTCAACTGACAGGGGCGCAGAAACGAGTGATTGGAGAAATATTTCAGGATATGGCTCGACCACAAGGAATGGCACGCTTGGTCCAAGGGGATGTGGGATCAGGTAAGACCGCTGTTGCCATGGCAGCCCTGTTGCGAGCGGTGGGCTCAGGCTACCAAGGGGCCATGATGGCTCCAACTGAAATTTTAGCAGTACAGCATTTTCAATCCCTTGAGAAAGTGTTCACCCCTCTGGGAATTTGCGTAGTTTGTTTACTTGGCAGCCAAGGTAAAGCCTTACGAGAAAGAACTTTAGGGATGATTGCCGATGGTCGAGCAGATGTAGTCGTCGGAACTCACGCCTTGATTCAGGAAACGGTGGTATTTAAAGCTTTAGGTCTTGCAGTAACGGATGAACAACATCGCTTTGGTGTACGGCAGCGTTCATTACTTCAAGGCAAGGGAGAGAATCCTCACGTATTAGTCCTTACAGCAACCCCTATACCACGTACCTTGGCCCTGACCCTCTATGGGGATTTGCAACTTTCTGTACTTGATGAGATGCCTAAAGGGCGAAAATCAATAATTACTCGTAAATTAACAGAACGTAGTCGTCCAAAAATGGAGAAATTCCTAGACGAGCAAATTAATCTAGGAAGGCAAATCTATGTTGTTTGTCCTTTGGTGGAGGAATCTGAAACCTTGGATCTTATTTCTGCGACCCAGCGAGCTGCAGACCTACAGGAGAGATTTCCGAATTATCGCGTTACTCTTTTGCATGGAAAAATGAAAGGGTCTGAAAAAGAAGATATTATGAACATCTTCAATTCGGGAGAGATAGATATTCTCGTTGCCACGACGGTGGTCGAGGTTGGGGTGAATGTTCCCAATGCCTCTGTCATGGTGATTGAATCAGCAGAGAGGTTTGGCCTTGCTCAATTACATCAGCTAAGAGGACGAGTTGGTCGTGGGAGTGAACAGTCTTACTGCTTTTTAATGGCTGGAAACAAAGGGAGTCGGCGTCTAGACATTCTATGCGAAACCGAGGATGGCTTTCAAATAGCGGAAGAGGATATGCGCTTGCGCGGAACAGGTGAATTATTGGGAACTAGGCAGCATGGCTTAGCTGAATTACGGCTTGCAGATCTTTCGCGAGACGGGCAGCTTGTGGAAAAGGCATACCAGATGGCTCAAAAGGCACTGCAAAACCCAGAGAGGTTCGAAGTGCTTTTTAAGGAAGTGCAGAAGAGATTTCCACCTGAGAAGATTGGTGTACACTAGTATGAAAGGAAGCATGCAACAAGTTGTGCATAGGAGTTTCGTTTACTGAGAGGGGGGCTTTGAGATTTGTCAAAAAAGTCGGACCAGTACATTAGATCTATCAAATTAAATAGAGCAGAGATTCCCTCATTCTCAGAGTATCCTTTTAATTTGGCGGCCATAAAAAATTTAGATAGTCTAGCATTTCATCCCCAAGTAACATTTATTGTGGGAGAAAATGGTTCAGGAAAGTCAACGATCTTAGAGTCGATTGCAGTTGCCTATGGCTTTAATGCAGAAGGGGGAACAAAGAATTTTAACTTTTCGTCCAGAGCGACTCATTCAGAACTCAATAAACATATTAGACTGATTAAAGGATTGAAACGACCAGAAGATGGGTTTTTTCTACGAGCAGAAAGCTTCTATAATTTAGCGTCGAATATTGATGAATTGGATTCAGAACAGTCCTTTGGGCCGCCTCTCATCGACTCTTATGGGGGGAAATCTCTTCATGAACAATCACATGGAGAGTCCTTCTTCGCAGTTTTTCAGAACAAATTTAGAGGCAACGGACTCTATATTCTAGATGAACCTGAAGCAGCACTATCTCCTTCACGGCAAATGTCTATGATTACGAGAATGCATGAATTAGTCCAGCAAGGTTCGCAGTTTATTATTGCCACTCATTCCCCAATCATAATGGCTTACCCCCATGCGCAAATCTATGAGATTCAAGAAGGCCTTGAACGTATAACTTATGAGGGAACAGAACATTATCAAATCATGCGGGCTTTTCTAAATAATACACAGAAAATGTTAGATATTTTGTTGGACTAAGCTTGAATGTTTATGGTCTTACACCCCTTACCACCTACCAATTTGCCCCTTACCTCCAATGATATTTTAATAGTAAATTTTGATAGAAATAAAGAGCCGTGTAAGATCGAAAATGTTCTAATTAGGGTATCTAAACTAGTGGAAGGAATTGCCGAGTATATCTTAATCAAATACTCAAATAATAGTATCAGATTGCAGAAAGGTTAAAAACTATGACAGCAGCGACGCAGGTCTGCTGTCGTTCATAAAATCTAAGGAGGGGTATGCTTTGGCTAAGTCAACAAAACCAATGGTTCAAATGACACCCGAATTAGAAAAATTTAAGTATGAAGTTGCGCAAGAGATTGGAATTGCAAATCGAAAACACAAACGTTTTCCTAATTCACCACAACAATAACCAAGAAAAAAAGATCAGGTTAAACGCCTGATCCTTTTTTTAAGTGCTTACCCTTATTGTAGGTATCTCTCGTAGTCTTCGCGGTCGATTCCTGGATGCAGGCTGATAGCCAAGGCGCCAGCGATGATTTTGGCAACAGTTTTAATGAGTGAATCAATTTCCTTAGGAGTAACCATAAGATTTCCTTGGAAGGGGGAAAGCACATCGTCGATGATCTGGCTAAATACTTCCGGTTTGATACCTTTATAAAGCTGATATAGTTTAGGACTTGTTACAAACTGTTTGAATACTCCTTCCACGGCATCGTGAGCAATAACCCCTGCATTAACGACGGTTGGGAGTCCGATGGCAATCACTTTACAACCCATGGTTTCTTCAGTAATCCCAGCCCTCCGATTACCAACCCCAGAACCAGGGTGAATGCCAGTGTCCGCAAGTTGAATGCTGGTACCAATACGCTCTAGGGAGCCAGCCGCTAGAGCATCGATGGCAATCACTAAATCGGGCTTAACATGTTCTACGAGCCCTCGGATGATCTCGGCAGTTTCTATTCCAGTAAGCCCTAACACACCAGGTGCAATAGCGCTGATTTTACGCAATTGCCCTTTTAACTCATCAGGAGAGAGTTGGTATAAGTGACGGGTTACCATGGTTTTATCAATAACCTGAGGGCCTAAAGCATCCGGTGTAGCGTTCCAGTTACCTAACCCAACAATTAAAATGCTAGCATCCTCTTTAAGATTCATAAGGTCAATTAATCGGTCTGCTAGGATGTGGGTGATGGACTCATGAACGACATAATTATTTGTACGGATTTCTGGAGCATCGATGGTGATGTATTGTCCTTTCGGTTTCCCGATTGCTTCGACCCCTTCGTCGGTTTTGACTGTGATTATGGTGACCTTAGCATGTTCGAGTTCTTGTTCATCCATTAGGACGCCAGGAATTTCTTCCCCGCTTTCCCCACGGAGTAGCTGATGTGCTTCAACTGCTAAATCAAGTTGCACGTTAAGGTGCTGATAGAGTTCTGATTTCTTCATGACGGTTACTCCTTTAATCCCTTTATATTTCTACCATGAAAAATAAGTACAGGTTAATGTCCTCCTTCAGGATGACACAACGTTTGAGTTACTTTCATAGCAATGTCAAAAGCGCACTGGATTTTTCATTTATCAGTGGTTCCGTGAGGTGGCATGGGGGTCTAATGTGTAAAAAAGTCACTGGGGCTATTATAATAAAAGCTCCCAGTGATAGAGGAAAAACGAAGGAAGAGCTAGATGGGGGAAGGGCATTCGATGATTTTCAGATGTTCATCATTGCCACGCCTAGTATATGACAAAAACCGAAACGATATACAATGAAATACGAGGAATTTAGGCATTTCCTGTGGTATACTATAAATTAAAGGAATATGTAAATTCATGGTCTTTCAGGCTTAGGAATCTGATAACCAAATGCAAAGGGGAAAGCAGGTTTTTAGAGTTAGTAGAACAGATGTTAAAAGGTAAAATGCTCTGCTATAATGAGACTTGGAGGGTTTATGAGGATTATTGCAGGAGAAATGCGTGGTCGACAACTTAAGGCGGTTGAAGGAATACATACTCGTCCCACTTCGGATAAAGTAAAGGGTGCAATTTTTAATGTTTTGGGGGACAAGGTCGTAGATTCTCGGGTTTTAGATCTGTTTGCTGGAACGGGAAATTTAGCAATAGAGGCTCTTTCTCGAGGCTCTCGCGAAGCGGTGTTAGTAGAAAAGAACTACGATGCTTATCAAGTTATTCAGAAGAATCTTGAACAACTTGGGGTGAGCCAAAAATCGAAACTTCTATTAATGGATGCTTTCAAGTTTATTCATAGATACCCAGATGAAGTTTTCAACCTTATTTTTTTAGATCCACCTTATCGACAGGAGCTTATTCCAAAGGTTCTTGCAGCCTTAAAGGAATCTACTTATTTAACGACTGAAGGCGTAATTGTTGCTGAGACGGCTAAAGATGAAGAATTAATGGGTGATATTTATCCGTTTGAGATTCGTAAAACAGGAGACTATGGAGACACAAAAGTATGGTATCTACAGAGAATGGATGTATGACAAAGGGAGAGGATATAAATGGAAAGTGATATTCACGGTTTACTTAATGAAGTGGAAGAGATCGTCGATCATGGCACGAAAATTCCGATGACAGGTAAAGTTTTAGTCGATGACGCTGTAATCTTTGAATTACTTGACCGTGTGCGAGCGGCCCTGCCTGAAGAGATTACGAATGCTAAATGGGTTTTAAAAGAACGTCAACGTATTTTAGATGAAGCACAAGCAGAAGCACAGAAGCTCCTTGATCAAGGGAAAACCTATGTTGATAAAATGGCTTTAGAAAACGAAGTGGTTAAGCAAGCCCAAGACTATGGAGAAGATATTGTTAAACAAGCACAAACGTTTGCCTGGGAAGTAAAGAATGGTGCAGTGCAATACGCTGACGAAATGCTTCAGCATGTGGAACAGAGCTTATACGAGACCCTTCAAGCCTTACGTAAAAATCGGGAGGAGTTAAATGAACTGGCCAAGGAAGATCGGAGCAGAAAATCCGAAAATGTTGAGAGTGAGTAATCTCACTCTTTTTTATACTTATCAGACTTTCATGCTGCATGAGCAACATCATTGAGGGATGGAAAAATAATGTTGGGTCAAGATACTTCACTAGGTTCAGTATGACTTAGTACAGTGCCATCCTGAGTGCTAGCGAAGGATCTAGATCCTTGAGTCGTACCTCTTTAGGATGACACAGTGCTTAAGTTGCTTTCATAGCAAAGACATGTATAGTAAAAAGACGCGTAGCGTTTTTCTTAATAGAGATTACGAAGGGCGAAATCGTATCAAAGCGAGAACGACTAGAAGGAACATACATCCGATAAATACATAAGAACTTAAGTGCCAAGTGTTCCAGAAATAAGCAGATGGGTCCGGAAGTTGGACAGGTATGGTTGAGGCAGGAACCTTTGCAACGAATAGAAAGAGCTGACTCAGCCCGAGGGCAATAAGTGCGTGAAGTGTCCTAGCAATCAAAAATGAGGAGAAGCGCAAGTCTGTGCCGCTGATTAATCCAGCGACTTGAGCAAAGACGGACAATCCCCCCCAGCCCATAAGTAGAGAAAGAAGGGCTACTTGCTGATCAAGTAAGGAAAGGGCTTGGATCGCTTCCTGACATCCTAAGGTCATTTCAAATAGTCCGTTAAATAAAGCTTGAAGAACGGGTATTTGAATGATTCGAATGATACTATGCCCAATAGTTGCTAATAGTAAGGGAATATGCCAGAGATTTAAAAGCCGAAGTATTACTGAAAAAAAAGCCATAAAACCGGCTACCATCAGCACGGTATTTGTGCTTTGCTTGATGGCATCCCCAAGAACTTGACCAAAGGTGCGAGTGTCCCTGTTCTGAGCGTTTTTCATTTCTCGCCATGCGCGTTTAAACGAGGGAAATGTAGAACTTTGTTGAGAGTTGGGTGTAACCCTGTAAAACCTGAAAAGAAAGCCAACGATTAAGTTAGCGAGATAGACGGAGCCAGCTAATAAAATACCAAGGGCTGGTTTTCCCAGCATACCAGAGGCAACGGCTCCGAACATAAAACCAGGACTGGGATTATTAGTAAATGCTAAGAGACGCTCCCCTTCCTCTCGGGTTATTTCTCCGTCATTGCGAAGCCGGGCAGTTAGCACCGCTCCCATAGGAAATCCCGAAGTATAGCCCATGGCTACAACAAAAGCGGCTTTGCCAGGAAGACGAAAAACTGGACGCATGAAGGATTCTAGAAGGACACCGAGAAAATGAACAAATCCTGAGGCCATTAAGAGTTCGGAAAGAATGAAAAAAGGGAGTAAGGCAGGGAGGACGAAGCGCCACCATAGGGTCAAGCCTCCTCCTGCAGAGCTTAGCACTTCCTGTGGGTAAATGAACATCCCAAGGGCCAATAAGCTTAAGGTAAGGACACGGGCAACGTTGGACATGAATAAACACCTTCCTTCATAATTTATATGGAGGAATGCCGGGCCCTAGAAGTCATGGGGAGGGAAAATCGATGAATCCAAAAATAGGACTTGTACTGGGTGCGGGAGGTGCGCGAGGATTTGCCCACTTAGGGTTTTTACAAGTGCTGGACGAGGAAAAGATAAGTATGGACCTTGTTGTCGGATGTAGTGCAGGAGCTATATTCGGTGCTTTGTGGTGTGCGGGAATGGATCTTTATCGTATAGAGCGACTGTTGACCTATCCAGGGTTTGCTAAGAAAATATTGGACCCAGCGGTTTCTAAGGGAGGGCTAATAAAAGGGGATAGGATTCTTGAAGTGATCCGCCTTTTAACAAAGGATATGTCCTTTGCCGATCTCAAAATTCCCTTAGCAATTGTGGCCACAGATATCGAAACAGGGGAGCTTGTCGTATTTCGAGAGGGGAGCGTTGCCCAGGCCGTTCGAGCAAGTATTTCGATCCCCGGATTTTTCAAACCATATTATTATCAAGGACATCTCTTAGTGGACGGTGCTGTTAAGAATCGTCTACCAGTACACATTGCTCGAGATATGGGAGCAGAGAAGGTTATAGCAGTCGATGTCAAAAAAGGACGAATGAATCAATTAAGCAGCGCAATGGATATTTTGTTGCAATCCATCGAAATTCTCGAAGATGAAGTGTTTCGTGCCCATTGTCATGGTGCAGATCTGCTCATACAACCGGACATTGGACATATTGGAAGTTTCCAGTTTGACCTAGCAGAAGAAGGAATCCGGCTTGGCAGGCATGCTGCATTGACTAAATGTTCTGAGATTAAGAGAATAATGGCGTAAGGGGTTAAAAAACCTTGGATTGTATGCTAAACTCTTTAATGGCAAAGATTAACCTTGTGGAAAGAAATAGTAATAAAAATTAAGTGAAAAATACATTTTTAGGGAAGACTATATTTATTACTATTGTAAAGGTTACTTTGAGATCGGAAAGCCAACTTTGTTCAACAAAGTTGAAACATTGAGACTTCGGTGGGGGAGTTTACCCCCCTCGCGATTTGAGACAAAGGGGTATATAAAAAATGAAGATTCTTGTTATCAATTGTGGAAGCTCTTCGCTAAAATATCAAGTAATTGACATGGCCACGAAGAATGCTGTCGGAAAAGGTTTAGTAGAACGAATTGGCCTCGATGGGTCAGTGCTTACTCATCGCACGAGCTCTGGCGAAAAAGAAATTATTAAGGCGGAAATTACAGATCATACTGTAGCTATCAAACTTGTATTGGAGGCCTTGATTTCTCCACAATACGGTGCCATTAAAAATTTGAAGGAGATCTGTGGAATCGGACATCGCGTGGTTCATGGAGGAGAAAAATTCTCGAAGTCCGTTCTTATTGATGATGCCGTTATGGAAGCACTCGAAGAATGTGTCGAGCTTGCACCTCTTCACAATCCCCCCAATATAGCAGGGATTGTAGCTTGTCAAAAAATGATGCCAGGAGTTCCTCAAGTGGCTGTGTTTGACACGGCCTTTCACCAAACCATGCACCCTAAAAGTTATATTTACGGCTTGCCTTATGAGTATTATAAAACGTATGGAATACGGAAATATGGTTTCCATGGGACGTCTCACAAATATGTCAGTCAACGGGCAGCAGTTCTTCTTCAGAGACCTCTTAGTGAGTTAAAACTTATCAGTTGTCACTTAGGTAATGGCGCCTCGATATGTGCTATTCGAGGAGGAAAATCCATTGAAACCTCCATGGGCTTTACTCCTTTGGACGGGCTTATGATGGGAACACGCTCAGGTGCTTTGGATCCAGCGATTGTTACCTATATCATGAACAAAGAGAATCTTACGGTGGATCAAATGAATGATTTTCTGAACAAGAAATGTGGTGCCTTAGGGGTTTCGGGGATAAGCAGTGATTTTAGAGATATTGAAGTGGCTGCGGCACAAGGAAATCCTCGGGCAAGACTCGCTTTAGATATTTTTGACCATGACGTTCGGCAGTTTATTGGCTCTTATGCGGCTGTTTTGGGTGGAGTGGATGGAATTATATTTACCGCGGGAGTTGGAGAAAACTCTGCAGAAATGCGAGAAGCCATCTGTAATAACTTGGATTATATAGGAGTTGACCTGGATCGCGAGAAAAATAAGGTTAGAAGTGAAGAAGTAGATGTTTCCAAGCCAAACGCTCGCTGTCGTGTACTAGTCATTCCTACGAACGAAGAACTGATGATTGCCCTAGAAACCCATGACTTAATCTTGTAGGGGCATTCATTAAATTGCCCCTAGATGTAAATGCTACAAAATGTGTAAAGAGTTTTCCTTGACAAAGAAAAATGTGCCAACTATAATAATGAATGTGTATTGGGGTGGTAAATATGAAAGTGAATGTAGCCCAGGTTCGTCTTAGTGGCGGTGAAAGTGTCCATTATGATTTAGTGGAAGACTTTTCTGCTTTCGATTTGGGAATTGAGGCCCTCTCATTTCAAGCACCGGTACACGTGCAACTTCAAGTAAATAACACCAGTAGAGCAATGTTAGTCAAAGGAACTATACACACAAAGCTTAAAGCAACGTGTGGACGCTGTTTGGAATCGTTCGAATACTCAATAGAACTTCCCTACGAAGACGAATGGGCCTTTCGAACCTTAGCAACAGAGGATCTCCTGGAGACTGCACTCATTTTAGACAAAGATGACATCGATATTACCGATCGAATTTTTGAACAAATTGTGTTAGCTTTACCGATGAAGTTTATTTGCTCAGTAGAGTGTCAAGGGCTATGCCCAAACTGTGGTGCGAATAGAAATCTTACCCCATGCAATTGTGGGGAAGGAGTAATTGACCCCCGGTTAGCAGCACTGGCCAAGTGGCAATCCAATGACTGATTAAGTTCAGAAAACATAAAGGGGGTGTAATTATGGGTGTTCCGCAACATCGACAATCAAAATCAAGGGTACGTAAACGTCGGGCTATGTGGAAACTAACTGCACCAAACCACATCGAATGCCCCCAATGCCATAAACCAAAAATGCCGCATTATATTTGCCCTAGTTGTGGGTTTTATAATTCTAAGGCAGTTATTGCTATTGAATCATAGGTTTGCACTAAGGAGCGACAAAGGACTCTTCATAAGAAGAGTCCTTTGTCGCTCCTTTATGCCTTTCGGAAAGTATAACCGTATAATTTTCCATAGGGCAATTAAAGAATTTGTCCCTATGGTTTTTTTAGTATATTAGACTTACATGTCGCTTTGCGGCACCACGAATCAACCAACTCAATTCTTCTGACAGGACTATGAATCAAGGCCATTCTGAGCGCAGCGAAGAATCTAGGTCCTTAGGTCGTCCCCATGACAGGAGACGGTGCTTTAGTGCTTTTATCATTTCTTTCCCTTTCGACAGGGTTATTTCTTGATAAGCGTCTTAAGATAGTTTATAATTGTGACCAGGTCATAAATCGAAGCTCGAAGTACGATGCACGAAGTTCGAACCAGGGCTTTGTAACTCACTCATATTGGTTCATTATTAGATGGTATGTGTGACGCGCTAGAAACTAGAGCTTAGAAAAATGCAAGGTGAGAAATGGTGATATAGATGGCTCGATATAGTAAAGAAGAACGCCGTAAACTATTAGAGGAAGCACTTTCTGAGAACCCATTTTTTACAGATGAGGAGCTCTCCGAGCGGTTTAAGGTGAGTGTCTCAACCATTCGTTTAGATCGCGGTGAATTGGGAATTCCTGAACTACGGGAACGAACCCGCGCAGTTGCCCAAGAAGCGTACTCGACTTTGAAAACTTTAGATGATCAGGAATTAATAGGTGAGTTGATTGAACTGGTGATCGGTGAGAGAGCTTGTTCCAGGTTGACGATTGAAGAAAGTATGGTTTTAACTAAAGCCAGAGTGGCTCGAGGGCATTACTTGTTCGCTCAAGCAAACTCTCTGGCCATTGCCTTAGTAGATGCACCAATGGCCTTGACAGGAAGTGTTGAGTTAAAATTCAAACGGCCCGTTCAATTGGGCGAGGTTGTTATCGCTAAAGGAACTGTTCTCAAACGAAAACAAAATAAGTATTGGGTTGAAATATCAGTAAGCGTTGGATCAGAAGAAGTACTTCGAGGAGATTGGATTCTTTTTGCAATTGAGGATTTTTCAGGTGCAAGGGAAAAGGAGATGGAGTAGATGAGAATTGCAGTCGATGCAATGGGTGGGGATTATGCTCCTGAGGAAGTCCTCAAAGGGGCAATGATGGCCGCAGAGGCATGGCCCGATAGTCACCTCATACTGGTTGGGCAAAAGGAGCGTCTTCAAACCTTCCTATCAGGCCCGTTGCCTAAAAATGTATCCCTCTTTCAAGCCTCTGAGGTTATAGCAATGGACGAACATCCTGCCAACGCCGTGCGTAAGAAGAAAGACTCCTCCATTGTGGTTGCGACTCGCTTAGTTAAGCAAGGCGAGGCAGATGCTATTGTGAGCGCAGGAAGTACAGGAGCACAAATGGCAGCAGCACTTTTGGGTTTAGGGCGGATTAAGGGAATTGAACGTCCGGCTATTGTTACAGTTCTTCCAACATCAGAAGGCGGAAAACTCATTCTCGATGTAGGTGCAAATATGGATGCCACACCTGCACATCTTTGCCAATATGCGCAAATGGGCAGTATCTATGCCACAAAAATCTTAGGGATTCCCAATCCCCGCGTAGGTCTGCTGAATGTAGGAAGTGAAGAGGGAAAAGGTAATGAACTAACCCAGAAAGCTTATCCATTGCTCAAAGAAGCCCCGATTAATTTTATCGGAAACGTAGAGGGACGGGATGTTCCCTATGGACGGGCAGATGTGGTCGTTTGTGAGGGGTTTGCAGGAAATATCCTGCTAAAAACCGCTGAAGGGCTGGCGGGAGTATTGTTTGAGCAAATTAAGGAGAAGATTACTTCAAACATTGTTCGCAAGCTGGGTGCCCTAGCTGTCAAACCAGGATTGAAAGAGATTGCTCAAATGATGGACTATGCGGAATATGGCGGAGCTCCTTTGCTTGGAGTTAATGGAATAAGCATTATTTGTCACGGAAGCTCAAAATCGAAGGCGATCTTTAATGCAATTCGAGTAGCACGAGAATGTGTGCAAGTTCAATTAATTGAACAAATTCGTGAAGATCTGCCTAAGTAAGAAATGTTAACTAAAGGAAAAGAGGCTGCGATTGATGCGTAGTGTGGGTATTGTGGGGATAGGGTCATATGTTCCGGAAAACATTATGACAAATAAGGATATGGAACAATTCTTGGACACCAATGATGAATGGATAATATCGCGTACGGGGATCAGGCAGCGTCATATTGTCCCGAAGGACATGCCTGTCTCGGAATTATGTTACCAAGCAGGGTTAAAGGCCTTAGAAGATGCTCAGATAGCCCCTGAAGAGGTCGATCTGATTATAGTGGCTACGATAACACCTGATTACGCTTTTCCGGCCACTGCATGTCTGGTAGCAGATCGTTTAGGAGCTAGGAATGCTGCAGCCTTTGACTTAGAAGCAGGATGTACAGGTTTTATCTATGGGGTGGTGACCGGCAGCCAGTTTGTTGCTACAGGAATGTATAAGACAGTTCTCGTCATTGGCGGGGAAACCTTAAGCAAGGTGCTGGACTGGACAGACCGCTCCACCTGTATCCTCTTTGGGGATGGTGCCGGGGCAGCGGTTCTGCAACCGGTGAAAGAGGGATTTGGGTTCTTAGGTCACGAACTTGGTTCAGATGGTTCTGGGGGGGCGTTACTGAGTCAACCTGCCGGAGGTTCAAAGTATCCGGCAAGTTTAGAAACCGTGGAAAAAAACATGCACACACTTCAAATGGAAGGTAAGGAAGTTTATAAATTTGCCGTCCGAGTTATGGGTGATGTTTCCATAAAAGTTCTGGAAAACGCTGGCTTAAAAAAAGAGGATGTGGATCTTCTGATTCCGCACCAAGCTAATATTCGAATTGTCGATGCAGCTGTGAAGAGACTTGGTATCTCACCAGATAAAGTGATTGTCAATCTAGATAAATATGGAAATATGTCAGCTGCATCTATTCCTGTCGCTTTAGACGAGACATTCAAAGCGGGACGTATAAAAGAGGGGGATATTATTGTGATGGTTGGATTTGGAACAGGATTAACTTGGGGAGCTTGTGTTTTGAAATGGACGAAAGTGGGAAAAATGGATGATTAAAACAAGGATATGTGACCTGATTGGAATTGAATACCCCATTTTTCAAGGTGGGATGGCATGGGTTTCAACGGGCGAGTTAGTGGCGGCAGTCTCTGAAAGCGGCGGTTTAGGGATTATTGGCTCCGGACAGGCTCCTGCAGACTGGCTGCGTCAAGAAATCCGCAAAGTGAAAGCGATTACCAAGAAACCCTACGGAGTAAACGTCATGCTTATGTCTCCGTTTGTGGATGAAGTAATGCAGGTTATCCTTGAAGAACGTGTACCAGTGATCACGACGGGAGCAGGGAATCCCGGAAAATACGTTCCTATGCTTAAAGACGTTGGGACGAAGATAATTCCAGTGGTGGCCTCTGTTGCTCTTGCTAAACGTCTCGAAAAGGCGGGCGTTGATGCGCTTATCGCTGAAGGAACGGAGTCGGGTGGACATATCGGTGAAATTGGAACGTTGCCCTTGGTTCCTCAAGTGGTTGATGCAGTAAACATCCCGGTTATTGCTGCCGGTGGGATCGTAGATGGACGGGGGCTGGTGGCTGCCTTAGCTCTTGGTGCTGAAGGAGTACAAATGGGAACGCGCTTTATGTGTGCAGAAGAATGTACGATTTCTCCTCTAATTAAAGATAGAATTCTTAAAGCTAAAGATCGTGCCACGGTTATAACAGGACGTTCAACGGGTCATCCCGTTCGTTGTTTAGATAATCGCTTTACCCGTGAAATGGATCAATATGAACGGGAAGGGATGCCTGCTGAGGAACTTGAGAAAATCGGGGTTGGAAAATTGCGCTTAGCCATGGTGGAGGGGGATGTTGATAACGGTTCGATCATGGCAGGGCAAGTGGCCGGAGCGGTTAAGTGTATTGAACCTGCAGCTCAAATTATTCAAGCTATTATGCAATCTGCAGAACAGGAATATGAGCGTCTCTCTGCACGGTTCGCAGAGAGGAGGGCTTAAACTTGGGTAAACTCGCTTTTGTTTTTCCAGGTCAAGGATCCCAGTATGTGGGAATGGGGAAGGAGCTCTTTCTGATCCCTAGTGGAGAAAGAACACGAGAGACAGCCCGGGAGATACTAGGAAATGAATTTATTTCGTTGATCGAAGAAGGTCCTGAAGAGGAACTTCAAAAGACTGTAAATACACAACCAGCTATATTGCTCGTAAGTGTGGTGGCTTGGCAGCAACTTCGAGATGCGGGAATTGAAGCAGATTATGTTGCTGGGCACAGTTTGGGGGAATATTCCGCCCATGTAGCTGCGGGTAGTCTGGATTTCACAGAGGCTTTAAGCGTGGTAAGATCCCGGGGAGAACTTATGCAAGGAGCAGTTCCCAATGGTGAAGGAGGCATGGCTGCTATCCTAGGACTTCCAACGGATCAAGTGGAGGAAGCCTGTCGCCAAGCATCAGTTCAAGGTATAGTAGCTCCGGCAAATTATAATTGTCCAGGGCAAGTGGTTATTTCCGGAGAGAAAAATGCAGTAGCCAGTGCTATTGAGGCTGCCAAGAAATTGGGAGCAAAGCGTGCCATTCCTCTTACGGTAAGCGGACCCTTTCACTCCCGCCTGATGGAGAAAATGGGAGAAGAATTGCGCCAAGTCCTAGAGGGAGTCTCGTGGCAATCACCACGTTGCCCTGTCATTGCCAACGTAAACGGAAGAGAGGTTATTTCCTCTGAACAAACGGTTCAAGCCTTGGTTGAGCAGGTCAGTGGCGCTGTTCTATGGGAACAATCTGTCCGGCATCTTCTAGAGCTGGGTGTGGATACGTTTATTGAATGCGGCCCGGGGAAAGTCTTAACAGGTCTAATTAAAAAAATCTCCCCAGAAGCTAACCTCCTCCGGGTAGAAGATAAGGCGTCCTTAGAAAAGTCACTTGCATATTTGAAGGAGAGTCGTTAAAATGATGCTGAAAGATAGCGTGGCCATTGTAACAGGGAGTGGGCGAGGGATTGGGCGTGCCATAGCCTTGGAATTAGCCGCTGCGGGTGTGAAAGTAGTCGTCAATTATGCGGGCCGTTCGGATAAAGCTGAGGAAACTCTAGAACTAATCCGCGGAGCTGGGGGGGAAGGCGTGGTCGTTCAGGCTGATGTTAGTCAACAGACGGATGTCGATCGCTTGGTACGAACAACACTCGAGCAGTTTGGCAGGATTGACATTCTTGTCAATAATGCCGGGATTACTCGTGACACCCTGCTCCTTCGCATGAAGGAAGATGATTGGGATGCTGTCATGGCAACCAATCTCAAAGGAGTTTTTCTCTGCACCAAGGCGGTAAGTAAAGGCATGCTTAAACAACGTTCAGGTGTAATTGTTAATATTTCTTCCGTAGTAGGTCTTTCCGGAAATGCAGGACAAGCTAATTATGCCGCAGCCAAAGCGGGAATCATTGGTTTTACGAAATCTATAGCCAAGGAATTTGCCTCTCGTGGAATTCGAGTTAATGCGGTTGCACCGGGGTATATTTCTACCGATATGACGGGGACATTATCAGAAGGGACGCAAAATGATATTTTGCGAGCAATTCCCCTCGGTCGTATAGGAAACCCTGATGACATTGCTAAAGTTGTACGGTTCCTTGTGTCCCCTGAGGCATCCTATATTACAGGACAAACCTTAAGTGTTGATGGGGGTATGGAAATGTAATGCTGATCAAAATGTTGTGTTTCTAATGAGAGGAGGTGAAGAAGCAGCATGGGAGTTTTCGAAAAAGTGAAAGCCATCGTCGTCGAGCAACTTGGGGTAGATGAAGGAACTATTACCCCGGAAACCTCCTTTGAAGAGCTAAATGCAGATTCTTTGGATATCGTAGAATTGATCATGGCTCTAGAAGAGGCATTCGACTTGGATATTCCGGATGAAGAAGCCGAAAAAATCAGAACGGTTGGAGATGCAGTAAACTACATCACGGAAAACAAATAACCTCAAAAAGGTCCCGTATTCAATGCGGGACTTTCTTTTAAGAGTTTTTAGTTCTCCTTTGAATTCGTACTTCGAACCACGAATATCGAATATCGAGTCAGGGGGAGTTTAAATAGATGCTCGAAGCTTGAGACTATAAGGATTTTACAAGGGGTAGAACTCGAACAGGAGGAAAGATTGTGAAAATACCCGACCTACGTATTGGTAATTTAGTGGCTAAGATTCCTATTATTCAAGGAGGAATGGCCGTAAGGATATCTATGGCTCCTCTTGCTGCGGCAGTGGCTGAAGAGGGGGGGATTGGAATAATTGCCGGCAGTGGTCTGTCGGTAGAGGAGCTAAGAGCTGAAATCCGCGAAGCCCGACGACGTACCAAAGGGATTATCGGGGTGAATATTATGTTTGCCGTCCGTGAATTTGCCCAATTGGTTCACGCTGCTTTTGAAGAAAAGATTGATCTTTTGGTTTCTGGTGCAGGGTTTTCTAGGGATATGTTTACTTGGGGTAAGGAAAAGGGCATTCCCGTCGTACCCATTGTATCCTCTGCGAAACTTGCAAAATTATCCCAAAAGCTAGGTGCTGCTGCCGTGATCGTAGAAGGAGTAGAGGCTGGCGGACATTTGGGGACGGATCGTTCTATCCATGATATTCTTCCGGAAGTCATCGCTGCTGTCACTATCCCTGTCATAGGAGCAGGTGGAGTTATCGATGGACAAGGTGCAGCGGAGATGTTGAAGAAAGGTGTATCCGGAGTACAAATGGGAACTCGATTTGCCCTCAGTGAAGAGAGCAGTGCGGCTCCTGCTTGGAAAGAGGAAATGTTAAAGGCTACAGAGAAAGATATTGTGTTTGTTCATAGTCCCGTTGGGTTGCCGGGGCGAGGGATTCGGAACCCCTTTACCTTGGCACTGGATGAAAACAAGGACGTTACTCCGACGGATTGCAAGGGTTGTCTTAAAAGCTGTGAAGGAAACTTTTGTATTATGGACCGCTTAATTATGGCTCAAGAAGGGGATGTTCAAGAGGGGCTTATCTTTTCAGGGGCTAAAGTTCATAAAATTAAAGAGATTTTGTCTGTGCATGAGATCTTTGAGGATATCAAAAAAGGAATACTCAGTGTTAAGGAGGAATAGGTGTGCATCGAGCAGTTATAACCGGGATGGGTGTAATCACTCCCTTAGGAAATAGCTTAGATAAATTTTGGAATAATTTAAATGAAGGAAAGTCTGGAATAGGACTGTTGACACGGTTTGATACTTCAGATTTGCCGACAAAGGTTGCTGCAGAGGTTAAAGACTTCGAACCGACGGATTGGGTTAGTAAAAAGGAAAGCCGCCACATGGATCGCTTTGCCCAATTTGCAATAGCAGCAGCAAAGATGGCGGTGCAAGATGCGAAACTGGATTTAGAGAGTGAAGATAAGGAACGAATTGGGACGGTCATAGGTTGTGGAATTGGTGGTGTGACATCCTTTGAGGATCAAAAAGAAGTCCTGATGAGTAAAGGAAGCAGTCGAATTAGCCCGTTTTTTGTTCCAATGCTGATTAGCAATATGGCGGCAGGGCATATATCCATTGAGTTCGGCCTACAGGGTTCTAGTATCACAGTTGTTACAGCCTGTGCTTCGGCAACCAATGCAATTGGAGAAGCGCTGAGATTAATCCAACGCGGAGAGGCTGACGTTGTTCTCTGTGGCGGAACCGAGGCCCCAATTACTAAGTTGGCCTTTGCCGGTTTCTGCGCAATGAAGGCAATGTCGACTGAAAAGGAACTTTTTGAGCAGGCCTGCCGACCCTTTGATAAACGTCGGAGCGGTTTTGTTATGGGGGAAGGTGCAGGGGTACTGGTTCTTGAATCCTTGGAACATGCCAAGGCTCGTGGTGCACACATCTACGCAGAATTGGCCGGGTATGGAAGTACCTCAGATGCTTATCATATTACGACGCCTGTTCCTGGCGGTGCCGGAGCGATTCGAGCCATGAGTCTTGCCTTAAAGGATGCAGGGGTAAGTCCGGAAGAGGTTCATTATATTAATGCTCATGGAACAGGTACGGGGCCCAACGATGTGACGGAAACAGTTGCAGTCAAACACCTATTTAGTGATCATGCACCAAAGTTGGCAATTAGTTCAACTAAATCCATGACGGGACACTTAATGGGGGCTGCCGGGGCTATTGAGGCGGTTATTTGCGCGCTGGCCATTGAGCGGGGAGTCATCCCGCCTACGACGAACTATGGAGAACCAGATGAAGAATGTGATCTAGACTATGTACCCAATAGTGCACGAAAACAAGACGTTCAAGTTGCGATGTCTAATTCCTTAGGTTTTGGGGGGCATAATGCCACCATCGTGTTGAAGAAATTGCCTAAAGATGAGGAGATCTAAACTATGGTTGAAAAAAGAACCAAAGTAACTGAGAACTCCAAGAAAACAGGGGGGAAGCCAGGGCGAAAGAAATACGCCCTGACTTCCCCAAAACTTGAACCGGGCGTTAAGCTAGCTAAGCGCCTGGAATTAGGAATTCCGCCAAATCGGCTCTTCACTACGGCCTTAACCCATCCCTCTTATGTTTTTGAGAATCCGCAGTTCGGCAAAGAAAATAACCAACGGCTGGAGTTTTTAGGAGATGCAATCTTGGATTTTGTCATAGCTGAATTTCTGTATCTGAGTTATCCTGAACGCCCAGAAGGTGAGCTGACAAAGATGCGAGCGGCTGTTGTTAACGAAACAACCTTGGCTCGCAAGGCTCAAGAGATAGACTTAGGTCAAGAATTGTTATTAGGCAAGGGAGAACTTGTATCTGGGGGACGGGAACGTCCCTCTATATTGGCGGATGCTTGGGAAGCGGTTATCGGAGCAATTTATTTGCAATATGGGTTCCAGGAAGCCCGCAGGGTTATTTTAGAGTTGCTTAAACCAGCCATCGATGAGGTGGCTAAGGGGAATTATGGAGATTACAAAACTGTTTTACAGGAAAAAGCACAACGGGAAGAAAAGGAAGTAAGCTATCAGATCCTACTAGAAGAAGGACCAGATCATAACAAATGCTTTACAGCTGGAGTTTTTGTCGAAGGTGATCTCATGGGAAAAGGAACTGGACGAACCAAAAAAGAAGCTGAGCAACATGCTGCCAAACAAGTTTTAGATCATTGGGGGAGGGAGAACGATGGCTAAACCTGAGAATTTCCCGGTTTTCTTGAAGGGAATTCATATTCAGGGATTTAAGTCGTTCGCTGATTCTGTTAAATTAGAGTTAGGTCAAGGGTTAAGCGTTATTGTCGGACCAAATGGGAGCGGGAAAAGTAATATCGCTGATGCAGTTCGCTGGGTTTTAGGAGAACAAAGCGCTAAGAGCCTCCGAGGTTCAAAAATGGAGGACATTATTTTTTCAGGAAGCACACAACGCCGCCCGGTTGGAATGGCTGAAGTCTCCTTAATTTTTGATAATACTACGGGAATATTCCCTTTGGACTTTCGCGAAGTCACGATTACTAGACGGGTCTATCGTGACGGAGAAGGACAATATCTAATTAATAAAGCAGCTTGTCGGCTTAAGGATATTCAGGAACTATTTATGGATACAGGAGCTGGCAAAGAAGGATTTTCGATCATTGGGCAGGGGCGGGTTGAGGAAATCTTAAACCTGAAATCAGAAGAACGTCGATCGCTCATTGAAGAGGCGGCTGGAATTACAAAGTACCGTTCCAGAAAACGTGAAGCCTTGAAGCGTCTGGATGCAACAACGCTAAACCTTCAACGCATTGACGATATTGTTCAAGAAATTGAAGGACAACTGACTCCTCTGGCTGCCCAAGCCCAAGTGGCCGAACAAAGCCTTGCCCTTGAGAGTGAGCAAAAACGACTGGAAATACAGGCAGTTGTGCTTGACATTTCTGAAGTTAAACAAAAGCTCTCCAAAGCTGCGCAGGATTTTGATATCCTGAAAGCAGATGCAGTGGAGGCTCAAGCATCCTTAGGGACCAAAGAATCTCTGAATCTAACCCTGAAAAATGAATTGCAGGGGTTAGAGGATGAGATACAGCAGAAGCAAGAAGAAGCCTTTCTTGCAGAACAGGCCCTCAACTCCTTAAAACATGAACAAACCCTTCGCCAAGAGCGATTTAATTATTTTGACGAACAATCGGCAAGGTTGACCCAAGAAATTCTTTTGGATCAAGAAAAATTGGACTATTTACAGCAACGGATTAAAACTTTAGTCGCCAAACAATCAGTTTTAAAACATACGGTGGAAGAATCCCTGCGAAAAGTTAGTGAGCTAGAACAGAGATTATCTGAGGTAAGGGAGAATACCTTAGCGAAGGATATCGATCTCATAAAAGCAGACCTTTTTCAAGCTCTGACAGAGCAAGCCAATTGTTCTAATGAATTGACCGGTACTCGTCATACCCTTTCTTCCCTTAACCAGCAAATCCTTCACATAGAGCAGGAACAAGAAAACAAAGAGCTAGAACGTCAATCCTTACTTGAGACTGGTAAAACCAAAGAAGAAGAACTAATTCGGCTGGTAAAGCAAGCTCAAGTCGCAGAGAGAGATGAGCTAGTGCTGAAGACTGACTTAAACAAGTTGAAAGGTTTACGTCATGAAAAGGGCCTGGAACTCCAAAAACATAAGAATCGAACAGATCAAGCCAGAGCACGACTTCATGCCCTGCAATCCTTAGAAGATTCCTTAGAAGGGTATCAACGTGGAGTTCGCGAGGTAATGCTGGCCAAGAAAAAAGGCATCAACCCTTGCCAGGGCCTTTGTGGGACAGTTGTTGATCTGATCACAGTCGATGAAAAATACGAATTGGCCTTGGAAACCGCTTTAGGAGCAGGGATGCAAAATGTCGTTGCAGAGAACGAACAAGCGGCTAAACAAGCCATTGCCTATTTAAAAGCGCATCAATTAGGACGGGTTACTTTCCTTCCTCTCGATGTGATACAAGGGCATAGGATGTCCGTGAGTCAAGCAGTGGAGAGGGATCCCGGATATATAGGGCTTGGAGTAGACCTAGTCACGTATGAAAAATTATATCGGCCCGCAATGGAATTTCTGCTCGGGCGTATTGTTGTTGTTACTGATATGGAGGCAGCGACAAGGATCGCTCGAGCATCTGGTTATAAGCTGCGTATTGTAACCCTTGAGGGTGACCAAGTGTTTCCGGGAGGCTCTCTTAGTGGAGGGAGTATTCAGCGTAAAGGTGGCAATCTACTCGCAAGATCCCGCGAAATAGAAGCCCTTCGTGTTTCCCTGATGCAATTGGAAAAGGACTTAACAATAAAGGAACAAGAATGCTTAGAGCAAGATCAACGACAAAAGGAACTACAGGAAAGTATCGAGGCCTTGGGCCGTAAACTCCAGAGTGAGAAAGAACTTCAGGTCAAGCTTAAGTCAGAACACGAGAATGTGTTAAGCCAGATCCGACGATTAGCAGGGGATTTATTAGGGTTAGGTCTTCGGTATGAAGAAACGACAGCCCAGAAGAATGACCTACTTATTAGTTTAGCTAGTTTAACTGAACAGATGGAAATCTCGGAAAAAACCTCAGTTTATTTACGGGAAAAGTTTAATTCGAGAGAGTCGGAAGCCAAAGTAGTGGCGGAAGAGATTGAAACTTATGTCGAAAAACTGACTCAGGAGAAAGTTCAACTTGCAAAGTGGGAGCAAGAATTAACTCAATGCCGTGAACAACTTCTCCAAGAGCGCCAAGGGATTCAAGAGAACGAGTTAACCCTGGCAGAGAAGAAGCAGAAAAAGGATAGTATTGCACAATCTCGTCAGAACGTCGAAGAGGAACTAGAGTCCCTTAGACAGCAACTTGTAAATCAGTCACAAATTCAAGAGGCACAACAGTATGCACTTATGAAATCCAGACAGGCCCGTGAGGAGTTATCCAGCCGTGTCTTTGAGTTGGAGCGGGAGATAAATACTTTGCGCCAGGGCGCCCATTCACTTGAACAGCGTCTGCACGCTCACGAAATACGGGTTGTTCGCTGGGAAACAGAGTGCCAAGCGGGAGTAACCCGTTTATCTGAGGAATTTTCCCTAACTTGGGAAGAGGGACTACTTTATCAAACCGAAGAAGAAAAGACCGTTCTGTGGAAAAAGGTTCAGGATATCAAGGGACAAATAGAGGCATTAGGTCCTATTAACCAGGCTGCTATTGAAGAATACCCTAAAATCCTTAAACGGAGAGAATTCATGCTGGCACAGCAAAATGATTTGGTTGAAGCGAACCAGACATTACGCCAGTTAATTTCCGAACTTGATAAGACCATGAGTGAACGATTTATTGAAAGCTTTACTGCTGTAAATAAGGCATTTCAAGAGGTATTCAAAGAACTTTTTGATGGTGGACATGCCGAACTTCAATTAGTAGACCCAGAACGTTTACTGGAAACCGGTGTGGAGATTATTGCTCAGCCACCGGGTAAACGACCTCAGCTCTTATCCCTGTTATCTGGAGGAGAGCGGGCTCTAACGGCTATCGCCATCCTGTTTGCTCTCTTGAGAGTTAAACCAAGTCCGTTTTGTATATTAGATGAGATTGAAGCCTCATTGGACGACGCCAACGTTCAGCGATTTGCTAAATATATACACCGCTTATCAGATTCTACCCAGTTTGTTGTAGTGTCTCACCGAAAAGGCACTATGGAATCAGCAGATGTCTTATATGGAATAACTATGGAGGAATCTGGGGTTTCTAAGTTGCTTTCCGTTAAGCTGGATGGG
The DNA here is from genome assembly GCF_014237355.1 of Desulfosporosinus sp. NCBI lineage: Bacteria > Bacillati > Bacillota > Clostridia > Eubacteriales > Desulfitobacteriaceae > Desulfosporosinus > Desulfosporosinus sp. The sequence goes on from NZ_JABZFS010000076.1 coordinate 169,614, forward strand.
CGGCAGGAGACGCCGGTGGCGTAAGCCGGACTTGTGTCACCCAGCGCTCGGTGCTTACGACGCAGAGCAAACTAACCGTTCAAGCTCTTAGCTTTGGGGCGCGGGGTTCCCGCCAGATGAGCCGTCCCTGGCTCACTGGCGGCAGTGTACATCCCTGTACACTGCCCCGTGTTTGGGGTCGCTTGAACGGAAGTTTGCTTAGCTGCTTACGTAAAGACGTCGCGCTCGTGTGACACTGCGTCCTGGGTCAAAGGACGAGGGGGACATTGCTAGTGAGAAGGCACATTTCATGTGCTCCTTCTGGCTTTGGTCTTAGGTGCTGGCATTTATTTGGAGTTGGTGGCTTTGACAGAGTATAATAACTATTTAAAGGCAGTGCTTGTATTAGGCTGCTGATAGTGAGAATATTAGATACAGGTACGGTTTACTGGTGAAGTGTTACATACCTAACCACGAACTTGGATTACAGGAGGATTTAATCATGGGCTTTTTTGCAAAGCTTAAAGAAGGTCTTACCAAAACCAGGCAAAACTTTGTTGATAAAGTAGAAGAAGTTTTTACAGGGCGTAAGAAAATTGATGAAGAGTTATACGAAGAATTGGAAGAGGTTTTAATTCGCTCAGATGTTGGGGTTAACACGTCCTTTGAATTGGTTGAACGCTTGCGTAAAGAGGTTAGGCAGCGCAAACTATCAGATCCTAAGGAGCTTACAGAGGTTCTTCAGGAATTGATTGCTGAGTTGTTAGGGGAAGAATCAAGCCTCACATTTGCAGAAAAAGGTCCCAGTGTTATTCTCGTTGTTGGGGTCAATGGTGTTGGAAAAACGACGACGATTGGTAAGCTTGCCAACTGGTTAAAGAAAGATGGCAAAAGAGTTATGATGGCTGCCGGGGACACGTTTCGTGCGGCTGCTATAGACCAACTGGAAGTTTGGGGAGAGCGATCTGGAGTAGAGGTGATTAAGCAGCGTGAAGGTGCTGATCCAGCGGCGGTTGCTTATGATGCGGTACAAGCTGCGAAGTCTCGAAATGTGGATGTTGTTATTGTGGATACTGCTGGTCGCCTTCATAATAAGGTGAACCTGATGGAAGAATTGCGCAAGGTTAAACGGGTTATGGAACGAGAAATCCCCGGGGCACCTCATGAGGTGTTACTGGTACTAGATGCTACGACAGGACAAAATGCTTTGCAGCAAGCGAAGCTTTTTCAGGAAGTGGCAGGTGTTACAGGAATTGTCTTAACGAAGTTGGATGGGACAGCAAAAGGGGGGGTTGTGTTAGGTATTCAAGGGGAAACCCGTATTCCGGTAAAATGGATTGGAATAGGTGAAGGAATGGAAGATCTACGTCCATTTGTTCCTAAAGATTTTGCGGCGGCACTTTTTGGACAAGTTGATGAGGAGGAGAGATTCTGATAAATTATGCACTAATAGGAGGCACTGGGCTTGAACATTTTGCGTTGACTGAACAGCGCGTTATCTCAGTGGAAACTCCCTATGGCACAGTCCGGCCTGTTATAGGCAAACTTGGGAAGCAGGATTTGGTTTTTATGAGTCGGCATGGACAAGACCATGCAACCCCTCCCCATCTTGTGAATTATAGAGGTAATAGTTGGGCCTTGCGGGAACTAGGGGTGCGAAAGGTCGTTGCTACTGCGGCTGTAGGATCCTTATCTCCGCAACACCGATTAGGTGACTTGGTGTTGCTAGATCAGTTTCTCGATTTTACTAAGAGTCGTCCACAAACTTTCTTTGAAGGAGGGCAGCAGGGGGTACTTCATGTAGATATGACGGAGCCCTATTGTGCCACTTTACGACAAGATATTATTGACGCCTCAGAGAATCTGGGACTTGTGGTTAAGAACGGGGCATGTTATGTTTGTACAGAAGGCCCTCGTTTTGAAACCCCTGCAGAGATTAGGATGTTTCAATACCTTGGGGCTGAGCTTGTAGGAATGACAAGTGTTCCTGAAGTCGTTTTGGCTCGGGAACTAGGAATGTGTTACGCCTCCATTAGCATGGTTACAAATGAAGCAGCGGGGATCGCTGACCATCCGTTAAACCATGCAGAAGTAATGAGAAGTATTAAGGAATTAGAGCTAAACGTTGCACGACTCGTTCAAGCAACCTTTGAGTTATTGACTCCCGGTCAGAAATGCCTATGTGCATCGGCAAATGCCGAAGTCGGTAAATTTTAGAGAGGTGGTGGGACGTTGAAATCGATCGAATGGCTTGGAAATGCCTTGCGAATATTAGATCAGAGTAAGCTTCCAGTCGAAATTGTCTATCGGGACGCGGTGTCCTATGAGGGTGTAGCAGAAGCTATTGAAAACATGGAAGTACGGGGTGCACCGGCAATTGGAGCAGCTGTAGCTTATGGATTTGTACTGGGAGCGTTAGAGTACCAAGGGGAAAGAGACGGCTTACCTAGTTTTATGGAACGGGTACAAGCCAGACTGGCGGAAACTCGCCCAACGGCAGTTAACTTGTTTTGGGCATTAAGACGTATGGAAGACCGATTACGTGAATGTTGGGATATGGATGACATAGAGGATGTGCGTCATGTTCTGATTGAGGAAGCGGGCCGTATTGCCGAAGATGATCGTCGCATGAATCGACTTATTGGGGAATATGGAAATGAGATTGTCCCGGATAAAGCGAATATTTTAACCCATTGTAACGCAGGTGCCTTAGCTACAGTGGAGTATGGCACCGCCCTAGGGGTTATTCGCTCCGCTCATGAATCTGGTAAAATGATTCATGTTTATGCCGATGAAACCCGGCCGTTATTACAGGGGGCACGACTAACCGCGTTGGAACTTCTACGAGATAAGATTCCCGTGACACTCATAGCAGACAGCATGGCAGGTTACTTAATGCAACAGGGGAAGGTTGACCTTGTGATTGTCGGAGCGGATCGAATTGCAGCTAACGGTGATACCGCAAACAAAATCGGAACTTACTCCGTTGCAGTCTTAGCCCAGGCTCACGGCATTCCCTTTTATGTGGCGGCACCAACCTCGACGATTGATTTGAAAGTTGCCAATGGCCAGGAAATTCCTATTGAAGAACGACCTGCCAAGGAAGTAAGAGAGTGCTTTGGGGTATCAGTTGCCCCTAATGAAGTGAAAATTTTTAATCCGGCTTTTGATGTTACCCCAGCGAAATATATTACCGGAATTATCACCGAAAAGGGGATTGTGACCGCGCCGTATTCGGTCAATCTTCTTAAATTGATGGTTCGATCTTAGCTTAGGGAAAATTCCCTATGTTCATGAATTCTCATGAATTAATCTCTACGAAGGCAATAAGGAGACGTAAGAATGTCCAAGATATTAATTCGTGCCATGGTTTTGCCTATGACTGGACCGGATGCTTTTTTTCCGCGAGGGGAAATTGGTATTGAGGATCAGCGAATCGTTTTTGTTGGAGAGTCAGGCTCTGCTCCGGCAGGATTTGTACCTGATCGTATTCTAGAATTACCTAATGACGTAGTGATGCCTGGTCTGATCAACACTCACACCCATGCAGCCATGACATTACTTAGGGGGTATGCGGATGATCTGCCGCTAATGCCCTGGCTCAAAGAGAAAGTATGGCCTTTCGAAGATAGACTGACGGATGAGGATATCTATTGGGGAACGTCCTTGGCCCTTTGCGAAATGGTTCGCTCTGGAACGACCACGATGCTTGACATGTATGCTTCGATGGATCAAGTTGCAGAGGCGGTACTAGCAGCTGGAACCCGTGCTGTACTTTCTCGAGGGTTAATTGGAAATGGACCCAATGGGGAGCGTGCGTTGCAGGAAAATATTGAATTAGTGCGCCGATATCACGGAGCTGGTGATGGGAGGGTGAGCATCATGTTTGGTCCTCACGCCCCTTACACCTGCTCGGCAGACTATCTTCAAAAGGTTAAGGTTGAGGCGGATCGTCTGAACGTAGGGATTCACATTCATGTGGCAGAGACCCAAGATGAGATTAATATACTCAGAGACCAGCATGGAAAAACCCCTGTCCAGTGGCTGAATGAGCTTGGCCTTTTCGGTGGGCATGTTGTGGCAGCACACTGCGTTCACTTGACACCCCAGGACATAGAGATATTAGTACAGCACCAGGTTTATATTGCTCATAATGCGGAAAGCAACATGAAGCTGAGCAGTGGAACAGCTCCAATCACGGATTTGCGGGCAAGAGGGGCTGTTGTAGGCCTCGGAACTGACGGTGCTTCAAGCAATAACAATCTTGATCTCTTTGGAGAGATGCGCTCGGCTGCTTTCCAACAAAAGCTTCGGGTCGATTCAACCGCACTTCCGGCCTACCAAGTATTGGAGATGGCGACAATTGGAGGGGCCCAAACTCTTGGTCTGGAAAATGTCGGTATGCTAGCTCCTGGCTATAAAGCTGACTTGATCACTATTGATATGGATCAACCACATTTCTATCCTCGTTTTTCCATCCCAGCCCATTTGGTCTATGCTGCCCATGCCGGGGATGTCCGGACGATGATGGTGGATGGTAAATTTATTATGGAAGAACGAGAACTACTGACAATGGATGTGGGTAGAATCTGCCAAGAAGCGGAAATAAGGGCAAAGCGAATCTCTAAGGAATTAAATGGTTAAGCGCGGGGATTGCTTGAGTCGACATTAGTGACATAATTTAGTAAATGTGTGCATTATGGGGGCAATTTGTGAATGCGAAATCTTGTAGGGGCAATTCATGAATTGCCCCTACTTGACAAACCATAAGATTTAGTCTAATATTCCGATGTAAAGTAAAAACGCTTTACAGGGGGTTGCCATGGAGAAACTTGCCAAAAGGGCTCTTTTAGTCGACTTTTATGGCCCGCTTCTCACGGAAAAGCAACGAAACGTTTGGGATCTTCATTATCAACAAGATCTGTCTTTGACCGAAATTGCTGAAGTGGAGCATATCAGCCGTCAGGCTATTCATGATTTGCTCAAACGAACAGAAAGAATCCTAACGGAGTATGAGGATAAGTTAGGACTTGTTCAGAGGTTTTGGATAGAACGTGAGAAGCTGATGGAAGTACAGACTTTGTTACAAGAATTAACTGAGGATGATTTTTCTAGTCCAACTGCATGTGAGCGGCATCGGAAGATACGCGCCATGATCGAAGATATTTTCGTCAATATCCAAGGTGTGTAGACTATTTTTAGTAGATACAGTAGGGGAAATTAATGAATTCCCCCTACGCAGAAGTGGATCAAATCGAAAGCGAGGATAGGCATGTTTCAAGGACTTAGCGAGAAACTCCAAGAAACATTTAAACGGCTAAAAGGAAAGGGTAAGTTAAAGGAAGCAGATGTCAACGAGGCTATGCGTGAAGTTCGCGTTGCATTGTTGGAGGCAGATGTTAACTTTAAAGTTGTCAAAGACTTTGTGGCCAAGGTTAAGGAACGTTCCATCGGACAGGAAGTCCTTGAATCCCTTTCACCGGCACAGCATGTTATTAAGATTGTGCATGAGGAAATGATCGAACTAATGGGCGGTGCTACAGGCAAAATTCTCATTGCTTCAAAGCCTCCAACGATCATTTTGTTAATAGGTCTTCAAGGTGCAGGAAAAACAACCCATGCAGCTAAATTGGCCAATATGTTAAAGAAGCAAGGTAAGCATCCTTTGCTTGTGGCCTGCGACATTTACCGTCCGGCTGCGATTAAACAACTGCAAGTTTTGGGTGAACAACTAAACGTTCCGGTCTTTTCTATGGGACAAGAAGCTCCGAGGGATATTGCTAAAGCAAGTATTGCCCATGCAAATCAGAACGGGCAAGATGTTGTCATTATCGATACCGCGGGACGTTTGCATATTAACGAAGAACTGATGGGTGAACTTCGAGATATTAAAGGTGCTGTGAAACCTCATGAGATTTTATTAGTCGTAGACGCAATGACTGGTCAGGATGCGGTTAATGTTGCCGAGTCGTTTCATAGTGAATTAGGGCTTGATGGAGTCATTCTCACAAAGCTTGATGGGGACACACGTGGGGGCGGAGCCCTTTCTATTAAAGCCGTGACTGGGTGTACGATAAAGTTTGTAGGGCTGGGGGAAAAAATGGATGCCCTCGAACCTTTCCATCCAGACCGTATGGCTTCGAGAATTTTGGGAATGGGCGATGTGCTTACTCTCATCGAAAAAGCCCAAGAGTCTTTTGATGAAAAAAAAGCCAAAGAAATGGAGCAAAAACTGCGCAAGCAGGAATTTACCCTTGATGATTTTCTAGATCAGATGGAGCAAATGAAAAAGATGGGTCCCCTATCCTCAATCTTAGAGATGATCCCAGGGGTCGGAAAACAATTAAAAGATGTAAAGATTGATGAAAAGGATACTGCCCATGTTGAGGCAATTATTCGGTCAATGACGACTGAAGAGCGTCGGAAACCGATTATTATAAAAGACTCACGTAAAAAGAGAATTGCCAAAGGAAGTGGCACCTCTGTACAAGATGTTGGACGCTTATTAAAGCAGTTTGAACAGATGCAAAAAATGATGAAGCAATTTTCCAGTCCCGGAGGTATGGGAATGCTCGGAGGCGGAAAAAAAGGTAAAAAGGGCAAGAAGCCCAAATTCCCAGGATTTATGTAATACATGATGGACCACGCTATAATATAGCGTTGTTTATATAAAAGACTTACTTTATTTTGAGTTGATACTCTGTTTTAAAGTTTAGTTGAAATTAACTTGGGGCAAAATGTACGAAGTGAGATATAGAATGCACGACATTCGAACCTCGAACTTCGAACTTCAAACCTCGAATCGGGGGAGGTGAAAACATGGCTGCGAAAATTCGTTTATGCCGCATGGGTGCGAAAAAGAATCCTTTCTACCGTATGGTGGTTGCTGATGCTAGAGCTCCCCGTGATGGTCGATTCATTGAACAACTTGGATATTATGATCCGACTAAAAGCCCAGTCGTTTTGAACATTGATGAGGAAAAGGCTTTAAAATGGCTATCTACCGGAGCTCAGCCTTCAAATACTGCTAAGTCTTTGTTGAGCCAAGCTGGTATCATGACCAAATTCCACGAGTCCAAGAACTAAGTGCAGAGTTTGGGGGGTGGTTCCTGTGAAGGGACTTGTAGAAATCCTCGCGAAAGCGTTAGTGGATAAATCAGACCAAGTTCTCGTTGTCCAGACTGAGACTGAAAAAAGCGTGCATTTGCAGCTAAAAGTCGCACCTGAAGACATGGGGAAAGTTATTGGGAAACAAGGCAAAATTGCAAACGCTATTCGTACGCTGGTTAAAGCGGCTGCCGTCAAAGATGGGCGCCGAGTTCATATGGACATTGATCAATAACGTTGAGAAGGGCTAATCGCCCTTCTCAACGTTTAAAACTATCTATCGTTGTTTAGCTGCAGCTCAACAAGTTCACTTGGGAAGGGGCAAAGATTATGGATGAAGTGCTGATTGGAGAAGTGTTGCGTCCGCAGGGAATTAATGGTGAACTAAAAATCTATCCTTTGACGAATAACCCTGAGCGCTTTCTGAAACTCAAGGAGGTTGTCCTGCGATGTGGGGAGACCGATCAACGCTTTAAGATTATCAACGCCCGCTTACAAATGGAGTTTGTTTTACTCAAAGTCGAAGGTATAGATTCTGTCGAACAGGCAGAGAAATACCGAGGGTGTGAAGTTCGCATAGATCGTGCAGAAGTACCTCCTCTATCAGAAGGCTGGTACTATTTCGAACTCGAAGGTATGCAGGTCTATGAAGGGGAACTCTTATTAGGAACTATATCGCAAGTTTTAGAAACTGGAGCAAATGATGTCTATGTGGTTAAAGGGCCCAAAGGTGAACTATGCATACCGGCTCTTAAAAGTGTTGTTCAACACGTAGATGTTCCTGGCCGACGCATGGAGGTAATACTTCCTCCAGGCCTACTCGATATTCAATGATCGATAAACGTTATTCAATATCAATGTTCGAACCACGAATATCGGACCACAAATATCGATTTTGGGGGTTAGACTAAGATGATGAAAATCACAGTTTTAACCTTATTTCCTGAGATGTTTGTTCCTTTACAGGAAAGCATTATAAAACGCGCCCAAGAAGCTGGGCTAATGGAGATTCGCTTAGTTAATTTCCGAGATTACGCAACCAGTAAACATAAAAATGTAGATGATGTTCCTTATGGCGGCGGTGCAGGCATGCTCTTAAAGCCAGAACCGATTTTTGCTGCTATAAGGGATTTACCTCAGATTGGTGCTAAACGCAGGCTCATTCTCATGTCTCCCCAGGGCCAAGTCTTTCACCAAGAGAAAGCTAAGCAATGGTCTGCCCAAGAGGAGCTTGTCTTTATATGTGGACATTATGAGGGATTTGATGAGCGGATCAGGGAGTTAGCAGATGAAGAAGTCTCCTTGGGAGACTATGTTTTAACTGGTGGAGAGTTGCCTGCAATGGTAATGATCGATGCTGTAGCTAGGCTCATACCCGGAGTTCTGGGAGAAGAAGCTTCCGCAGAGGATGATTCTCATAGTTTGGGGCTCTTGGAATATCCTCAATATACCCGTCCGGCTGATTTTGAAGGACAGAAAGTACCAGATGTCCTGTTATCCGGGCATCATGCTCAAATAAAGCGCTGGCGGAGAAAAGAGTCTCTACGACGTACCTTTTTAAGACGTCCGGATCTGATCCATGGGGTTACTTTTGGAGCGGAGGATTATCCTCTCTTAGAAGAACTAATCCTTGAACACAAAGAGATCGCCCAATGGCGAGGGAAATGGGAGCATCTTTGCCCACCCCCTAAGCGACGGCGACGTTCTTCCCAAAGTCATACATAAGCAGAGGCAATTCATTTAATTATCCCCAAAGCGGTTTTAAAACCACTGTCGCTTTTAGAAAAAGCAAGTTTGCTATCGGGTAAATATAATCAGAGCAGATCTCTGATTTCAGTAATTGTTGGAGGAATCTCATGGCTGCAGATATCTACTTAGCTTTAATCCATTCCCCTGTGTACAACAAGAATATGGAGACCGTCGCGACTTCAATCACTAACTTAGATTTACATGACATTGCCAGATGCTCAACCACCTATGGCGTAAAACGATATTACGTCGTTCATCCGGCGGAAGCACAGCGTCAGTTAGCCAAACGTATTATGGGTTTTTGGCAAGAAGGGTATGGAGCAGAGTATAATCCGGACCGCCAGGAAGCCTTCGGACGTGTAAAAATTGCGGAAAATTTAGCAGAAGTCTATGCTGAGATTGAAGCTGAACACGGGGTTGCCCCAATTAAAGTGGCGACAGATGCTCGTAAGTATGCTAATACAGTCACCTATGCAAAACTTCGTGATGATATAGAAACTATAGAAACACCAATTCTTTTATTATTTGGTACGGGATGGGGATTGCTCAAAGAAGACGTCGAGACGATGGATCGAATTCTTGAACCAATCTATGGACCGACGGAGTACAACCACTTATCCGTACGTTCAGCAGTTTCAATCATCTTAGACCGCCTACGCGGGCACTGAAGGGACGGGGGGACAGGTTCTTTGTCCCACCGTCCCAGCGGATTAAGTTCGAAATGTGTTGCATAACTAATTGGATTGTGATAATATAATTAGGTCTGATGATAGATGGTCCGCTCACTGAAAGTCAGTGTATGAACATCTAGGCAAGGAAGGGGGGATTTTTAATGGATTATATTCGCATGATTGAAGAAGAACAAATGAAAAAGGATCTTCCTAACTTCCGCCCAGGTGACACAGTTCGTGTACATGTGCGCATTGTTGAGGGAACCCGTGAACGTATCCAGGTTTTTGAAGGGCTTGTCATCGCAATGAAAGGTGGCGGCATTCGAGAGACCTTTACTGTTCGTCGTGTCTTCGCTGGAGTCGGGGTAGAACGAACCTTTCCTTTACATTCACCTCGCTTGGAAAAAATCGAGGTGGCTCGTCGAGGTATTGTTCGCCGGGCTAAGCTTTACTATTTACGTGGACTTTCAGGTAAGGCGGCACGGATTCGCGACCGTCGTATCGGCTAGGGAGAAAAATGAGCTGGAGAAATCTGGCTCTTTTTTTTTACTGTTTAGAAGTACAACCAGCTATAGGAATTTGCTTTCTATATTGAGTTATAATATGCATTGATGATTTTTATGATTTACAGGTGTATGCTCCGACGAATCTTGTTCATACTAAAAGAGTAGTACAAGAGGGGAGCGTAAGAATGGAAAATAAGAAATCAAAAATGCGATGGATTTTAGGTATTATAGGTTTAGTCCTATTGACTGGTGGAATATTACGTTGGGGAGTGTTGCAACCCTATCTAATTCCATCTCCTTCAATGGAGCCGGGTATGGCTCCAGGTGATCACATTCTGGTTAATCGTATTTCCTATCGCCTCTGGGCACCAACCCGTGGAGACGTAGTTGTGTTTGCTTTTCCAAAGGACCTTAAGCGAACGTTTGTTAAACGAGTTATTGCTGTAGAAGATGAAAGCGTCGAACTGCGGGACAATAAGGTGTTTGTCAATGGAAAGGCCATTGATGAGCCTTACGTTAAACCAGGTGATTATCCCCCCTATGGTCCAGAAGTTGTACCTGAGGGAAAGGTCTTTGTATTAGGTGATAACCGTCGTGAGAGCGAAGATTCAAGGGAATGGGGGCTTCTTCCTAAAGAGTATCTTTTAGGAAAAGCGTGGTTGGTATATTATCCTTTTTCGCGTTTCAGGCTGATTCCTTGAGTCAGCAAAAGGTAAGGAGTTTCTAGAGGAATGAAGAGAGGGTATTCATGAGTATTCAATGGTTCCCAGGACATATGGCTAAAACGAGACGTCTTTTATTAGAACAACTAAAATGGGTGGATGTTGTTTTAGAACTTGCCGACGCACGGATACCAGCCAGCAGTCGTAATCCAATGCTACATAAGTTGCTGGGCAATAAAGCGCGGCTCTTGATCCTGAATAAAGCTGATTTGGCAGATGTAAATTGGACATCAAGATGGCTTAGATACTTAAAAGTATCAAGCCCAGTTTTTGCAGTAAGTGCCACCACCGGGGTTGGTATTAAGCAGATCGTACCGGAACTTGAACGTATGGTTCTTGCTAAACAAGCTAAACAAGCAGAAAAAGGCATACGTCCACAAATGATTCGAGTTATGATTGTCGGAATACCTAATATCGGGAAATCGTCCCTAATTAATCAGTTAACCGGCGGCGCTCAGGCTAAAGTGGGAAACAAACCGGGCGTGACTCGCGGAAATCAATGGGTACGGATTCATGACCGAGTGGAATTGTTAGATACACCGGGAATGTTATGGCCTAAATTTGAGGATCTTGATGTTGGGCGAAAGTTAGCGGCCCTAGGGGCTGTTAAAGATGATGTGTTTGATATCGAGGAATTATCGACTTGGATCATAGATTGGCTGAATTTGTACTCCCCAAATTCCCTGTCCCGCTACCAGATTGCAGATTCAGAAGTTACCCTAGAGAGTCTAGGCCGTAAACGTGGATGCTTAATTCATGGTGGGCGTGTGGATACCTTAAAAGCTGCTCAGATTTTTCTCAGGGATTTGAGGATGGGACAACTCGGACCAATTACCATGGATCATATAAATGACACTACTTTCTAAAGATTCAGATGATTTCGTGTATATTGAACGCTGATAGCTAAATAAAGGGAATTGTCTCTGTATGTCGAACTGAATTTTTAGGGAGAAAAGAGGAGAAAAAGTGTGGAGCCACCGTTATCCCAAATGAGTATTCGGGAAGTTCAGGAAGCACTATATAAAAACCCTTCCTCTCGCATGATAAATGCATGTCAGAACGACCCGCGTCAAGGAGTTCAGAGACTAGCTGTTAAACTAGTCAAGGATCAGGAAGCACAAGTTTTGGAACAAGCTCGCATTCAACAACTGCTTGTTGAAGAAAACAAGCTTTGGAAGCAAGGTTTTTTGCTCTTGGCAGGAGTTGATGAGGCGGGCCGAGGGCCTCTTGCTGGACCAGTTGTCGCTGGGGCTTGCATTTTACCGGCAAACTTTAATTTGCCCGGTCTCAATGATTCTAAAATGCTGACTGAAAGCAAACGAGAAAAATTGTTCACTCAGATTCGTAGTCAGGCCATTGATTTCGCAATAGGAAGTGCTGAGCCGGCAGAGATCGATGCCTTAAACATTTTACAAGCGACTAAGTTAGCCATGAAGCGTGCAATAGAAGGATGTACGGTTCGTCCACATTACTTATTGATTGATGCCTTAAATCTCCCGAATGTTCATCTTCCCCAGCTCCCCTTAGTAGGGGGGGACCGTTTAAGTGCCTCGATTGCAGCAGCTTCAATCTTGGCAAAGGTAACACGCGACCGATTGATGGTTCAATTGCATACCCTGTACCCTGAGTATGGGTTTTCTAAGAACAAAGGGTATGGTACAAGTGAACACCTGCAAGCTTTAAAACAGTTTGGACCGTGTCCACTTCATCGTCGAAGTTTTGCACCGGTGAATCAAAGAACGTCAATAGGTTAGGAAGGAGGAGATAGACAGAATACTAAATCATTTGACCCATAAACAAAGATGTGGCACAATGGGCTTAGTTAATTGATTGTGGGTATTTAATTTTTCTATGAAGGGAGGTTAAGCGATGCCTGATAATAATTTTGCCGATATAGGAGTATTCCTAGTTGGTGCCATGGCTGTAGCTATCATTATGATGATTATGCCTAAGATTTTTGCACCTCATAAGCCGCATAAAGAAAAACTAACGACCTATGAGTGCGGCAACGAGACAATCGGGCGGACATGGCTCGGATTTAAGAGCAATTATTTTCTGTACGCTTTAGTTTTCACTGTTTTTACCGTTGAATCAGTGTTCTTATTTCCCTGGGCTCTAACATTCCAAAAACTGGGGACATTTGCCTTCGTTGAAATGTTCATCTTTATTGTTATTCTCTTAGTCGGTTTCTGGTATGCTTGGAAGGAAGGTGCACTAGAGTGGATGTAGCATCCGAAAAAATGCTTCGTGAAGAAGAAGCGTTAGCGGAAAAAAATGTATTCGTAACTACAGTTGACAAAGCATTGAACTGGGCGCGGGGGCATTCCTTCTGGCCAGTTACATTTGGTTTGGCTTGCTGTGCAATCGAAATGATGGCGGCAGGCGGACCACGTTATGATTTATCGCGCTTTGGCTGGGAGGTTTTCCGTGCCTCTCCTCGACAAGCAGATGTCATGATTGTAGCCGGAACCTGCACTCGAAAAATGGCTCCACTGCTGCGTCGTATCTATGACCAGATGCCTGAGCCGAAATGGGTTATTGCCATGGGAAGCTGCGCAAGTGCAGGGGGTCCTTTTGTCGATTCCTATGCTATGATGTCAGGTGTAGATAAGATTGTACCAGTCGACGTTTATGTCCCAGGTTGCCCTCCGAGGCCAGAATCCTTAATTTATGGGCTTTTGCAACTTCAATTTAAAGTTTCAAATCCCGCTAAGGTGAGGTTAATGAGACATGGAAAATAATGTATTAAACCGATATGTTGAAGAGCTTGCAACTCGAGTTAACGGGGAAGTCGAAGAGAGTTTTGGAGTTCTGATTTTGAAAGTTAAAGCCGCCTCTGTAACAGAAACCTTAAAAGAGGCAAAAAACTTTCCTGATATACCATGTGATTTTCTACACGATTTATGTGGAGTGGATACGACAGAGCATTTTGAGGTCGTTTATCAATTGTCAAGCCTACACGGACCGCAGCGTTTACGTGTTAAGGCGATGGTCGACCGCGAAAATCCTGTCATTGACTCCGTAACGCCTATCTGGGAGGGTGCAAACTTTTTAGAGCGTGAGGCCTATGATATGTTCGGAATTATTTTTAAGGGGCATCCAAATCTCAAACGTATTTACCTCTGGGATGATTTTGAAGGTTATCCAATGCGCAAGGACTACGTGACTGAGCCCATAGAGGTTCGCGATGTCGTGCGCAAGCGAATAGAAGGGGAATAGGGGGGAAAGCCATGACAGTTGAAAAAACGGAAGAACTTATCATGAACATGGGCCCCCAACACCCGAGTATGCACGGTTTGTTTCGGATGGTGGTCCATGTAGAGGGTGAAACGATTACCAAGATTATACCTAAAATGGGTTATCTTCATCGAGGAATGGAAAAGCTTGCTGAAAGCCGAACTTATTCGCAGTTTATTCCTTATACAGATCGACTGGATTATCTTGCTTCTCCGCATAATAACTGGGGGTATGTACAAACTGTAGAAAAACTGATGGGGGTTGAGGTTCCCGAACGTGCGGAATATCTGCGGGTTATTTTTGGAGAACTTGCTCGTATTGCCAGTCATCAGGTTTTCATTGCCAGTACGGCACTTGATTTAGCGGGATGGACGCTATGGTCTTATGCATTCCGGGATCGGGAACGTATCTTAGACATGTACGAGATGACTGCAGGTAATCGAATGACTGTCAATATTATGAGAATTGGTGGAATGCTTGCAGAGCCACCGGAAGAATTTTGGACTGCCTTAAAATCTTTCCTCGATGATACGCCAGAGATGCTCGAAGAGTATTATGGTATGTTTTTCGGAAATGAGATCGCGCAAGGACGGTTGAAGAACGTTGGTATCTTAACGAAGGAACTTGCTGAAAATCTCTCCATTACTGGTCCGGTATTAAGGGCATCGGGTGTGGATTATGACGTTCGTAAAGCAGAACCCTACAGCATCTACGATCGATTTGACTTTAAAGTCCCGGTACTAACTGGGTGCGACAGCTATGATCGTACCATTATCCGGATGGACGAAATTGTTGAAAGCATTAAGATTATTAAGCAAGCTATTCGTGATATCCCGGGAGGCCCGATTATGGCCAAGGTGCCAAAGGTTATCAAACCACCGGTCGGTGAAGTCTATCACCGTGTTGAGAACCCTAAGGGTGAATTAGGCTTCTATATCAAGAGTGATGGAACGACCAAACCATCCCGGGTTCGTATCCGACCAGCTACATTTATCAACATTCAAATGCTCCCAATTGTAGCTAAAGGATTGAAAATTCAAGATATTGTGGCAATCTTTGCAACATTGGATGCTGTATTGGGTGAAGTCGATAAGTAGTAAATTGCAATGAGGGGAGAATAAGATGGAGACTCTCTATAATCTGTTTGAGACCCTAAATAATCTATTTTTGATTATTGCGGCTTTCATCCGTGGATTGTTTGCGGATCCCCAATCAGTTTGGGCTAATTTAACCATGGATGTTATTGGGTTTATCATCGTGGTTGTTATAATCGTCTTAGCTGCTTTAATTTTAATTTTGCTTGAACGTAAAGTAGCAGGATGGACCTCGCAAAGACCAGGGCCTAATCGACTCGGTCCACGCGGATGGTTTCAGACAATTGCCGATGCATTAAAACTGATTGGAAAAGAAGATGTTACTCCCGCAGGCGCGGACAAGTTGATTTTTAAAATTGCGCCAATGATGATCTTCTGCATTCCAATGATGACCTTAGCCGTTATACCGTTTGGAAAGGGCCTGGCACCTGCAAACCTAGATTTGGGTATTTTTTACTTTGTAGCCATGTCTTCCATTTCAACAGTAGCTTTTTTAATGGCAGGATGGGGATCCAACAATAAATACTCGTTACTTGGAGGCATGCGGGCGGTTGCCCAAATGGTAAGCTATGAAATTCCCTTGCTCTTTTCTTTGCTTGGCGTAGTTATGATCACTCAATCCTTTAATCTTGGTGTCATTGTTGAAGCCCAAGCAACGATTCCTTTTATTGTCCTTCAACCTCTTGCTTTTGTAATCTTCGTTATTGCAGGTATGGCAGAACTAAATCGTGCACCCTTTGACCTTGTTGAAGCGGATCAGGAAGTTGTTGCCGGACCATTTACAGAGTATACAGGACTTCGTTGGGGTTTGTTTTTCCTTGGTGAATACGGAAACATGACTGCTTTATCAGCACTTGGCGCGACGGTGTTTCTAGGTGGATGGCAGGGGCCGGCCTTCTTGCCAGGGTACGTTTGGTTCTTCATGAAAGTTGGAGTTTTCGTCTTCTTTATGATGTGGGCTCGCTGGACTTTCCCTAGAATTCGTATTGACCACCTTATGCACTTAGCGTGGAAAGTCTTGTTACCGCTTGCGATTTTGAACATTTTGTTAACGGGTCTGGGAATCTATATTTACGGATTCGTGATGGGAGGGTGACATAGTGTTTGGTAAAGGTCTACTACAAGGTTTAGGCATCACGCTCAAACGCATGGTCGGTCCCAATATCACTGAGTTTTACCCCGAGGTAAAACCAACCCTTCCGACCAAGGTGCGTAGTTCCATGGGGCTGCAACCGGACAAATGCATCTCTTGTAACATGTGTGTGATGGCCTGTCCAAACTCGGTTATTAAACTAACCAGTGAAAAAAACGAAAGCAATAAAAAAGTCCTTACAAGCTATCATATGAATGTTGGGCGTTGTCTGTTCTGTGGCATGTGCACAGAAGTGTGTCCGACTAAAGCTTTGACAGTTACTCAGGAATTTGAGAACTCTATCTTTGAACGGTCCGATTTAAACTGGGATATGCTAGAGCGGGCTAAGCAGAAAGGGCAGGTGAAGTAAGCGTGAGCACTATCGTTTTCTTTATATTTGCGATATTGGCGATTGCTGCTGCATGGGGTGTTGTTACATCTAAGAACATCGTGCATAGCGCTTTCTACCTGGCACTTTCCTTTGCTGGGGTCGCGGTACTCTACATTCTGATGAATGCTGATTTTTTGGCTGCTGTACAACTGTTGATTTATACAGGTGCTGTTGCAGTCATGGTCGTTTTTGCAGTTATGTTAACCTTGCGCGGTGACGTTCGCGAAAGCAATCCGGAAAACCGCAGTTGGTTTGTAGGTGCCCTTGTAGCTGTGTCAGTATTTGCCATGATTGCTCTTGTCGTTCTCACAAATGCAGACTGGCGAGTCTTAGCTACACCGTGGACAGGCGGAGGGTCGGCAGAAGACATGTCCTTACTCTTACTCTCCCAATTTATGATTCCATTTGAAGCTGCAGCTGTCTTGCTTACCGTGGCCCTAATCGGAGCAGTGATCTTGGCGAAGGGAGTGAAAGAAAGCAAATGATGAATTTGAGTAATTTAAGTGTTGGGCTTTCTACGTATCTCTTAGTTGGAGCAATGCTCTTTTGTTTGGGTCTATACGGAGTATTGGCCAAGAGAAATATTATTGCCTTACTCATGTCCATTGAGTTAATGCTTAATGCAGTCAATATAAATTTTGTGGCGTTCAATCGCTTCCTTTGGAACCAAAAGATTGATGTTCACTACTTGCTCACCGGGCATGTGGCAGCAATATTCGTGATTGTCGTCGCAGCTGCTGAAGTAGCCGTTGGATTGGCTTTGATTATTACCATTTATCGTAATCGTCGGTCAACTAACGTGGACGAATTAAATTGGTTGAAGTGGTAAGAGAGACTATGGAGAAGGTAGGTGTTCAAGGAAATGCATGATCTCTTTCAGTGGGCATGGTTAATTCCTGCTTTGCCCTTCTTGTCGTTTCTAATCATCGCCTTTATCACGAAACGATCCAAAAGACTGTCTTCCACAGTGTCGATTCTCGCTATTCTTACCTCGTTGAGCTTAGCTATTGCTATAGGACTGGGCGTTATTCAAGCGGGTAAAGAAATTGTGGAACATCCAGCGATCGTAAATGTGAATTGGCTTAATATTGTGGGGTTACAGATCGACTTTGGAACCATTGTCGATCCGCTAAGTGCCATGATGTTGTTTGTTGTTACCCTAGTAGCCTCAATGGTGCAAATTTACTCCTTAGGATATATGCACGGAGACGAGGGTTTTTCCCGTTACTATGCATACCAGTCTTTGTTTGCATCCTCTATGTTGGGTATGGTTCTGGCAACAAACCTATTACAACTCTTTATTTTCTGGGAATTAGTAGGATTATGCTCCTACTTGTTAATTGGATTCTGGTTCTTCAAAGTGTCTGCTCGCGAAGCTGCGAAGAAGGCATTTATGACAACTCGTGTCGGAGACTTTGGATTACTTCTTGGAATGCTTTTCCTCTATACCAAGTTTGGAACCCTTGATTTTGCAGCCCTTTCTGCAGCGTTAAACACAAATTTCCAAGATGTCTTGGTTATTGGAACCGCAGGATATGTAACGGTCATGGCTTTCCTCGTTTTCTTAGGACCCATCGGGAAATCCGGACAGTTTCCCCTTCACGTTTGGCTTCCAGACGCCATGGAAGGTCCTACCCCTGTTAGTGCTCTGATCCATGCCGCAACGATGGTTGTAGCTGGGGTTTATTTAGTGGCTCGGATGTACTTTCTGTTTGATTTTGCCTCACCTGCGGCCTTACAGTTTATTGCCGGATTGGGTGCTTTCACAGCTATCTTTGCGGCTTCGATTGCGATTGCCCAAGATGACATTAAACGAATCCTAGCCTACTCCACCTTAAGCCAACTGGGCTACATGATGTTTGCCCTTGGAGTGGGGTCCTACTCGGGATCTATGTTCCACCTAATGACTCACGCCTTCTTCAAAGCGTTGATGTTCTTAGGTGCTGGTTCCGTGATTTATGCTCTGCATCATAAACAAGACATCTGGGATATGGGTGGCCTTTGGAAAAAGATGCCCATCACCGGCACGACCTTTTTCATTGGTGTATTAGCTATTTCTGGAATGCCGCCCTTTGCAGGCTTCTGGTCAAAAGACGAAATCTTAGCCAATGCATTGCATAATGGGCATCCAATTATCTATGGAGTGGGTCTGTTTACGGCCTTCTTAACCGCTTTCTATATGTCTAGATTGTTCTTCGTCGTTTTCATGGGACCCGAAAAACCTGAAAATCATCCCCATGAATCTCCGTGGAGTATGACGATTCCACTTATGATCCTCGCTTTCTTCAGTGTCTTTGGCGGATTTGTGGCTTTGCCCGAGCATAATTTTGCTTGGTATATTCATTATGGCGAATTCCATCATGAAGCAATAGCCTGGGGCTTAGCCGGAATTTCAGTTCTTGCAGGACTCTTAGGTATTGGCTTGGCCTACATCACCTATGTCAAAAAACTAATCTCTGCAGAGAGTGTTGCTGGCCAGTTCTCTGGAGTGTACAAGTTACTGAAAAACAAATACTATGTCGATGAGCTCTACCTCTGGATTATTAAAAACATCATGGATGGGATGGCAAAAGTTCTCTACTGGTTTGACATCTATATTGTTGACGGCATAGTCAATGGACTTGCTTTAGTCACCCGGGGTAGTGGTAAAGTTCTTCGTCGGACAAATACAGGACAACTACAAACGTACGCTATGGTGTTCTTTTTCGCAGTAGTTGTCATATTTATGGCCTTCGCCATTGGAGAAAGTCAGCTGGCGGCTATTAACCCCTTAGCGACGCTAGGAGGTGCGAAATAATGTCTGCACTACCAACAGTGGAATCAATGTCAATGCTTCTGCCCTTCACCATACTAGCACCCTTAGTGGCAATGCTCTTGATCGTTTTCTTGCCCAAGGAAGAGACCAAGACAATAAAAATAGTGTCAGCGATGGGTATGCTGGTGTCTTTGGTGCTCTCGCTATACGCCTTCTTAACCTATCAATGGGCCGAGGGCGGAATGCAGTTTACCCTCACAATCCCTTGGGTTCCTGATCTCGGAGTCAATCTAGCCTTGGGAGTTGACGGGTTAAGCTTACCAATGCTTCTTCTAACCAACCTCATAGGTTTCGCTTCCATCTATGCTTCCTGGAATATTGATAAGCGTGTCAAAGAATTCTTTATTCTGTTGCTAATTCTTATTGCAGGAGTTATGGGAACATTTATCGCTCGCGACCTGTTCATCTTCTTCCTCTTCTATGAAATCGTGGTTATTCCTATCTATATCATGGTTGTCATCTGGGGAAGTACAAAACGAGTTACCAAGGAATACGCGGCCATGAAGTTGACCATTTACCTGTTGATTGGATCAGCCTTCCTCCTCGTGGGAATGGTGGCTCTATACCTGGCAGCAGGTGCCAATGGTAACCCAACCTTTATGTTTGATCAATTGGCTGCAAGACAAGACCTTTACAGTCCTGCTTTCCAAAAGGTTGCCTTTGCCTTAATGATCATTGGTTTCGGATCTCTAATTTCCATGTTTCCTTTCCACTCCTGGTCTCCAGACGGTTATGCTGGTGCGCCTACAGCGGTAAGTATGATTCACGCTGGAGTCTTAAAGAAAATCGGGGGCTATGGATTAATTCGCTTAGGAATCTTTGTACTACCGGTTGGAGCAAAATTTTGGGCTCCATACATCGCCACCCTGGCTGTTGTCAGCGTGCTCTATGCAGCCTTCATCGCTTTGGCACAAAAGGACCTTAAATATGTGGTTGGATATTCATCCGTCAGCCATATGGGGTATGTTATCATTGCCATTGCAGCCTTGAATCCGACGGCTGTCACTGGTGCAGTGGGGATGATGTTTGCCCATGGGGTCATGGCGGCACTGTTCTTCTCTATGATTGGTTTTATCTATGAGAAGAGTCATACTCGTAATATTGCCGATCTGGGCGGATTAGCTCATCAAATGCCACGTTTGGCGATTGGTTTTGTCATTGCAGGTATGGCTTCACTGGGATTACCGGGGACTGTAAACTTTATAACAGAGTTTACAATCTTCATGGGTGTTATTAACGTTTTCCCCGTACATGCCGTTCTAGGTATTGCAGGGATTATCTTTACTGCAGTCTATATCTTACGGACGATTGCCAATGTTTTATTCGGACCGCGCCGTTCCGAATGGGATCATCTAACGGATATTCGTGGACCTGAATTAGTTCCCCTCGTATTATTTGGGTTCGTGATCTTTTTTGCAGGAATATTCCCGAACGTTTTACTAGGTATGATTGATACCGGAGTTACCTCCTCAGGCCTTGCCAAGGTACTTGAGACGGTGAGTCAGGCGAAGATGGGAGGGTTGTTCTAATGGTAGAGTTCAATTTCGCAACAGTGCTTACGCCTGAAATTGCTATAGCCGTGCTGTCCTTGATTCTGTTGGCCATTGGACTACTAATTCCGGCTGGCGCTCGCAAAGGCATGATGCCGCTCACAGTTTTCTCATTATTAGGGGTTCTTGGTTATACCTTGTATGACTTTTTCTACGGTCAAGAAGCAGCCTTTTTAGGTGGAATGTATATGCACGATCAGTTTGCAGTCTACTTTAAGGTTCTCTTCTTAGCAGCGGCACTTCTCGTAGTACTCTCTTCAGGGGGGTACGTGCAGAAATTGCCGAAACATCGTGGAGAATTCTACGCCTTGCTCTTAGCTGCAACATTGGGAATGATGCTCATGGCTGGAGCAGGGGAATTGATTACCATCTATGTCGGCCTTGAGTTAATGACGATTTCCTTCTATATTCTTGTTGCTTATTTGGCAGATGACGCCCGTTCCTCAGAGGCTGGAATCAAGTACCTTGTTCTGGGTGCCACATCTTCAGCCATCTTACTCTACGGTATCAGCCTAATATACGGCTTGACAGGTTCGACTCAGCTCGTAGAAGTTGCTGGCAGGCTCGGTGGAGAGCTTACCCCGGCCTCGTTACTGGCGACGGTTTTCCTCCTGGCTGGATTGGGCTTTAAGATTTCCCTAGTGCCCTTCCATCTTTGGGGTCCGGATATTTACGAAGGTGCACCGACGCCGGTTACTGCCTTCTTGGCTATCGCCTCGAAAGCTGCTGCCTTTGCAGTACTGATTCGTGTTTATCTCTTAACCATGAACAGTCAAGCGTTTTCTGCAACAGGACAAACACTCTTATTAGTTTTAGCAGCAATTACTATGATTGTGGGTAACCTAATCGCAATTCCTCAAACCAACCTAAAACGATTGTTAGCGTATTCAAGTATTGCCCAAGCGGGTTATTTGATGGTTGGTATAATTGCTGAATCCACAGCAGGCATCAAAGGGGTTCTTTTCTATGCGATGATCTACGTTTTCGCAAATATGGGAGCTTTTGCAGTAGCTACTCTTATAGATGAGAAGCAAGGAAGTAGTGAAATCAAGGACCTTGCTGGTTTATGGCGCCGCTCTCCCTTGGCAACGGTTGTCATGACAGCCTCGCTCCTCTCCCTAGCTGGAATTCCGCCCCTTGCCGGATTCGTAGGGAAGTTCTATCTCTTCTCTGCAGCCATGGATCAAGGGTATGTCGCAATTGCCTATATCGGGTTCGTGATGAGTATGATTTCTGTGTATTATTATCTTTCAGTGGTCAAGGTAATGTTCCTTGCTGAGGGCGAGGGCTTACCAGATGTTCCAGTCCATGGAGCAATTAAGTTTACGATGGTTTTCACCATGTTAATTACCATTGCCATCGGTCTTTACCCAACTCCTCTTGCGCAGATGGCGATTGCCGCAGCGCAGAGCTTAT
This sequence comes from Desulfosporosinus sp., assembly GCF_014237355.1. Lineage (NCBI taxonomy): Bacteria > Bacillati > Bacillota > Clostridia > Eubacteriales > Desulfitobacteriaceae > Desulfosporosinus > Desulfosporosinus sp. The sequence goes on from NZ_JABZFS010000076.1 coordinate 191,983, forward strand.
TCTAAGGGACCATGGATTGTCAGCTTGTTTTTGAATATGATTTTAGACTATGTCCAAAAAGAGATTCTCAGTTATTTACTGGGAATCTCTTTTGCAACACTATAGACTTCCATGCCACTGCGCGGCACCACTGATGAATGAAAATAGGTCCCTCGGGTCGGGCCTCTTCTCCCAGATCCTGCAAGAAAGCTAATTCGTGCGAAGACAGTGTCTTCGTCACTCAGCACTCCAAGGCTCGCCCACTCACCGGTGCGGGACTTCCTTCAGCGGATAAGTATTCTTTGGAGACTGCCGCTTCGGCGAAAGTGTCCACCGGACACTTTCGTGCCAAACCTCTGGGTAGTACCTGATGTGAACCCGTGGCTCCGTTTCCCCGCACCGGCTTGTGGGCTTTTATCGCCTCTCCATGCGATGAGTTACTCCTGTGGGAGAAGATGCCTTCCTTTGAGGTCTACGGATTCTTTGAATGTTTCGGGGTGTTTTTCAGGGCAGACCTCACTGGGGTATTCTCATTGCAACTAAGGCCATAAGATTATGTTGAATAGAATGCTTGATTATATAATCTTGTTAGAGCAAATTTTGTGGGGATTCGATTTTGTTAATGGGGCATTTAAAGGTACAATATAGAAGGAAGGTCGCATTGGGTTGTAAAGAATTATCTATTAAAAGGAGCTGTCTAACTTTGTGGAGAATAAACAATCTCTAGGAAAATCCGGCGAAGAATTTGCGGCACGCTTATTAATAGAGTCTGGCTTGAAAATAGTTACTCGGAATTATCGCTGTCCAAAAGGGGAAATGGACATAATTGCACGTGATGGAGAAGTACTTGTGTTTATAGAGGTTCGCACCCGCCAGTCCTCCTATAGAGGTTGGGGAGAGGAGAGTATAACTCCTCAAAAATCCCATCGATTACAGGCCATTGCTTCTTATTATGTACTCCAAAAGGGCTATTCGAGCTGGCCTTGCCTAAGATTCGATGTCATTGCAATCCGCTGGATTAGGGAACAACCTGAAGTGAATTGGATCAAGGCAGCTTTATAAATACCAGCTTAACTCAGTGTCCAGCGCTGCAGACTAGTATTCGTTATGTTTTCTATATACTACATAGTTTTTTCACACAAATTTCAAGAATAAGTGGTAAACTTGAACGTAGACTCCACCGAAGTCTCGTTGCTCAATTTTAATTGAACTATAATCGGTCTCGCCAAAGGAGAGTTGGTAAATTGGATCCGATTTTGATCGTTGATGATGAAGAGAAAATTAGAAGCTTGGTAAGATTATATCTCGAACGAGAAGGTTTTTTAGTTGAGGAAGCGGAAGACGGCCGAGTTGCTTTGGAAAAGTTTCGGGCAGGTCAGTTTTCGTTATTAATCGTCGATCTTATGATGCCAGATATTGATGGCTGGCGTGTCTGTCGTGAAGTGCGAGAGAGTTCTGCCCTCCCAATTATTATGTTAACTGCTCGAGGAGAAGAGTTTGACCGAGTCCTAGGCCTTGAACTGGGCGCTGATGATTATTTGGTAAAACCATTTAGTACCAAGGAATTAGTCGCAAGAGTCAAAGCCCTCTTGCGAAGGTCCAGAGGGCAACTACAGACAGTGACTTCAGAAATAACTGCAGGGACACTCCGCATCGATAAAGAACGTCATAGGGTCAGTATCGGGGAGGATGTCATTAGTCTAACTCCGCTAGAATTTGATTTGCTCTATTTTTTGGCCAAGAATCGTGGAAGGGTTTTCTCTAGGGAACAGCTCATGGAAACCGTTTGGGGATATGACTTCTATGGAGATGCCCGTACGGTAGATACTCATGTGAAAAAGCTCCGTGAGAAATTGTCACACCCAAGTGTTAAAGGGATGTTGGTTACTGTATGGGGTGTAGGCTATAAATTTGATCCTGATCAGGTACATTAAATGGCTGCAAAAACAAGTCACGCTTGGTCAATTTCTATAAAACTATGGTTAGCGATGACATTACTAATTCTTGCGGTCTTGGGGGGATTAGGGTTCACGCTTACTTGGCTTTTTGGAGACTTTTATCTTCAACAAAAATTAAATACCCTTCGTTCTGAAGCAATCGAGATTTCAGCAAAACTTGCCGCTGTACCTAATTGGAGCTCAAGGTTAAGTTTACTCGAATCCCTGAAGTTAACTACGGGAACCCAATTAGTGTTATTAGATCCACAAGGTAATCTGATCGTTATGGCAGGCTCTATTAACAATGACAGTTCACATAATAGCATTCAATGGTATCCTGGGGGTTTTGTAGGAGATCCGATAAGCGGATTGTCACGAAACTTACGACCTTCGGATTTTTTTACCCAAGGGAATTTGGAACAGGTTCTGGCTGGTCAAACTATCTCAATTAAGGCAATGCCGATTAACGGCGGAGCACAAGCTATGTTGCTTGCTGCTACCCCGGTGGGGATAAACCCTGTCAAAGGAGTCGTGTTATTAGGTAGTTCTCCGATTCCAATCCAAGAGAGTATTGCGACATTTCGTCGCTTAATTCTCTATGCTTCGTTAATTGCCGTTTTCTTGGCCACGGTTATTAGTCTTATTTTTGCTCAGCATGTCACGCGTCCTCTAGGCCTAATGCAGCGAGGAGCGTCACGAATGGCCAAAGGGGATTTTCTGCCCATTCAAGGAGTCACAAGTGAAGATGAAATCGGGGAATTAGCTGAAGCATTAAATTCCATGGGTGAAAGTTTAAAAAACCATATGGCATGGCTTTCTCAAGAGAAAAACTTACTTCAAGGGATTGTTGAAAGTATTAGTGATGCAGTGGTTATGTTAAGTTGTGATGGCTCAATTCTTTATGCTAATGACTCTGCCAAGGCCCTGTGGCAAGAGGACGATATAGAAGATGCTGAACGTAAGACACAAATAGTGACTATTCTCAAAACTATGGCCAAACGGGAGGACCAAGTCGAAAATTTCGATACTGTCACGTTAGGAGTACAAGTATTACAAGTTGTTATGGCTCCAATGGAGGAGATTGAAGAGATCTGTGGACATGTAGCCGTTCTACGAGATGTCACCGCATCTTTGCGAGCAGAAAAAACACGCCGTGAGTTCTTGGCTAGTGTTACCCATGAACTTAGGACCCCTCTGCATCTAATCCAAGGGTATTTAGAGGCAATTCAAGACGAAGTGATACCCAAAGATCAGCAGGAAGAATATATCGATTTAGTCTTAGAAGAAGCTAAACGTCTGGCTCGCTTAGTGCAAAATCTACAGGAAATCAACTGGCTTGAGCGTGGACAGATTATACAACCAGTTGCTATTGATTTAGAGTCCTTTATGATAGATATTGAGCAACGCTTTCAAGGCAGAGCCCAGGAGTTAGGCGTCAATCTAGAAGTTTCGACGGGTTCAGGTCAATTGTGGGCGAACCCCGATCAGCTATTACAAGTGTTTATCAATCTTTTAGATAATGCTTTGAGCCATACCCCACGCGGGAAGACGGTTCGGGTTTTTATGGCAGAAGACCAAAATGATGTACGCCTGGTTGTCCAAGATGAAGGAGAAGGGATTCCTAAAGAAGCTTTACCTTATATTTTTGATCGCTTCTTCAGAGTAAATAAGGCACGGTCTCGAAAAGATGGAGGTATGGGTTTGGGACTCGCTATTGTTCGTCAAATTGTCGAGGCTCATGGAGGGTCAGTACGAGTAGAAAGCGACATGGGAAGGGGAACAACCTTTTCCATATGCCTTCCACGTTAGAGATTATCGCAGTGAACCTATTCAACGAAAGATAAAGACATGATAGGGGAACGTGGATATCGACACTGGTGTGTCAATATCCACGTCTTTGTCTTTTCTGCAACTATTTAAGAGACAAGTAATGAAAAAGTATTATGATATAGCCAATTATAGATAAATATGGGAGGGATTTAGAAAATTTACGCGAACATTTATCTATAAAGAGGTGATAGGATTGTATGCAGCAGTACATGGAATGACTGTCCTGGGCTTACAAGCTCATTTAATTCGAGTGGAAGTTGATGTTGCAAATGGTCTGCCTAGCTTTGAAATAGTAGGCCTTCCTAACACGGCTGTTAGGGAGGCGCGAGATCGAGTTCGTTCAGCAATACGAAACTCGGGTTATCAATTCCCTCTACAACGGGTCACTGTGAACTTGGCTCCCGCAGATTTGCGCAAAGAAGGCTCTGGCCTTGATCTACCAATTGCGATTGGGATATTAGCAGCCACAGATCAATGTATCTCTTCATCGCTGGGCAAGTATGTTTTTTCCGGTGAGCTTTCTTTAGAGGGAAGTCTCCGACCGGTACTGGGCGTGCTTACTATGGCCATAGCTCTAGATAAAGTAAACGACGAATCTGTTTTAGATGAGGGAGGGCGCATTGGTGAACCGTATTGCTTGATGGTTCCTTCAGATAATCTGGCAGAAGCTCGTTTGGTGACTAAGTTAGAAACGCATAGTTCGGCTGCTTTGGCACAAGTTGTCAAAGGGATAGAAATGGAAAGCTTTGAGGATCTTATACTATCTAGCACTACGCAGCCAGAATTATATAAAGAAGTCAATGTGGACTGGGCAGATGTTCACGGACAACAACATGTGAAAAGAGCTTTAGAAATAGCCGCCTCGGGCGGGCATAATGTAGTCTTGGTCGGACCGCCGGGATCTGGTAAAACCCTCTTGGCGAAAGCCTATTCAGGGATTCTTCCTCAACTAAGCGAGAAGGAAAGCATTGAGGTCACTCAGCTCTATAGTGTTTGCGGTTTGCTGAATTGTAATGGTTCTTTAGTTCAACATCGTCCGTTTAGAAGTCCTCATCATACGGTTACAAAGGCTGGAATAATCGGAGGAGGTAGGAATCTGCGCCCTGGAGAATTAAGCTTTGCTAATCATGGGGTACTGTTTTTAGATGAGCTCCCAGAGTTTTCCCGTGAAGTCTTAGAATGTCTACGGCAACCTTTGGAAGATCGAGAATTAACGATCACTAGGCAAGCAGGGAGTATTACCTATCCTGCCCATGTCAGTGTTATTGCCAGTATGAACCCTTGCCCTTGCGGTTATTATGGGGATCAAGGAAGAGTATGTCACTGTACCCCTATGCAAATCCAAAACTATCGGGGAAGAATCTCGGGGCCGCTCTTGGACCGCTTTGACATGCATGTGGAAGTGCCAAGGCTGAATTACTCTGAATTAAAGAATAAACCGGATAATGAGCCGTCTAGTGTCGTTAGGAAGCGAGTCATGGCAGCCCGTCAGAGACAATGGGCGCGTCTAGGGTCGGCCAAAACCAATGCAGAGATGACAGCAAAGGAAACCAAAGAATTTGGCAAATTGACTCCGAGTGGAGAGTCTCTCTTAGAAAAGATTTTTGACAGCCAGCATCTTAGTGCCCGCGCTCACGATCGGATTTTAAGGGTGGCTCGTACCATCGCTGACCTAGAAGGTTCCTCAGATATTCTTCCGGGGCATCTAGCTGAGGCAATTCAGTTTCGAGCTTTAGATAAACGGTTGCCAGCGGTCTCATTTTAGTAGAACCGACATGTATACTCTCTTCACTGGTTGTGGCTATATGCCTGACGTTTCATGCTATCAAGCATTCTATCGAGATTTTTATCAAGCTTCATGTCATACTCCTTTTTTTAATCTGATCTAATCCGGAAGCTTTCTTCTTGCTCCTTCCATCATGCGCTTCAGTGAGGCTTTCTCTATCAGGCACCGGTACTCCCCGATCGGAAGTAAGCATCGACTTCAGGTTGTCCGCACACTTCTAGGATTGGATGAATAGTTTAATATTGAAATAAGTATTCATATTATTAAAGGGGAGTGGGTTTATGGGTAAAAAACACAACGATCACCATGATAAACATCGTAGTAAAGAGAGTTGTTGTAACCAAAATGTTAACCAAAAGGTAGAAGTGAAAGTGGAAAGTGGTCAAGGTAATTCAGGGCCCCCTGCACAAGTTTTAACCCTCTTTTCGACTCAAGAAAACAATCGGGTTATTATACCAAGTAATGGCCTTACGGTACCTGTTTTAACCCTAGAGGTAATAACAACTGAGCAAAATCAACGGGTAAAGCTCGATGCTATGATCGAAACCATTATCCAAGTCGTTTCACCGAATGTATCCACTTACTCATTCGATCTACGAATGGATTTGCGTCGTTCGGCTACTATTCTAACGGATGAACGGGTACAAGGAATATATATTAGACCTGCCCCAAATCAACAGATTGAATATTCATGGCATCCAAACTTCACTTGGGTCGATGTTCCAGGACCGCCAGGAACTTATAGTTATTTTGTTGATGTTACCCAGATTGCGGGGTTAAATGAAACCTCTATTGTAGAAAGTCGTGCACTTGCAGCAATCGTTTTTCCGCCTGTCTAACCGTATAACTTTGGAGGCTCGTGTATGATTATAACTCGACTGTGCAGGTGTGCAGGGGTCTCACTCAAACTTAATTATGATAAGTTGGTAGGCACCGAGGCACCGGTGCCTGCCGTCATCCCAAGCTTTTGGCTTTTTACACCGTCGATGGACGGTTATTTTATTTTATACCTTCAACTCTTAGACATTATTAATCAATTAAAGTCGACGTTTAAACAAATTACACGTTATTTATGATTTAAAGGCGAAATATCGTGGAAAATTTTGCTTGGTAAAAGGAGGAAAACTAATTATTATGTAGAAGGAATTAATAAAATATAATTAATATTAAATAAAATTTACTAAAAGCAAGAATTAGAGCTTTTCTTTGAGGTGTAAGCAACAAGACTAAAAGAAAGGAATGAGTTTATGGCAAGTGAACGAGGGAAAAAATGTATTGAGAGTATTTCGAGGTTTTACATATGCCAGCAAAAACTTATACATAAGCCTAAGTTCCTTCCAAAGTCCAAACTAGCTTTAATTAACTTTCCAAATGTGTATAGAAATATTCCCTATGATTCCAATCTTTGCAGAGAGAACCATGGGACTTGTGGTAAAGTTAATGCCTATGCTTATGGTCAAGGAATAGTTATTCTTGAGGAAGCAAAAAAACGGACACTGCTCGCGAAATGTCAGCGGGTATTTAAGGATTCTCATCATAGTTGCCTTTTCACTGATCTAGAGGGGCAGATTCTTGGTGCCAATACAGCCGCATTAGAGACTTATGGTTATACACAGAAAAAACTGTGTGGGATGAAAATTTATGATCTTAGCCCTATGGAATCTAAGGATTTAGTCAACAAGCAATTGCAAGAAGCTTATAGTTCAGGAATAACCTACGAGACCAACCATGTAAGGAATAATGGTGAGTGCTTTCCAGTCGAAGTAAACTCTTTCAGGATAGAAACTTTGTTGGTTAGTATCATTCAAGATATTACACAACGTAAGCACTTAGAAAGGGAGTTCGTAAACTCTGAAGCTATTAAGGTCATTGGAAAGGTCGCGTCTGGGCTTGCTCATGAAGTTCGAAACGGTATCACGAGTGTGCATGGGTTTATCCAACTTGTTGCCAGTGGGATACTCAGCCAAGATAGGTTTGCCAAAAATTCCGAAGTAATGCTTCTGGAACTTAATCATGTCGATAGGATTATTAGTGAGCTGTTATTACTTGCAAGTAATCGAAGCGCTTGAACTTAGAGATAAAGAACCTAAATCAAATAATACTAGCGATGATTCCTTCTTTAGAGGATATTGCTAAGTCTCAAGGTAAAACAATAGACATTCAACTTGAAGAGATTCCAGACCTACTTTTAGACGAGGATGAAATCAATTATTTGATCCGTAGTTTAGTGAATAATGCCCTCGACTCCATGGTCAAAGGTGGCAAAGCTTCGATAATAACTCATAAGGAAGAAAAGACACTTTCATTATCAATTCATGATAACGGTTCAGGAATAGAACCTGAAATTTTAAACCAACTGGGAACCCCATTTTTAACAACTAAGGATTCAGGTATTGGTCTTAGCTTCGTTATTTGCAAAAGTATCGTAATGCGGCATAATGCTACGCTCAAGGTTGAAAGTAGTCACTTAGGAACAATAGTTCAAATTAAATTTGATATATAATCGCAGGAGACATAATTAACAATCCATGAGCCAAAGGTATAAATCTAGTAAAATACGGAGAAATACCAGAAAAATGTCATAATAATGGCATTTTCTTTTGGTATCATTCTTATTAGAGAGTGAGTGAAGCTTGTTAGTGACTTATCTCAATTAGATGTGAAAGGGGAAGAAACTGATGCAAGGAAGAATTAAACCACCTCAAACTGCAACTGTCGAAGGTACTCACCTGCACAATTTCATGTTTCGTATTAACAGTGTCGAAAGAATGGAACTGGTAGACAAAGTGAAATATCTCGGTCATGAGCTAAAGGAGTTAATAATTTTTATAGCGCTTTCAACGTTACTGCTCTTAGGCATCAGTTTACTGCCTAAATCGCCGAATTAATTCTGGATACACCGGTAATGATCCTATTACTACTTATATAGAGAATTAACTAAGGGCTGGAAGCATAGCGTTCTGGCCTCGTTTTTGTTCGATATTCTCTATACGGTGGAAAGTTTGTTAATGGATTGCCAATAAAATGCAAAATGTACAAATACAAAATAATAATCCAGAAAGGAGGATTATTATATATTACTATCAAATTAAGAACTTTGTAAGCAAATGGTTATCACCACCTAAGTTCCATGATTCATCGGTACTAAATCCAGCCTTAAGGAAGTGTTTTATGGAGAACATAAGGGAAAATCCGGTGAATTATATAGTCGGCGGTGTCATTATTGTCGCTGGACTTGTTATTGCAGAAAGGGTTAATTACCTGCTTTTTCATTCATTAGCGGAATTATTTAGTATTGTTATCGCTGTTACCCTTTTCCTGATTATGTGGAATTCCAAGAAGTATATGCAGAACAAAGCTTTGGTCTTTATTAGCATTGCCTACCTTTTTATTGGGATTATCGATCTATTGCATGTCCTTTCCTATCAGGGAATGTCTATTTTTGTAGACTACGACTTTCATGCAAATCAGCTGTGGATTTCCGCTCGATATATGGAAAGCCTAAGCCTCCTAATTGCCTTTGCCTGGCCCGAACGGGTCAATCACATCATCCGCGGGGTGGGAACTCTAGGGATAGTGTCAATATATACCCTGATAACAATGTTTCTAGTGGTCTCAATCTTTGTCTGGCATACCTTCCCGGTTTGTTTTATTGAAAACCAGGGGCAAACAGCCTTTAAGATCATCAGTGAATACATCATCTGCTTTATTTTAGTGTTTGGAATATTATTCCTCTGGAAAAACAGAAGGGATTTTGAAGAAAAAATCTATACACTGTTGATTGCGTCAATGATCTTTACGATCCTTCAGGAGTTGTCTTTTACACTGTATACAGATAACTATGGTATTCTAAATATGGTTGGACATTTTTTTAAGATCTTATCCTTCTACCTCATGTACCGGGCCATTGTGAAGACAGGAATTGAAGAACCCTATAACCTTATCTTTCGTGAACTGAGCCTTAATGAAATAGAACTTAAAGAGGCTAAAAATGTGGCGGAAGCGGCCAATAATATGAAAAGTAGTTTTTTGGCAAACATGTCCCATGAAATTCGTACACCTCTTAATTCTATTCTTGGATTTGCTAACCTCTTGCTTGAAGAAGAGAAGGATAAGAAAAAGCTGGAGAAGCTCGAGATTATAACAAATGCTGGCAGCCATCTGCTGAGTTTAGTCAATAATATCCTGGAGTTTTCCAAGATCGAGGCAGGCAAGATAGAAATCGAACAAAGCAGTTTTTCTATACGCAAAATGCTAGAAGACCTAAAGAGAATGTTTATCCTTGAAGCCCAAGAGCGTAACCTATCCTGGGAGGTGCAAACTCATCCGTCAGTTCCGGAAATTATTATTGGGGATGAACATCGGATCATGCAGGTACTAGTCAATCTTACTGGGAATGCTTTCAAATTTACCGAGTTTGGTGGAGTAAGCATTCGGGTATCCTACCTGAACGGACAGCTTGAGATCATTGTAAGGGATACTGGTATAGGGATCCCCGAGGAGAAAAGGGCAGCCATTTTCTCAGCTTTTGAGCAGGTAGATACTTCCCATGCGAGAAAATATGGTGGAACTGGTCTAGGACTTTCCATCACTCAGAATCTGTTAAACTTGATGGGGGGGACTATTAGGGTTGGAAGTTTTGTAAGCGGTTCTGAATTCCTCGTATCCTTGCCAGTCCAACCGGGGGAAGTACACTTATTTGATCGGTTAGAGCCGGCTTTGTCTGATTCCCAGCCGAATTACCGTGATAGGGTTGTGTTTTTGGTGGTTGACAGGAACGAATCTATCAATATGGAAGAGATCATGGGAATCGTTAAGATAAGTTCGTTTGATGGGGTTAGTATAAAAGTGCTGCCTTATGATGCTAAGATTATGGACCGAATTCTCAAAGGAAGTGTTGACTTAATCCTGCTTTATGAGACGACTAGAAGCAGCAAGATGGAGGTTTTAGCTCAGGATCTAAGACAGGATTTTCGGACTGCGTTTCTTCCAGTTATTCACCTGAAGGAATGCAGCGAGGATCGGATCAGCTTCCAGTCGGATTCGAATGCCCTAAAATACGTAAAGGAATCACAGGAAGCCGATTATTACGAGTTTATACAACGAATTATCCAAGATCGAGAGGCTGTCGGAGCAGCCATGATTGAACGGTGGCTGAAAAAAGCAGAATCCGAAATGGGAACGAATCAGATCCTATTGGACTGCTTGAAGGATATTGTAGTTAGAGTAGAGACCTTAGAGAATGCTCTAGTTGATCAGGCAATGGAAGATATCCTGCAGCTGACTCATTCTCTTAAAGGAAGTACAGGTACCTTACGAATGAGTGAGATTTATCTAAAAATTACCGAAATGGAAGTGGAACTAAGAAAAAATCCACCTGATTTGGGGAAGGTCAAAAAGGATTTCTCCTCAATAAAGGAAATGTTAGCCTTGATTCCCAAAAACTATTTCCCTTCGGAACCTCTTCAAATAGAAAAACTGAAGTATGCGAAAAGTAAATCGATGGTCTTAGTGGTTGACGATAACCTAGAGAACCGGATATTGATTGGCAATATTCTAAGCCGGCTGAATCTTATGTATAAAAATGCTGAAAATGGTGAAATAGCGCTGAAAATGCTACAAGCGGAACGATTTAGCGTGGTCTTATTAGATTCTCAAATGCCGGTAATGGATGGTATTACGACACTCAAACATATCCGTGCAGATTCAGCTCTAAAAGATACTCACGTGATCATGCAAACTGCCAGTGCGTTTAAAGAAGACATCCAAGAATTTTTTCGGGCAGGGTGCGACGATTATATTTCGAAACCCGTTAATATAGAAGTCCTTCAAAGAAAGCTTTCCGAATTCACTGCTCGCCAAGAATAGAGTAATAGCCCTAAAAATGGACGCCTTTTATGTTAACTGACGGTAAAAGGTGTCCTTATTTTATTACTGCAAAAGGTTTTAACCAAAAGAACAGATATAACAGCTTTATGTTTTGTATGGAATTTTTAAGTTATTTTGCAGGAAATAAAGAGAAGAGAGGGAATATATTATAACCATGTACGAGGAAATTTATCAAATCTTTGTGGCAGTAAAAATGAGCGTCGTCAGTGAACAACGTTATTGGCCCCTGATTAAAGGAGATAGGTTTAATGAAGATCGGAGAAACTAATCCCTTCTTACAAAATAGCTGCGAAGAAAAACCAATTAAGCTTCTTATTGCAGAGGATGATGTGGTTATACGCAAGGTGTTGGAACACTTTTCAGTTCGAAAAGGCTGGAGTGTTATTGTGGCGGAAAACGGGCAAGCAGCGATCGACGCTTATCAGAAACAGGAATTTGATGTCATCATTATGGATTGTCAGATGCCAATATTAGATGGTTACAAAGCAGCAGGTACTATAAGACGATTTGAAGGACAGAAAATGAAGCGTACTCCAATTATTGCATTAACGGCCAACGCTTTAAATTCTGCAAGACAAACATGCCTTGATGCAGGAATGGACGATTACTTAACAAAACCAGTCGAAACACAGGCATTTTATGCAATTGTCGATAAATGGACAAAAACATTGGGAGAATGATGGGGTGACTCCTTCTATGGTAAACGTCGTTACAGAACATAGTCGTATAGACAATTCTTTGTTAGAAGCCAAGAGCCATGAAATTCGTACTTATATGACTAGAATCATCAGTATGACTGATTTAACCCTTATGACTGAGGTAACAGAAGAACAACGGGACTATCTAACTACCGTGAAATCATCAACTAAATTATTGTTGAAAGTATTAACGGATATTATAGATTATTCTAAAATTCAAGCAGGAAAGGTCGATTTGGAACAACGTCCTTTTGATATTCGTCAGATAGTTCATGAAGTGATTGATTTATTTAACACCGCTGCCCAACAAAAAAACATAGAGATTAGACTAAAAGATTTTAATAATGAAATTCCCAAAAATGTCATAGGAGATTCGCTAAGAATTAAACAGGTACTTTCAAATTTAGTGGGAAATAGTGTAAGGTTCACGAATCAAGGTGGAGTAGCAATAGAAGTTGACCTTGAAGAGCTGAATGAACGTTGGATGGAAATTAGATTTATTGTGTCTGATACTGGCATCGGCATTCCTGAAGACAAGCTATCCAAGCTAATCAAGGGATTTCGTGAGGCAGATTCTCTCATAAAGGAGTTCGGAGGCACGGGTTTAATAATTACGAAGGAACTGGTTAGATTGATGGATGGGGAATTATATGTTGATAGCAGAGAAGGAATAGGAAGCAAATTCTATTTTACGGCAGTATTTGGTGTTTAGGAGAGGGGGGCTTTATCATCGAAATTAAAATCTTGGTAGCAGAAGATGATCCCAGTATCCAACAATTTCTATATATCTTATTAACCCGGGAAGGGTATAGTGTAAAGGTTGTTGGGCAGGGTACAGAAGTTATCAATGAGTGGCGTAATTTTAAGCCCAATCTGCTTCTGCTTGATATCATGATGCCTGGAATGGACGGATTTGAGGTTTGCCGCATAATACGCAGGGAAAGTAATCTGCCTATTATCATTTTAACGGCTAAGGAAGACAATGAGGATAAGATTTCTGGACTCATTTTAGGCTGCGATGATTATATCACTAAACCTTTTGACAGCACAGAACTCGTCTTACGCATTAAGGCAGTGTTACGTCGGGTTAAAGAGGTCCCCCGGAAAAATGAAAAAAATATAGTAAAGCTTCCGGGGCTTATTATTAATAATGACAACCGAATGACTGAAGTTCAAGGGAAAGAGATAGATTTAACCCCTAAAGAATTTTCTCTTTTATGGCTTCTCTGCAACCGTCCGGATCAGGTCTTTACTAGAGAACAACTTCTGAATCAAATATGGGACTCAGACTATTATGGAAGTGCTTCCGTGGTCACTTCCCTAGTAAAGCGTCTCAGAGAAAAGATTGAGCCAGATATCTCTAATCCTTATTACATTAAGACAGTACACGGGGTAGGATACAAACTGGGGGTTAGACCTGATTAGTGGCTAATCTCTAGTTTAACCATGTGAATAGAATAGATTTTAAATAAAAGAAAAATGTCATAATAATGGCATTTTTCTTTGTTATTATCCTTACATAGGAAAGGACCTGCGCGGTTGAACTTATAAAAGGAGGAGATCAATTTGTCATTTCGATTACCGAAATTACCCTATGCCTACGATGCGCTAGAACCTTATTGTGATGAAGCAACTGTTAGGCTTCATCACGATGTCCATCATAAGTCCTACGTGGACGGTCTCAATAAAGTCGAAGAACAACTTGCGAAAGCTAGAGAAGAAGGAAATTTTGCTCTTATCAAGCATTGGGAGCACGAATTGGCTTTTCATGGATCAGGGCACTTACTGCATACACTTTTTTGGGAGAATATGCGTCCTGGCGGTGGTGGAACTGCTCAAGGAATATTAGCGGAACGTATCAATAAGGATTTCGGCTCCTTTGAAGATTTTAAGAAACACTTTACTGCTGCAGCTGTTGCTGTAGAAGGATCTGGGTGGACCTTATTAGTATGGAGTCCATTTTTTAAACAATTAGAGATTCTACAAGCAGAAAATCATCAAAATCTTGCCCAATGGGGAGTAATTCCACTCTTAACCATTGATGTTTGGGAACACGCTTATTACCTAAACTATCAAAACAGGCGAGCAGAATGGGTTGAGGCGTGGTGGAACTTAGTAAACTGGGAAGATGTTCTCATACGGTTTGGAGATGTCATGGGCCTGAAGGACGTTAAGTAAAGCGACAATCTGATTACTGACAAATTAATTGTCTATAGGAGAATCTATAATTTTTTAATGAAGGCGAGTCTTGTACTCGTCTTTTTACTTTAAAAAGTTTAGATTATTCTAAAAAGTATTGTTGTTTAAGAAGGAAAACGTGACATTAGATAGAATATTCTATCTAATGAGCAAGGGAGTGACTCTTGTGTGACAATAAGGCTTCCTCCTCGAAGCTTATTTACTCTGGTAGTGAGTATATAGACAGAGATGAACTTATAGTTTATTTTAAATGGTCCGTTTAGACATGTAATTTGAGGAAATCTATATTTTTAGATGGGAGTTAATGAAGATGACAACCAACAAAGTAATTGATTGGCTCTTACAAGGGGATGTTGTGATACAATATCAGACACACCGGGATCTTCTGAAATCGGACACAAAGGTAGTAAAAGCTCTGAAGGATCGCATTCAATTTGAAGGTTGGGGAAAACAATTCCTAAATGGTCGTTACATCAAAATTCATACCGGAAAGGGATTTTATCACCCTAAAAGTACAAATACCCATTATATTCTCTTGGATCTAAAAAACATGGGGATATCAAAAAATATAAGAGTTATTGAGGATACTCTTGGGGCAATTTTTAGAAATGAAAAGGGTTCAGATGGAGGAATAAATCCATCTAGCTTTATAGCGGAAAGTGATGTTTGCATTAATGGGATGGTTCTAAACTATGCTTCTTATTTTGGAGTGAGAGAAAACTATTTACAATCAATTGTTGATTTTATTTTGCTGCAACACATGAATGACGGTGGCTTTAATTGTAGATTAAACAGAAAAGGAGCAAAACATAGTTCTTTGCATTCTACAATATCAGTTATCGAAGGGATTTTGGAGTATTCTAAGAAGGGATACAAGTATCGCTTATCTGAATTACGGGAAGTTGAGAATCAATCCAGAGAATTCATTTTGCAGCATAAGCTATTCAAATCGGATAGAACAGGGGAAATTATAGATACCAGAATGCTTATGTTGTCCTATCCCATGAGGTGGCGTTATGATGTGCTTAGGGCTCTTGATTATTTCCAAAGTGCTGAAGTTCCTTATGATTTAAGAATGAGTGAAGCGATTGATGTAATAAAGAAACATCAAAGCGCAGATGGCACTTGGTCTATGCAAGTCAGACAAGCAGGGGAGGTCTTTTTTGAAATTGAGGAGGTAGGTAAACCAAGTAGGTGGAATACACTTAGGGCGTTACGAGCCCTAAAATACTATAATCATGAAAGCTAAATTAAATATCACTGGTTAGGTCACTATTTGTCAAAGGCCTAATCAGTGTTGGCATAATCTATCATTAAAGAGCGCATTCTAAGGAATAAACAAATGAGGTGATAGAAAATGTCGTTGATTCCCAATGAACCATACCGGATGCTGGATCCCTTTTGGCATGAAATGGATCGTATTCTAAAGCATGGGAAAGATAATCTTACAGATGGATATCGTATAGATATTGAAGAAACCCAGAATAAAGTACTGGTCATTGCGGAGATTCCAGGTATAGAAAAGCCTGAGGATCTTAGAATAACACTGGATGAAAATCGACTGATGATTCAAGGTGAAATTCGTAGAGTGGTTCATGAAGACGAAGGTGAAAGCATTTCTCGGCACTCGGAACGATATTTTGGCAGGTTTTCACGATTACTAACCCTACCAGCCCAGGTAAAGACCGATGGGGCTCACGCAAGTTACAAAAATGGGCTATTAAAACTTAGCTTTTTAAAAGATGAACATCCTGCAGCACGACATATTGAAGTTAATTTTAACTAAGGTAAGCTAACTGAACGAAGTAATTAGCAATGGGGTTGTTGAAATCTTCAACAACCCATTTTTACTGTTCCTCATACTTTAAATAAAGGAGCCGAGCATTTTGCTCGGCTCTAGAGATGTTATCAAGTAAAATTCGTGTTGTTGGGCAGATTTCTTTCAGCTAATTCAATAGCCATTTTCACCATATTACCGCAGTTACGGGAAGAAACTCCTCCAAAGCCTTCTTGGTGAAGGGTTCCGGCAAAACCTAACTCTTGAGCAATTTGTTCTTTCAATGCGTCAGACATAATGCTACTACGTCGTCTTGACATATGGAATCCTCCTTTCAAAGTTGGGGTTAGTTTCTTTCAACACTTTATGATGAAACTAAAGTTAGTATAGCTTTATTGTCAAAACAATATGTAAACAAAATTATGGCTTTAATGGTAATGAAGAAATAAGTATTGATGACTTTGTCTTATGGTCTTTCATTGGCTTTTTAGAAGAAAAGGGATATAATGTGAGAAAAAATAGCAATGGGGTGACCTTTTTGCCATTATTATTTGGAACTGCAGGTGTTCCTATTTCCTCAAAGGATCGATCCAGTGAGGGAGGGGTACGTCGTATTCGAGAGTTAGATCTGGGGGCCTTAGAATTAGAATTTGTCCAGGGAGTGCGAATGGGAGAAGAGAAAGCGAAGAAGGTTGGTGCCGTTGCCCAAGAGGATAATGTCGCCTTGAGTTGTCATGCCCCCTACTATATCAATCTAAACTCTCGTGAGCCGGAGAAAATTACGGCAAGCCGAGATCGGATATTACATACCTCAAGACTTTCTAAAATCCTAGGTGTCCGAAGCGTGATTTTTCATCCGGCCTTTAATCACGATGACCCATCAAACGTGGTCTTAGAGCGAGTGGTTCGAGAACTTTCTCTTGTGCGTGATACCCTCGATGCCGAAGAGAATCATGTTGTACTTCGTCCGGAAACGACTGGGAAAGGGACTCAGTTCGGAGACCTAGCTGAAACTATACGGATCTCTAAAGAGGTTCCGGGAGTTCTACCCTGTATTGACTTTAGCCATCTTCATGCCCGAACTAATGGAAGGTATAATTCCTATGACGAGTTTTGTGAGATCCTAGATCTAACTGCCGAGGAACTTGGGGATCGATGGGTGAAAAATGTGCATTTTCATATATCTGGGATTGAATATGGATTAAAGGGCGAAAAACGACATCTTGTTTTAAAAGAATCTGACTTGCGTTATGAAGAGCTAATGAAAGCCTGTCATAGCTTCGGAGTGGAAGGATTGGCGATTTGTGAAAGTCCAAACTTAGAAGACGATGCTCTACTCCTTCAGCGGACTTATTTGGCACTCGCTAAATAACCATATATGCTCACTAGTCATCAATAAATACTTAATTAAGGCCTTAATGTTCTAACATTTTAAGAAGTTTGAGGTTGGATTAGTACGGAGGATGAGGGAGAGGCTCCCGCAGGGGTAGTAAAAGACAGAAAGAAGGCGAAAATAGAGATGAATTACACTCCAGCTCATGAGGTAGCGCTTGAAAAGTTTCGTGCTTGTTCCTTAGAGGATATGGCGCGTTGTTCTGGTTATTCTATTGAAGGGAATGCCCTGGTTCTTGAATTTTTGGGCCAGCATTTTAAGGTGGACTATCCCAGCGGACAGTTTGTGCCTATGCAGGCTTCAGACGGAGAGCTGCCCCTTGCCGCGCAAATATTGATTCTCCATTATGTTACAAATCTTAGTCAACCTTTAGAAGCGGGGAAGCTTATCTCCTACAAAGAATTACCGGGTGGAGCCATCTATATCAAACCCTTTACTGGTCGTGCTATTGATCCCTTAGTACGGACGTTTGGTTCAGATCCAGATAGCCTCTTGGAAGTAGTGACACGTTTAGGGGGACAAACTAATGGGCTTGGTGATGTAGGGGTTACATATAGGGTGTTTCCGAGAATTCCGGTGGCCTTGATTCTTTGGAGAGCAGATGATGAATTCCCAGCGTCTGGTAATATTCTGTTCGATGCTTCTGCCCCCTTAATTTTACCAACAGAGGATTTTGCAGTCTTAGCAAGTATGGTTGTTTTTGGACTTAAACGGATCAAAGCAACGTTATAGGGAAAAATGTATGAAGAAGGTTAACACGGAAGGCGCCTCCATGCCAAATAGTTAGTTTGCTTTATGCTACCAGTTATTAACCTCGCAGGTCAATGAATGGGAATCCGCCATAGGTGCTTATTAGCATTAATGAGTTTAATGCGATCTAACCTTTGTCTATCATAAGACAAAGGTTTTTTGAACGTATCAACCAAATTATCAAGGCTCTGCTTTTTCAAGTTAGGTTGCATTAATACATCCTTTGCTGATCACACTAAAGTCGAGGAGGAATGTTATATGCATACGTTATGGAAAGGCTCCATTAGTTTCGGTTTAGTTAATGTTCCTGTAAAAATGCATGCGGCCACAGAAACACAGGAATTTAAGTTTAATTATCTTCATAAAGACTGCAAGAATCGTATTCGATCAATCAAAAAATGTCCTACTTGCGATTTAGAGGTTGGCACTAATGATTTAGTAAAGGGATTTGAGTATGAAAAAGATCGATATGTTGTTTTAAGTGAGGACGATCTAGCTTCATTAGAACAACCAATGAGCCGTTCCATTGATATTCTTGATTTTATAAATTTAACGGATATTGATCCGATTTATTATCAAAAGTCCTATTATTTATCTCCAGAAGAAACTGCCATGAAAGCCTATCGATTGCTTTGTCAGTCTATGGAAGAGAGTGGTAAAGTCGCCTTAGCACGAGTTACAATGCGTTCGAAACAGCACTTGGCTTGTCTGCGTGTTTTTGAAAAAGGTTTAGTAATGGAAACTATGTATTACCCAAAGGAAATCCGCCATATGGATGTGGTTTGGGATCATCTAGTTCCAACAGAGGCAGAATTGACCATGGCTCGACAATTAATTGAAAATTTAGCTCGCCCCTTTGAACCTGAAAAATATCACGATGAATTACGTGAACACATGGCCCAGTTAATAGAAAGCAAAGTAGCAGGAGAAACCTATCAAGTGGAAACCCCCGTCAAAGGTGGAAAAGTAGTGGATCTTATGGAAGCATTGCGTGCTAGTATTGCCTTGACAGAAAACGAAAAAGGACAATTAATGGACGGTAAAGAGGATGGATCAAGTAAACCAATCAAATCTGTAAAACGAATTAGAGCAGATAAGCCAGTTGAGGTCGCAGAAGCTGGAGAATCTGTCAAGAGAGCAGACAAAGTCCAAACGTCAGACACTGAGAAAACAACCATTCTCGAAGATAAACCAGTAGTCAAACCGAAGTCTACGTTAACTCCGCGTAAACGGACAACCCGTCGTGCGAAGGAAGCGTAGCACCTATTCTGCCCAAAGCGTCATGTTTAATAACAATGATTCTGCCTAGATAATTACATTACTTTGCATAAACCCTTAAGAAGCGACAATATTCTGCGCAGGAGAAGGACCCATTTGTCCCGAAAAGGAGGGCTAAGGAGGGTCACTAGCATGGGTATAGAACAGGAAAAGATAATTCGAGCGGCATTTCGAACAATTTCGAAGGTAGGAAGTCAGAGATTACGTTTGCTTATAGCTTATTTTGGTAGTGCTCTTAAAGCCTGGGAGGCTCCAGCAAGTAAATATCTTGAAATTCCTTATCAGGAACGTTGGATTAAGGAGCTAATAACGGCAAGACAGTCAATTGATCCCGAGAGAATTACAGAAAGGTTAATAAAACAAGGGATCCAAATTATAACCCCGGAGGAGATCGATTATCCCCACTTACTAGCAGAGTTATCCGATGCTCCACCACTTCTTTATTATCGTGGGCAATTAAAAGGGAATATTCAGGCACTAGCGATTGTGGGCTCACGGAAAGCGACAGCTTATGGTAAAGCAGTCGCTAAGATGCTTGCCCGAGACGCTGCAGCAAAAGAAATTGTTATTACCAGCGGTCTTGCTCGAGGAATTGATACGGCAGCCCATCAAGGAGCAATTGATGCTGGAGGGGTTACGTGGGCTTTCCTGGGATGCGGGCTTGATCAAATATATCCACGAGAAAATCAGAGACTGGCTGAAACTATTATAGAAAGGGGCGCCTTGATTTCTGAATTTGCCCCAGGCTCTCCACCGAATGCAGCGCATTTTCCAGCACGTAATCGATTGATCAGCGGGTGTTCTCGTGGGGTTGTGGTCGTGGAAGCAGCAGAACGAAGTGGAGCTTTGATCACAGTTGATTTTGCCTTAGAACAAGGGCGAGAAGTATTTGCTGTTCCAGGACCGATTTTTAGCGAGGTTAGTAAAGGGTCTCATAATTTGCTGCGCCAAGGAGCAAAGATTGTGGAAGGAATCGACGATATTTGCAAGGAATTACCTGCATGGTCCAACTATGTGGGACATATTTCGTTGCGCAAAGAAGCTTTAGCAAGTGACATTGAGAGTTCTAATGGTGTAAAAGACTATGACATTATCCTAGGTTTGTTAAGTGATGTTCCTTTACATATTGACAAAATTACAATAAACTCAAATCTTCCAGTATCAGCCGTTTCGCTGGGCTTATTAGAGCTCCAACTAGCCGGAAAAGTCATACAATTGCCAGGTCAACACTATGTATTAGCACGAGAACGCTAGACATACTACGAAAAAGGCGTTAAGATAGGGCTTAGTTTTACCAATTGTTAACCATAGTACTGAGATTAAACGAATCTGGATATAAGTTAAAGTATATGGAGTGAAAAATAATAATTGTTTTCTGTAAAGAAAACCATCGAGTTCGATCCTGGCGCACCGCGCTTCGAACCTCGAGTAGTTTATTGAGGTGAAATAATGTCAAAAACGCTTGTTATTGTGGAGTCCCCTGCCAAGGCAAAATCCATCAGCAAATTTTTAGGCAGTCGTTATACTGTTAAAGCCTCCATGGGGCATTTGCGTGATTTACCGAAAAGCCAGTTGGGTGTGGACTTAGAAAACGACTTTGAACCAAAATATATCGCTATACGCGGACGGGGAGACCTGATTAAAGAACTTCGTGCAGCCGCTAAAGGAGCGGATAAGGTCTTCTTAGCGTCTGACCCTGACCGTGAGGGAGAAGCTATTGCTTGGCATCTTTCACATCTGTTAGGACTTAACAAAGGGGACAAAAATCGGATTGAGTTCCATGAGATTACGAAACAAGCCATACAAAACGCGATAAAGCATTCCCGGCAGATAGACCAAGATCGAGTGGACGCTCAACAAGCCCGTAGAGTATTTGATCGCTTAGTGGGCTACCAACTAAGCCCTTTGCTTTGGCGGAAGATCAAAAAAGGCTTAAGTGCCGGGCGTGTACAATCTGTGGCGGTCCGTTTAGTGGATGATCGAGAAGAAGAAATTCGTGCCTTTGTATCGGAAGAATACTGGAGTTTGATGGCTAGTCTCCAATCAGCTGGAGGAAAGTTTCAAGCGAAGCTGTTAAAGAAGTCAGGGAAAAAGATCTCCATCTCCAGCAAAGCTGAAATGGAGACGATTTTAGCGGATTTAACGGGGAAGGAATTTCAAGTTTCCGATGTTCGAACCAAAGAAAAGAAACGACTTCCGGCGCCACCCTTTACAACAAGCAGTCTACAGCAGGAAGCTCATCGAAAGCTGAGTTTTTCCCCAAAGCGTACAATGATGTTAGCTCAGCAATTGTATGAGGGTCTTGACCTGGGCAAAGAAGGTACGGTTGGTTTAATTACATACATGCGTACAGACTCTGTTAAGATTGCTGAAGTTGCGCAAGAGGAGGCTAAGCAATGGATTCTCACCAATTATGGGAACGATTATTATCCTCCAGAACCGCGTCAATTTGCCAATAAGGGGCGGGCACAAGAAGCCCATGAAGCGATTCGTCCCACTCTGCCTTTGCGCACTCCAGATTTTTTGAAAGGGATTTTGTCCCGGGATCAATTGCGATTATACCGCTTGATCTGGGAGCGCTTTATGGCAAGTCAGATGAGTGTGGCCTTGGTAGATACCTTGACGGTGGAAACACTTGTGGAAGAATACTTGTTTCGTGCCAATGCATCGAAGGTCCGTTTTCCTGGATTTTTAGCGATCTATGAGGAAGGAAAAGATGAGGTTGAGACAGTTGAGGAGGAACAAAATTCTTTAACACTTTCAGTTTCACCTGGAGAGAAGCTAAACCTGATTAAACTTCAAGAGAAACAGCATTTTACCGAACCACCACCGCGTTATACAGAAGCCTCTCTCGTGCGCAAGATGGAAGAGGAAGGAATCGGTAGACCGAGTACTTATGCTCCAACCATTGAGACTATTCAAACCAGGGGCTATGTTGTTAAAGATGAGAAACAGCTCATTATTACGGAACTTGGAGATATCGTAATAACCTTATTAAAGGAACATTTTCCGGATATTCTAAATTTGGAGTTCACAGCTAATTTGGAAGAGAAGCTGGATCTAATCGAAGAAGGAAAAGCGCCTTGGAAAGCTGTGATAGAAGAATACTACACCCCCTTTTCCGTGGCCTTGGCTGAGGCCGAAGAGAAGATTGGAAAGGTGAAGATAGAAGATCAAGTCTCAGAAGAGATTTGTGAGAATTGTGGCCGAAATATGGTGATCAAGATGGGTCGCTACGGCAAATTCTTAGCGTGTCCAGGTTTTCCTGAGTGTCGAAATACCAAGCCACTCTTTGAAGAAGTGGGTGCAAATTGCCCAACCTGTACTAAACCTCTTGTAGTTCGTCGCTCCAAGAAAGGACGAAAGTTTTATGGATGCCTTGGCTATCCGGACTGTGATTTTGTATCGTGGGAAATGCCTGCCCCTGACCCTTGCCCAGAGTGCCAGCATTTGATGGTCATTAAATCAACAAAACGGCAAAAGAAGCATGTTTGCACTAACCCAGAATGTCGGCATACAATCGTGCTTGAAGAAACCAATTGAAGAAGGTATAGGAGCGAATAAACACATGGAACAGTCTATAACTGTGATCGGCGCAGGTCTCGCAGGGTCGGAGGCTGCTTGGCAGCTGGCCGAACGTGGTGTCAAGGTGGATCTCTTTGAAATGCGTCCGACCAAAACGACCCCTGCTCATCAAACGGATCTATTTGCAGAACTAGTCTGCAGCAATTCCCTTCGGGGAGCTGCTGTAGAGAATGCCGTAGGGTTATTAAAAGAAGAAATGCGCCGCTTAGGGTCCTTAATTATGAGTGCGGCGGATCATAACGCGGTTCCCGCTGGCGGTGCTTTAGCTGTCGATCGGGAACTGTTTTCGAGTGAAATTACAACCCGGCTAGCGGAACATCCCAACGTTTGTATTCATCGTGAGGAAGTGCGAAGGGTTCCCCAGACAGGAATAACTGTCGTTGCCAGCGGGCCCTTGACCTCAGATGATTTAGCAGCTGATATACTGAAGCTGACTGGCGAACAAGCTTTATCCTTCTACGATGCGGCAGCTCCCATCGTTACTCTGGAATCCATCGATTTAGACAAAGCTTTTTGGGCTTCGCGATATGATAAAGGAGAAGCGGATTACTTAAATTGTCCGATGTCTAGGGAAGAGTACGACTCCTTTCACAAAGCATTAGTAGAGGCAGAGATGGCTGAAGTCCAGGGATTTGAACAAGGTAAGGTCTTTGAAGGCTGCCTCCCTGTGGAAGTGATGGCCAAGCGTGGACCCCAGACACTGACCTTTGGTCCACTGAAGCCGGTAGGTTTGGTTGATCCAAGAACGGGCATTAGGTCTTATGCTGTTGTACAGCTTCGTAAAGAAAATCAAGCTGGAACCTTGTTTAATATAGTAGGGTTTCAAACTCATTTAAAATGGGGAGAACAAAAGCGTGTATTTTCATTAATACCGGGTCTAGAGAAGGCTGAGTTCGTACGTTATGGCGTCATGCACCGCAATACCTTCCTCAATGCCCCGAAAGTGCTAAACGCGGATTTTAGTCTGCGTTCTAAACCAGGCCTTTTCTTTGCCGGTCAAATGACTGGAGTCGAAGGATATGTAGAATCTGCTGCCAGCGGCTTTCTAGCAGGCCTTAATGCTTGGCGAAGGCTTAATCAGATGGATACCTTAGTATTTCCGCCTGAAACGACCTTAGGTGGACTAGCGCGCCATTTAGAGGGATCCCCTAGTCAAAGTTTCCAGCCAATGAATATTAACTTTGGGCTATTGCCCCCTTTGGATCAGCGTATACGGGACAAGCGTGAAAAGAATACTAAAATTTCGGAAAGGGCTTTAGCAAGTTTGAAGGAGTTCTGTGCGCGAGAGGATATAGGGAGGTAACTATGCTCGTTGATGAAGCGTTAAGTTTATTTGTGGGCCATCAATCTTCCCAAAATCGTTCAGACTATACGGTAATTGCCTATCAAACCGACCTTAATCAGTTTTTTAGATTTGCTTCATCAGAACTTAATCAAGAGCCAGAAACACTGACAGTAGACCAGATTGATATATATATTGTTCGTAGTTTTCTAGGTGTTCTGTCAGACCATGGATTAGCGAGAAAAAGTATGGCCCGTAAGCTGGCTGCACTGCGCTCGTTTTTCAAGTTCTTATGCCATAAAGATATCCTGCTAAATAATCCTGTTCAGCGGGTGGCCAGTCCAAAGCTAGGGCGCAAACTTCCGCATTTTCTTTATCAAGATCAGGTTGAGGGGCTGCTTAGTGCTCCAGACGATAAGGATATATTAGGCTGCAGAGATAGAGTCATTCTAGAGCTTCTTTATGGCTCAGGCCTAAGGGTTAGTGAATTAGTCGGCTTAAATCGAGAGTCTATTGATTTAGACAGCGGGTTGATTCGAGTTCTTGGGAAGGGAAGTAAAGAGCGGGTAATTCCGGTAACAAACTATGCTATCCGAGCCATCAAAACCTACCTAACAAGACGTGTAGATCACCGTCAAGCTCTTTTGCTTAATTATCAAGGAACTCGGTTATCTGAACGATCTGTCCGCAGAATCCTAGACAAACTTGTCGGTAAGATTAGTTTGGAACAACATGTAAATCCACATATGCTGCGTCATTCCTTTGCTACTCATTTATTAGACGGGGGAGCGGACTTAAGAAGTGTTCAAGAGTTATTGGGACACAAGAAACTCTCCTCCACTCAAATCTACACGCATTTAACCCGTGAACGACTAAAAGAAGTCTTTACCCTGGCTCATCCTCGTGCAAAAGTAGTTAACAAGGAGGAGTTACCATAAATTTTCACAAAAAAATGTAAATTACCTACAATTCAACTTGACATGCCGAAATGGCCCTAGTAAACTTAAATCAAAGGGGGTTCGATGATGTTTCATGCAACAACTATTGTCGCTGTGAAAAAAGGAGAACACGTAGCTATCGCGGGTGACGGTCAAGTAACAATGGGTCAGGCGACTATTATGAAACATACGGCCCGCAAAGTTCGTCGTTTATTTCATGGAAAAGTCATTGCAGGGTTTGCCGGATCCGTTGCGGATGCGTTTACTCTATTTGATAAGTTTGAGCAAAAACTCGAAGAATACCATGGAAATCTTCAGCGTTCAGCCGTAGAATTGGCCAAAGAATGGCGAACAGACAAAATGTTAAGGAATCTCGAAGCGTTACTTCTAGTTGCTGACGCGAAAAACCTTTTGATCGTAAGTGGTTCAGGTGAAGTGATCGAACCGGATGATGGTATTGCGGCCATTGGATCCGGGGGGAACTATGCATTAGCAGCCGCTCGCGCCTTGGCGAAGCATTCAGATTTACCAACAAGGGAAATTGTCCAAGAAGCCATGCTGGTTGCTGCCTCAATATGTGTATATACTAATGAACAAATTATTGTCGAAGAGTTATAAGGGGGTGTGACTATGGATCACTTGACTCCGCGTGAAATTGTCCATGAATTGGATCGGTATATAATTGGACAAAATACAGCTAAAAAGGCTGTTGCCGTTGCTTTACGTAATCGTTACCGACGTTCTTGTTTGTCAGAGCAGTTGCAAGAAGAGGTTATACCTAAAAACATCTTGATGATAGGTCCAACGGGTGTTGGTAAGACAGAGATAGCACGGCGTCTGGCAAAGCTGGTAAAAGCCCCGTTTATCAAGATCGAAGCAACTAAGTTTACAGAAGTTGGTTATGTAGGCCGGGATGTGGAATCCATCATTCGTGATTTAGTCGAAATATCCCTGCGGATGGTCAAGGCCGAGCGGATGGAACAGGTTCAGGCTCAGGCAGCAATCAATGCCGAAAAACGGTTACTTGAGTTGCTTGTTCCAGAAAAGCGTACTGAGAGTTCATCAAACAACCCCTTTCAAATGTTATTCGGGCAGTCAGCAAATCAAGAAAAAGAACCTCAAGTAACTCCAGAGATAGAAAAGGAACGCAAAATTGTAAGGGAACACTTAGAACGCGGGGATCTTGAAGAAAAGGTTATCGACATTTCAGTTGAAGAAAGCATGCCGCTTTCCGATATGCTGGGCAACAATAACATGATGGAGATGGGCTTAAATATTCAAGATATGATGTCTGGGATGCTTCCCAAGCGACACAAAAAGAGAAAAGTGACAGTACGCGAAGCACGAAAAATCTTGATCCAAGAAGAAGCTCAAAATTTAATAGACCATGATGAAGCGGTTCAGGAAGCAATTCGAAGAACTGAACAAGAAGGAATAGTATTCTTGGATGAAATTGATAAAATCGCGGGACGGGAAAACTCTAGCGGTGCAGATGTCTCCAGAGGGGGCGTCCAACGTGACATCCTTCCAATTGTTGAGGGATCTACTATCGTAACCAAGTATGGTCCTGTTAAAACTGATCATATTCTATTTATTGCAGCTGGAGCGTTCCATGTCAGTAAACCATCGGACCTGATCCCCGAACTCCAGGGCAGATTTCCAATTCGTGTTGAACTTGAGTCCCTAAGTGTTGCGGATTTTAAACGTATACTTACAGAACCTCAATCATCCCTCATTAAACAGTACAGTGCTTTATTGGGAACTGAAGGGATAAACGTAGAATTTACAGAGAATGCTATTGATGAATTGGCAGAAGTCGCCTACAAAGTTAATTCCAGTACAGAAAACATCGGTGCCCGTCGACTCCACACAATTGTGGAAAAAGTACTTGAAGAATTATCCTTTGAAGCCTCAGAACTACCGGATGATTACACGGTGACCATTAATCGTGAATATGTCGAGCATCGTCTAGGAAATGTTATTCGAAACCAAGATTTAGCTCGCTATATTCTGTAACAAATGTTGTTTTAAAAGATATGTCTATCTTAAAAATAGTAACTAAAAGGAGGATGCAAAAATTATGGCATCATTACTAGAAAAAACGAGATCAATCAATAAGTTAATACAACGTGCTGCGGGTAATCCAGTTGATTTTGAGGAAATGGCAAAAGTCCTCGGGCAAGCAGTGACTTCTAACTGCTATATTGTAGGACGACGAGGAAAGATCCTTGGGTATAGTTTTATGGAGGGCTTTGCCTGTGGAATCATGGAAGAAATCGTGATCCATTCCGAACGTTTTCCAGAAAGTTACAACGAGGGACTTATGAAAGTTACCGGAACAACCACAAATACAACCCAAGTTGCCAATGGTTGTATCTTTAATAGTAATGAAGCCTGTGGTTTCACTAATAAACTGACAACAACTGTGCCAATCTTAGGTGGAGGGGAACGCGTCGGGACACTTATGCTCGCTAAATATGATGTAGAATTTAATGAGGACGATCTTGTACTTGCCGAATATGGAGCAACCGTTGTGGGTATGGAAATTTTGCGAGTAAAAGCAGAACGTGCCGAAGAAGAAGCACGTAAAAAAGCAGCGGTCCAAATTGCTGTAGGGACTTTGTCGTACTCCGAACTTGAAGCAGTTGAGCATATTTTCGCAGAGCTGGGCGGCGGAGAAGGACTTTTAGTTGCAAGCAAAATTGCTGATCGAGTGGGGATTACTCGTTCCGTGATCGTTAATGCCCTCAGAAAATTTGAATCTGCCGGCGTGATTGAGTCAAAGTCCTTAGGGATGAAAGGAACTTATATTCGGGTTCTAAACGATTACCTGTTAGATGAACTAGAGAAACAGACTAAACACATGAAATAGGCCGTAGGAGGTATTTGATGGAAGAACATGATTATGTTTACCAACTAAGACCCCTAATAATTCCGGGCCTCATCTTTCTTATCCTATATCCTCTAATTGTTGGAGGAATACATGCTTTCAGCAAGTTACCAGCCCTGGAACTAAGGGTGCTCATAGGAATCTATGTGATTTCAGGACTTGGAATCATCACCTTGTGGGTCGTAGGCAAGAGCAAACGTATTATCATTAATGGTAATCAAATTGTCTTCCGTTCGCTGCTGGGTGAGCGGATTCTTGAACCGAAGGATATTCGGCGGGTTGCCTTTTATTTCGATGATAAAGGGCAGGAAATTGCTCAGATTCGGACGAGTGAGGATTTGTACTATGTAAGTGAATTCTATTTCCCCTTTCCCGAACTTATGAGTGATTTGGAGATTTTTATTGAGCAATACGATATACGTTCAAATCTTTCAAGGTATGCTAATTAAGTGGACTCTATCAGCAGTTTAAAAGCGTAGATTTCGTTGCAAAGCTACTAATAATATGCTAATCTAGTAACAGTGTGATTAAATGACACACGCAGTGGGATGAAGGTGCCGGTTCCTTGTCGGGAGGCAAGGGGCACTTTGAGATGAACCTGCGGCGGAACAAACAAAAAGAAAGTAGGTATTTACAAATGGCTGTCATTTCTATGAAACAATTGCTTGAAGCGGGTGTTCACTTTGGA
Source organism: Desulfosporosinus sp. (assembly GCF_014237355.1). Classification (NCBI taxonomy): domain Bacteria; kingdom Bacillati; phylum Bacillota; class Clostridia; order Eubacteriales; family Desulfitobacteriaceae; genus Desulfosporosinus; species Desulfosporosinus sp. The sequence continues at coordinate 220,882 of NZ_JABZFS010000076.1, forward strand.
CACCAAACTCGTCGGTGGAATCCTAAGATGGCGCGCTATATTTTTACTGAGCGCAACGGGATCTACATTATCGATTTACAAAAGACCGTAAAAAAGGTAGATGAGGCCTACAACTTTGTTAGGAATCTTGCGACTGAAGGGGGTACCATGCTGTTTGTAGGTACCAAGAAACAAGCACAAGAGTCTGTCAAAGATGAAGCTGCACGTTGCGGTATGTACTTTGTCAACGAACGTTGGCTTGGCGGAATGCTGACCAACTTCCAAACCATTCAAAAACGAGTTGATCGTTTACGTGTTTTGGAACGTATGGAGGCAGAAGGTGTTTTCGAAGTTCTTACTAAAAAAGAAGTTTCGGCACTGCGTCATGAAATGGAAAAACTGGAGCGCTTCCTGGGTGGTATTAAGAATATGAAGAAACTCCCAGATGCTCTATTTATCGTAGATCCACGCAAAGAGCGCATTGCTGTTGCGGAAGCACGCCGTTTGCATATTCCTATTGTGGCAATAGTCGATACGAACTGCGACCCAGATGAAATCGATGTTGTTATTCCAGCTAATGATGACGCCATTCGTGCTGTTAAGTTATTAACCGGAAAAATGGCTGATGCTATTATCGAGGGACAACAGGGGAACGAAGAAGAAGAGGAAGCTGGAGAAGCAGTCGAAGCGTAAGCGAAGTGCGAGGTTCGAAGCTCGAAGTTCGAACCTCGCATATTTCATAATATCTGACGCATTAAGTTTTGAGACTCCCTTTACATGACCGTTTAACTTACAGAATAATCTTTCGTTTTAACCCAAAGTTTCCGGACAAAGCGGGATAGATTATTCACTGCGTTCAGAATGACAAGCCTTCGTTTCGCAAGGATGGTTTGCATAAGGAACGTAGCGCAGATGAGGTTTTCTTATACTTATAAGGTTTCATAGAACACATAACTATAGTGCGCGTTGATGTTGAGCATCGAGCATAGATTTAATATCGTGCCTCGCGCCTCGAGCTTCGTGCATCGATATTAGGAGGTTAACACAATGGCAGAGGTAACTGCAGCTCTAGTAAAAGAGCTTAGAGAACGGACCGGGGCAGGCATGATGGATTGCAAAAAGGCCCTAACAGAATGTGGTGGAGAAATGGAAAAAGCTTGTGATTTTCTCCGTGAGAAAGGATTAGCTGCTGCCGCAAAAAAAGGAGCTCGTGTTGCCGCGGAAGGAACAATTGAGTCCTATATTCATGGCGGTGGACGAATCGGCGTATTGCTTGAAGTAAACTGCGAGACCGACTTTGTTGCACGTGGAGATGAATTTAAAGCACTAGTTCGTGATATTGGTATGCACATTGCTGCAGCAAACCCACAATACTTAAGCAAGGAAGAGGTTCCTGCTGATGTGCTCCAACACGAGAGAGATATCTTGAAAGCTCAAGCCCTTAATGAAGGAAAACCTGAAAAGATCATTGAAAAGATGGTCGAAGGCAGAATTGAAAAGTACTACAAAGAAGTATGTTTATTAGAACAAGCCTTTGTTAAAGATCCAGATAAGAGCATTAGCGAACTCGTCTTAGATAAGACCGCTAAAATTGGTGAACGTATTGTGATTCGTCGATTCACTCGTTATGAGTTAGGTGCAGGTATCGAAAAACGGCAGGATGATTTTGCTGCAGAAGTTATGAAAGAACTAAATCGATAAGTGACCTAGCCATCATCTAGAGAACACCCCGGTGTTCTCTTTTTGGAATGTGAAAGGTTTTCAATTTAGGATAATTAGATTGATGGAGGTTAATCCATGGAAAAGCCACGGTATAAACGAGTTGTCCTTAAGATAAGTGGAGAAGCCCTTGCAGGTAATCAAGGGTTTGGCCTTCAACATGATATGCTGGTTTCCGTTGCAGAGCAGGTGGGACAAATCCTTGAAATGGGAGTTGAAGTGAGCCTAGTTGTTGGTGGGGGAAACTTATGGCGTGGTATTACAGGCAGTGCACAAGGCATGGATCGGGCTCAAGCAGATTATATGGGGATGTTGGCAACAGTGATGAATGCCTTAGCCTTACAGGATGCTTTAGAAAAAGCTGGATCAGATACCCGTGTTTTGTCAGCAATTGAAATGCGACAGGTCGCTGAACCTTATATTCGCCGTCGAGCTATCCGACATATGGAAAAAGGGCGTATCGTAATCTTTGCTGCTGGAACAGGTAATCCTTACTTTTCAACAGATACTACGGCTGCGTTAAGAGCTGCAGAGATTGAAGCGGATGTCATTTTGATGGCTAAACGAGTGGATGGAGTATACGACTCAGATCCCATGATCAATCCTGATGCTAAGAGATTCGAGCGCTTAAGCTATTTGGATGTCCTAAGTCGAGGGCTGGGTGTGATGGATTCCACGGCCACCTCACTTTGTATGGATAATAATATTCCGGTTATAGTGTTTGACCTTACGAAACAGGGTAATATCCGCCGGGTTGTCCTGGGAGAGTCAATTGGAACATATGTTGGGAGGGATACTTAATGATTTCAGAAGTGATTAAAGACGCGGACGAGCGGATGCATAAGGGTATTGATGCCTTACGCAGAGAATACACCTCTATTCGTGCGGGCCGTGCCAATCCAAGTGTCTTAGACAAGGTCATGGTTGAATATTATGGAACTCCAACCCCTATTAATCAACTGGCGAATGTGTCTGCGCCGGAAGCCCGAATGCTGATGATTCAGCCTTGGGACAGATCCGTTCTTCCGGCCATTGAAAAGGCAATCATGAAATCCGATCTGGGGCTTAATCCTTCAAGTGATGGTAATGTGATTCGTCTCATGATTCCTCAGCTCACCTCAGAACGGCGTGTCGAACTAGTGAAGGCTGTAAAAAAGAAGGCAGAAGATGCACGTGTCGCAGTTCGAAACGTACGTCGGGATGTCAACGATCAGTTGAAGAAATTAGAAAAGGATCACGAGGCTTCAGAAGATGAGGTCAAACGTGCCCAAGAAGACGTACAGAAAATGACTGATAAAATGATAAAAGAAATCGAACGTGTCATGGAAGCCAAGGAAAGCGAAATCATGGAAGTATGATCAAGGCTTGGCTTGGTCGAGAGTGGAATAAGATTCAACCGGAAATCGTAGGTTTGGGTAAACCTTGCGCTTTCCAAATCACACGTCCTCATGGTAATATAGAATCATGGGGAAACTACCGGGTTGTTCGAGTTAGAGAGTTCGATAACCTGGTAGAGGTTGTATTAGCGCACGAAAAATATTCGCCAAGGCAGACATTGACCCCCTAAATTACAAGGGGGTCTTACTCGTAGTTCGAGGTTCGTGGTTCGAAGTTCGAATAAGAATTCCTCTGTAAGTAGTTAAAAGTCAGGTTCAATTATTTAGAGAATTAGATATCTGATGTCTGATAGATTTCAGTGGTTCGAAATAGGGTTCTGTACATTATCCTAATATCATTCTTAAATGTCGAACCACGAACCACGAACCACGTATATCGAGTTGGGGGTGCAATCAGTAATGTGGCTCAAACCTTGGAGACAAAATAAAGAGGATTTATTGGATCAGATTGCGCCTGAACGCCTTCCTCGCCATATTGCCATTATTATGGACGGAAACGGGCGTTGGGCTCAAAAGCGTGCACTTCCTCGCTCGATGGGACACAGGGCAGGAGTAGAGGCTTTAAGGAAAGTTGTCAAAACCTGTTCCACGTTGGGAATTAAAGTTCTCACAGTGTATGCATTCTCGACGGAAAATTGGAGTAGGCCTAAAGATGAAGTGGGTGTGCTCATGACGTTGCTCACGGAATACTTGAAAAAAGAACTCCAAGAGCTCCATCAGAACAATGTGGTGATCCGTGCTATAGGGGGAATAGTTGACCTGCCTCGGGAGGCACAGCGTGAATTAGAGAACTCTATTAAGCGAACCAGTAATAACACGGGTCTTATTCTTAACCTTGCGTTAAACTATGGCGGACGATCCGAGATTATTAATGCTGTAAGGACAGTTTGCAAAGATGTTTTAAGTGGGAAACAGCAAATAGAAGCGATAGATGAAGAACAATTTAGTAATGCACTCTTTACCAGAGGCTTACCGGATCCAGATTTAATGATTCGGACCTCAGGGGAAATGAGACTCAGCAACTTTTTGCTGTGGCAATTAGCATACACTGAAATTGTTGTTATAGAGGATCTTTGGCCTGATTTTGGAGAAAAAACGTTAATTGATGCGATTAAAACCTATCAGAAACGAGATCGCCGTTTTGGTGGAATACATACAGATTGAGGTAGTAAATGTTTAGAAGAACAATGAGTGCATTGATCGGTGCCCCAATCTTTCTGGGATTGATCTATTTAGGGGGACCTTATACAGCCTTCTTGGTCGCTGTTTTAACATTGCTGGCCTTGCGGGAATTTTTGAAAATTGGCGTTCAAATGGGTGTACATGCTTGGTATATCCAAACTACTCTGGCTACTGCTGTTTGGTTGACTAGTTTATTCGTTGGTAGGGAAGAATGGATAGTAACGGCGCTTCTCTTTTGGGTTGTAATTTGCCTTGGACGACTTGCTCTAACCTATCCTAAGTCACCCCTTTCGGAAGTAAACTATAATTTGTTGTCTGTTATTTATGCCGTTGTCCTGCTTTCCCATCTTTATTTACTTAGAGAACTTCCACGGGGACTTGAGTGGACGTTTGTGACAATTTTTTTGGTATGGGCTACGGATACAGGCGCATATCTCATAGGGAGACAATTTGGACGTCACCTTCTAGCCCCACAAGTAAGTCCTAAGAAAACGGTGGAAGGTTCGGTGGGTGGATTACTCTTGAGTATCGTGGTAGCTATCCTATGCTGGTATTTAATCGGTGGATCTTCTTGGCTTACCTATGTTATTTTGGCAGTTGTTATTGGAATTAGTGCCCAAATTGGAGATCTATTCGAATCAGCATTAAAGCGAAGTGCAGGGGTTAAAGATTCAGGGGAAATTATTCCAGGCCATGGCGGTATTTTAGATCGCTTTGATAGTCTTATCTTTGCCCTTCCCTTAGTATACTATGGAGTAATCCTTCTATCATGAGGTGAAAACATTGAGTATCCAAAAACACCCTCTCTGGACAAATATCAATAGGCTAGCAATTGTAACAAGTATCTTAGTAAGTTTGAAAGTCTTTACATATTTCTTTCAAGACTTTTTACCTGTTTTTGGTGATGTAATAAGTGTATTATTTAGCGCCTTTTTGCCCTTCGTTATTGCAATTATTATCGCTTTTTTACTAGAACCGCTCCTCGTTGGAGTGATGCGTACCTTAAGAATCCGCCGGCCTTATGCAGCAGTCGTTTCACTATTACTAGCCATCGCGGCAGTAAGTCTTTTCATTTTTATTATTGTTGCCCGTCTGTACACAGAGTTATCTGAACTAGCTATAAGCTTGCCGAACTATGGGTATCTTGTTGATCTTGTATCAAAGCAAGTAGAGACCGCTGAACGATTTGTTGAGGTTAACCCTCAAGTTCAGGATACTTTGTTTAGTGCGACACAAACCCTGGCATCGATGCTTCAAGCTTGGGCCAAATCAGCAAGTTCATTTTTACTTTCGGTTTTAACTGCCCTACCCCGTGTATTTATCGTTATTGTGGTGTCTATTGTTGCTACAATACTCATTAGTTCAAGCTATCCAAATGTTAAACAGTATATTTCTAAGTTGTTTCCTCGTCGCTTCCGTGTCAGTGCTCAAGCGATTAGCGAGGATTTGGGAGCAGCTGTAGTAGGGTTTGTGCGATCTCAAGCTATTTTAGTCTCTGTGACTTCCCTTGCGACTATCGGCGGGTTGTTGCTTATGGGCAATCGTTACGCTGTTACCCTAGGAGTCCTCGCGGGATTACTTGATATTGTCCCGATTGTAGGTACAGGGATGCTGTTCGTACCTTGGGCTATCGGGCTTTTTATTATGGGATCCTTCGGAGAAGGACTAAAACTATTGACTATGTGGATAATAATCATGGTTGTAAGGCAGTTTCTTGAACCCAAAGTTATGTCCAAAGGAATTGGGATTCACCCATTGCCAACCCTAATTTCGATGTATGTGGGGCTTCAGTTGATAGGCGGCTTTGGTCTTATTGTAGGACCTGCTATTGTGATATGTTATGAAGCAGTGCGAAGAGTCAGTATTTTTGGACCTCCTAAAGAGTAACCATTAAAATGACAACTATAACAAGCTTGTAGAGCAGGGAGAGATGATTCGCGTTGAAAACGCTAACTCTATTAGGATCAACAGGATCTATTGGACGACAAACTCTAGATGTCGTTCGTCACGCCGAAGGGAACCTTAGGATACATGCTCTAGCAGCAGATAAAAATGTAAACTTAATGGAAGAGCAAGCTCGTCTATTTATCCCGTCCCTGGTTGTAATGATGGACGAAAAAGCGGCTCTTGAACTACGCGGTCGATTGAGGGATTTGCCGATTAAAGTTGATCAAGGCATGGATGGTATGATCAAAGCTGTCACGGCTCCCCAAGCAGATACAGTCGTTACAGCCCTTTCCGGACGTATTGGCCTAGAGCCTACCCTTGCAGCAATAGAGGCAGGCAAAACAATTGCACTTGCGAATAAAGAAACCTTAGTAGCTGGCGGAGATTTAGTTATGTCATTGGCTAAGAAAAAGAAATGCAAGATCCTGCCAGTCGATAGTGAACACTCAGCAATCTTTCAATGTCTCGAAGAAGACTCAAGAACTATGGAAAAGATTATTCTGACAGCATCAGGAGGACCCTTTTTTGGCTGGACTAAGGAGAAGTTAGCGACAGTCACCTTAGAGAAGGCTCTCTGCCATCCCAACTGGGAAATGGGGGCAAAAATCACCATCGATTCCTCAACAATGATGAATAAGGGTCTCGAGGTAATCGAGGCTCATCATTTGTTTGACATGGACTATGACGGGATAGAGGTTTTGATTCATCCTCAGAGTGTGATCCATTCTATGGTTCAGTATTATGATGGTTCAGTGCTGGCTCAGTTAGGCAGGCCCGATATGAGGCTGCCAATCCAGTATGCCTTAAGTTATCCAACCCGTTGGAAGAATCCATTTGAACGCCTTGACTTGCGCGGAAAAACCTTATCCTTCCATGAACCTGATCTCGAAGCTTTTCCCGCCTTAGCGATGGCTTATCAGGTCGGACGACAAGGGGGGACTTTGCCGGCTGTTATGAATGCTGCAAATGAAGTTGCTGTATCAGCCTTCCTTCAGAAGAAAGTATCTTATCTGGGAATACTAGACATAGTACGAAAGGTTTGTACGGAGCACAATGTTTTAGATAATATGGATTTGGGAAGCATACTCGATGCAGACACTTGGGCTCGTCGTAGGGCGGAAGAACTTATTGGGAAGTTCGATGCGCGAGGTAGGAGGTTCGAGTCTTAAAAGGACAATAAGCTTGAAGTATGAAATCGATTCAGAGATAATATAGTACTCGTAGTCAGTATTTGAATATCCGATAGTTCGAAACCACGATTTCGTTATCTAAAAGACAACGGGAATGGAATATAGTACTTGATATCTCGATATCAGTTAAAGGGTATTCGAGCCTCGAACCACGAACATCGCATATCGATAAAGGGGGGGTAAAAGTGTTAACGACACTCGCCATCGTTTTTGTTTTTGGAAGTATGGTAATGATTCATGAATTCGGACACTATATTGTAGCCAAGTGGATTGGAGTCAAGGTCATTGAGTTCAGTTTTGGTTTCGGTCCGAAAATTGTGGGTTATCAAGGGAAAGAAACACTTTATGCTCTTCGCATTGTTCCCCTAGGTGGGTTCGTTAAACTTCATGGGATGGATGCAGAAATCAACGAAAAAGGTCAGGCGGTTATAGCCTCGAAAAATGATGCGAGAAGTTTTATGAATAAGCCTGTCTGGCAGCGTATGGCTGTTATTGCGGCTGGGCCAATTATGAACTTCGTTTTGGCGATAATCATGTTTGTAAGTGTTTTTGCTTATCTTGGGATTCCATCACAAGGGAGCAGCAATACCGTCGGCTCACTGGTTCAGGGAAAACCAGCAGCTGCTTCAGGGATTCAACTAGGAGATAGAATCATTGCAGTCAACCAAGAAACGACAGAGGATTGGATTCGTTTGACGGAAGTTATTCATTCCAAACCGGAACAAGTGTTAAGCTTAACAATCGAACGAGGAAGCCAACAGCAACGTCAAACTGTGTCTGTTAAGACAGAAAAAGATCCTCAAACTGGGTATGGGATGATCGGGATTGCGCCGGAAGTCACTTATGTACATGCCTCGATTTTTGAGGCGACCCGTGTAGGAATTGAACGATCAGTGGACTTCACAAAGCTAATTATAGTGACATTAACACAAATGGTCACTGGGAAGATTCCGGCAGACGTAGGTGGTCCGGTCATGATTGCTCAGGTCATTGGAGAAGGTGCTAAAGAAGGATTTTCAAACTTATTGGGTTTAACAGGCGTCTTAAGCATCCAACTGGGTCTTATTAACTTATTCCCCATACCTGCCTTAGACGGAAGCAGGTTAGTCTTCCTTTTGATTGAAGGCTTAAGAGGAAAACCACTGAACCCGGAAAAGGAAAACATGATTCACTTAGTTGGCTTTGTTTTGCTTATGGGTTTAATGCTCGCCGTAACTTACAAAGATGTCTTGCGCTTGTTTGTTAAAGCCGGGTAGTAACAGGGGGATAAAGTTATGATACAGAGAAAGAGGACCCAACCAGTACAGGTTGGGTCGGTGACAGTGGGTGGCGGAACCCCTATTGTTATTCAATCAATGACCAATACGGATACCCGTGATATTAAAAGCACGTTAGCTCAGATTCATAACTTAGCTGAAGCCGGGTGTGAAATTGTGCGCCTTGCTGTTTTGGACGGAGAGGCAGCGAAAGCTCTAAAAGAAATATCTGCACTAAGTCCCTTACCGGTCATTGCTGATATTCACTTTGATTACCGTTTGGCCTTACAGGCGGTTGAACAAGGGATCCATGGATTAAGATTAAATCCAGGGAATATTGGGGCGCGTTGGAAAGTTCAGGAGGTCGTGCGTGCTGTTAGGGAACGACAGATTCCGATTCGTATCGGAGTGAACGCAGGGTCGCTGGAAAAAGAACTTCTTGAAAAGTACGGAGGCCCCACGGCAGCTGGTATGGTTGAAAGTGCTTTAGGACATATCCGTTTACTTGAAGAGGAAGGTTATGATAAACTTAAAGTTTCCCTTAAAGCCTCTTCTGTTCCCCTGATGCTTGAAGCCTATCGCAAGATCCATGAAGTTATCGATTATCCCTTACATCTTGGGGTAACCGAAGCAGGAACAATTCGCTCAGGTGTAGTAAAATCAGCCATAGGAATTGGGACCCTGCTTGCAGAAGGAATTGGGGATACGATTCGAGTATCACTCACTGGAGACCCTGTACGGGAAATTCCAGTGGCTTTAGAGATCCTACATGTCCTCGGCTTGCGACAACGCAGTGTGGAATTAATCAGCTGTCCCACTTGTGGCCGAACACAGGTTGACTTAGCAGACCTAGCTGAAAAAGTTGAGGAAAGGTTATCACAACTTCCGCCACTGGACAAGCCCTTAAAAGTTGCAGTTATGGGTTGCGTAGTTAATGGACCTGGAGAGGCCCGTGAAGCTGATTACGGGATCGCCGGCGGTAAAGGTATGGGGCTTTTATTTCGCAAAGGAGAGATTGTAGCCCGTCTTCCGGAAGAAGAATTGTTAGCGGCCTTGCTCCAAGAAATTGAGGAGTATGTCCGGGGACATCAGAAACTTTAGTTTAAATCCATTGGGATAGGAAGCAAAATGAATGATAAAATAATGAAAGGAATGGACATCATGCGCGTCAGCCAACTATTAAATCCTACACTCCGTGAGGTTCCGGCAGAAGCTGAAATCATCAGCCATAAACTGATGCTTCGGGCAGGATTAATTCGCAAATCTGCATCTGGTCTATATACCTATTTGCCACTGGGGTTGAGAGTCTTAAGAAAGATCGAGTCCATTGTTCGTGAAGAGATGGATGCTAAAGGCGGACAAGAAGTTCTGATGCCAATTATGCAGCCAGCAGAATTATGGAAAGAGAGTGGTCGCTGGGATGTATACGGCGCAGAGTTATTTCGCCTAAAAGATCGCCATAATCGAGAGTTCTGCCTCGGTCCTACCCATGAAGAAATCATCACTGACCTTGTTCGGGGTGAGATACGATCTTATAAACAGCTGCCCGTACTTCTTTATCAAATTCAAAACAAATATCGGGACGAGCGACGTCCACGCTTTGGATTAATGCGGGGACGGGAATTCGTTATGAAAGATCTGTATTCCTTTGATCGTGATGAGGCAGGCCTTCACGAGAATTATGTAAAAATGTACGATGCCTACTGTCGAATTTTTTCTCGCTGTGGTTTAACCTATCGTCCTGTCGAGGCGGATCCGGGTGCCATTGGAGGTACGGGTGGATCACATGAGTTTATGGTGCTGGCGGATTCTGGGGAAAATTCGGTAGTTTATTGCTCAGGTTGCGATTATGCTGCAAATATGGAAAAATCCGAGTGTCGTCCCCAAGCAACCGAAGACACAGCTCCTGAAGGACAGCGAGCCTTAGTGCCGACTCCAGGAGTTAAGAGCATTGACGACCTCAGTAAGTTTTTGGCTGTACCAAAAAGCTCCCTAGTTAAGTCATTGCTATATCAAGGAGATGAAAAGACCTTTTTAGTCTTGATACGTGGTGACCGTACCTTGAATGAGATAAAATTGAACAATGCTTTAGGTGGATTTATATCTCTCCAACTCGCTGCTCCCGAGTTAGTCGAAAACATTCTTGGATGTGGACCAGGGTCTGTGGGACCAGTAGGGGTGCCTGAGGGGCTTATGGTTATCGCTGATGCAGAGGTTCCTCTTATGAAAAGGGCTGTATGCGGAGCAAACAAGGCGGAGCATCACTATGTTGATGCTATTCCTGGTCAAGATTTCAGAATTGATCAGGTCCACGATTTAAGGATGGTTGAACCCGGTGAAGAATGTCTAAAATGTGGGGCCCCCCTTAAAGAAGCAAGAGGAATTGAAGTAGGTCAAGTTTTCAAACTTGGAACAAAATACAGTAAAGCACTGGGAGCGAACTATCTAGATGAAAACGGAGTCGAGAAGAGTTGTGTAATGGGTTGTTATGGTGTTGGGGTAAGCAGAACCATTGCCGCTGCCATCGAACAGAACCATGATGACAATGGAATTATCTGGCCTATGCCGATTGCTCCATACCACTGTATCATCGTAACTGCAAGCACAAAAGATGCCTTAGTCGTAGAGACCGCTGATAAACTCTATCAGGAGCTAAAGAACCTCGGAGTGGAAGTGGTTCTTGACGATCGAGATGAACGTGCGGGTGTAAAATTCAAGGATGCAGATCTGGTTGGATATCCTCTAAGAGTGACCTTAGGAAGTAAAACCTTAGCCAATGGTCAAGTTGAACTAAGAGAGCGTAAAACCGGTGAAACACACCTGGTGCAGGTTGCAGACCTGGCTCAACAGGTAAAGGAAATCATTGATAAAGCGTTACTTTGTTAGTATTAAGGACGTCGACATCTCGGTTTCAAGAGAGTAGAGAAGTAGTGGAGGTCTTTTCCAACCAAGAGGAAATGACCTCCACGTTATTAATTCAAAAATTTTTCTTGAATAATGCATTACAAAAAACTATAATGTTAATTAAATTATTCTTAACTAAATACAGCTGGATGAAATTTACGGGAGAGTGGCTATGGCCTGCCGAAGAGGTTGTACTTTCAGGCGCTTGAATTCAAGTAGGACCGTAAATGGACAGGACTCTGGAGAGACCCAAATGAATGGGCGCCGAAGGGGCAACGCAACGATGCATTGCTAATCTCTCAGGCAAAAGGACAGAGTATTATAGGTTTAATAAAAGGGCACTTTTTAGAGTGATCTTTTTTAGGCTTATATTACCAATGCAATCCAGAGTCAAATCGCTAAGATTTGGCTCTTTTTTATATAAAAGATGTAGTACTAATAAACTACACACAGAGGGATTAGAGAAGGAAAGTTAAGGAGGAGGAAAAAGACATGCAAGCATTTCACGATCTTATTATCTGGTTAAACGACTATCTCTGGGGACCCCCGATGCTGATATTACTTTTTGGAACGCACTTATTTCTAACCTTTCGGACTCGTTTCATCCAAAGGTACATTTTCAAAGCCATTAAACTATCTCTAACTAAGGATGAATCTGCTGAGGGAGATGTAAGTCAATTTGGTGCCCTCACGACGGCATTAGCAGCTACGATAGGTACTGGTAACATCGTCGGTGTCTCTACTGCAGTAGCCCTGGGGGGGCCTGGTGCTGTGCTTTGGTGCTGGCTAACGGGGGTATTCGGGATCTCCACCAAGTACTCCGAGGCGCTATTATCTGTTAAATATCGGGTTAAGACCTCCGATGGAACAATGCTTGGCGGCCCTATGTATGCACTTGAGAACGGTCTTGGCCAAAAGTGGCTAGCGGTCTTATTCTGTATTTTTACGGCCATTGCCGCGTTTGGGATTGGCAATACGGTCCAAGCTAATTCAATTTCAGGGATGATTAATGAGACGTTTCATATCTCTCCTTATATTACTGGTGGTTTTATGGCTTTACTTACCGGTATTGTCATTCTCGGTGGTGTAAAGTCCATTGCTCGCGTGTGTGAGAAACTTGTACCTTTTATGGCGTTCTTTTATGTGCTTGGTTGCATTGTTATTTTAGTTCTTAATTCTTCCTATGTACTGCCTGCCATCAGCTTAATCTTTAAATCTGCCTTCACCCCTCAAGCTGCCGGCGGTGGTTTCATCGGAGCTTCTATTATGATGGCTGCTCGCTATGGTATAGCCCGCGGTTTGTTCTCTAATGAGTCAGGCTTAGGATCTGCTCCTATCGTGGCAGCAGCGGCCCAAACAAGAAACCCTGTTCGCCAAGCGTTAGTCTCTGCCAGCGGAACCTTCTGGGATACTGTTGTGGTTTGCGCAATGACAGGTATTGTCGTAGTAAGCAGCATAATGAGCAACCCGGCAGCAGCTGAAGGACTAAAAGGAGCTGCTCTGACTAACATGGCCTTTGCTCAGATTCCTGTCGTTGGTCCAATTGTTCTTACTGTTGGACTGTTAACCTTTGTATTTTCGACGATCCTTGGATGGTCCTATTATGGTGAAAGAGCAATTGAATACTTATTTGGAAAAGTAGCCATAGTCCCCTACCGCGTTCTGTGGGTAATCGCTGTATTCTTCGGCTCTATAATGACCCTTCAACTCGTTTGGGATATGGCAGATGCCATGAATGCAATGATGGCCATACCGAACCTTATCGCTCTGCTCCTCTTAAGCGGGGTCATAGTATCAGAAACGAAAAAGTATCTTTGGGAAGATAATTTGGATGAGGTCTCAACAGATCCCATTCCATTAGTAAAGAAGTAAAGAAAAAGAAAAGCAAGAGTATAGTTCCTACAAACAGCAATTGCTTGAATAGCAAACGCATATCCATAAAAAAGCATCGGCTAAAGACTGCCGATGCTTTTTAGCATACATATCAGTTGAAAAATTAGCAGGTTAAGTCAATCAATGACTTAACCTGCTTAGGAATGCTTTGGTCCTTTTTTCCCGAGGGTTACTAAAAATCTGAATAGGAGAACCTTCTTCGACAATTCGACCTTGGTCTAAGAAGAGTACCCTGTCTGCAACTTCCCTAGCAAAACTCATTTCATGGGTCACTACTACCATGGTCATACCATCTTCAGCCAACTGTTTCATTACAGTGAGAACTTCCCCGACCAGCTCAGGATCAAGAGCTGATGTAGGCTCATCAAAGAGCATTATTTTTGGATGCATTGCTAAGGCCCTTGCTATTGCCACTCTCTGACCCTGTCCTCCAGATAGAGTTCCCGGGTAGCAGTTTTGTTTATCGTAGAGGCCAACCTTTGAGAGCAGCTCACGGGCTATTTCCATGGCATCCTTCTTATCCTGTTTAAGAACATGAACGGGAGCCTCAATAATATTCTCCAAAACTGTCAGGTGAGGGAAGAGATTGAACTGTTGGAACACCATTCCCACCTGACGACGAATCTGCTTGAGACTGCTTGATTTCCTTTCAAGTGGTACATTATCTATCAGGATTTCTCCTGCTGTCAGCGTCTCTAATCCATTCAAACAGCGCAGGAACGTACTTTTTCCGGAACCACTAGCCCCAATAAGCACGACAACTTCGCCTGCAGACACTGTGGCATTGATACCATCAATAACTCGTGTTTTGCCAAAGTCTTTAATTAGTCCATGGACACCGATCATTGACTTTTTCGGAATGTAATCTAATTCTAATTGCATGATTAACACCCCCTTGTCCTATTTTCTTTAGATAGTCGCCATTCAAGACTGCGTAAAAGAGCGGATATGACAGTGGTCATTAGCAAATAGAGCGCTGCTGCAGTAGTGTAGAATTCCAGAGAACCAAAGGTCACACTGGCAAAGCGTTGGGAGGTTTGAAGGAGTTCCGACATTGTGATAACGGAACAAAGAGAAGAATCCTTTAGAGTAATAATAAACTGATTGCCTAAGGATGGAATTGATATCCGCAAAGCTTGTGGAAATATAATTCGACGCATGGTCAAGAATTTCCCCATGCCAAGAGATAACGATGCTTCGGTTTGCCCTTTTGGGACTGCTTCAATCCCCCCCCTAAAAACCTCGGCCAGATACGCTCCGCTGTTTATTCCCAGTCCCAGTACTGAAGAAGTAAAGGCGTCCAAGGTGATACCAAGTTGCGGTAAACCAAAATAGATGAGAAATAGCTGTACAAGCAAAGGGGTTCCCCGAATCAGCCAAATGTAAAAATGCGCAATATACCTTAGAGGAGTATGAGATATCTTTAGGAGAGCCGCTAGCAGACCCATTAAAATACCAAAAGCAATTCCCAGTACTGCAAGTTCTATGGTCAAACCTGCCCCCTGTAACAAAAAAGGCAGATATTTAAGGATAATACTAAAGTCAAGATTCAAAGCAAGTTACCTCCAGTCTGATCAGAGCAGTACCCCTTTGCAACTTACTTACGGCTTAACGGATATCCGCGCTGAAATATTTTTCACTAATTTTCTTATAGGATCCGTCATCCATCATTTCAGCCAAAGCACTGTTCACAGCTTCTAACAATTCAGGACTATCTTTGCGAATCGCGATCCCCATCTTTTCTGTATATAGTAAATCACCTACCAGTTTAAAGGGGTAATCGTTTTGTTTGATAGCATTTAGACCGACAATTTTATCAGTAATAACGGCATCCAACCTTGCGTTGGCCATATCATTAAAAGCATCGGGGTCACCTTTATAGGTCTTCACAGTTGCCCCCAAATCTCTTGCTTTTGTTTCAAATGTTGTACCTAGAACTACCCCAACGGTTTTACCTTTAAGATCTGCTCCTCCGCTGATACTTGAGTCAGAAGGCACAATAACTTGGGCTCCCGAACGGTAATAGGGGGTGCTGAAGTTGACCTTTTCCAAGCGTTCTTCTGTAATCGCCATGCTTCCTAAGATCATATCAAATTTGCCGGTAGTTAACCCTGCAATCAGCCCATCCCATTCAGTTGCAATGGGTGCTGGGTTCACGTTTATTCGTTTGGCAATTTCATGGCCTATTTCTACGTCAAATCCAGTAAGTTCATTCTGCTCGTTAAAAAAGTTGAAGGGTGGGTATTGCCCGCTCATGGCATAGCTTAATTTTCCATCGGATTTAATCCTATCTAAGGTTGTTGATGGTTCAGAATCACTCTTTGATGCACCACAGCCAGTTGCTATCAATAAGATTAGAGTAACAAGGATAAGCACATTAAACTTTTTCATTGTTTCTTTCTACCTCCTCTAAATCTGCCGAGATTTATAGCATAATTACTTTCCTCTCATGGTATAGACAATCAAACCACCTCCAGGAATGGTTTATCCAACAACTTAACAGTACATATTAAGTTGTCACCTATAAAGTATACCATGTTTTATATCTTATGGTCAATTTATCCTGTCCATTTACAGCAACGACCAAAACAGAAAAAAATAGAATTCCGTAAGTAATTATTGATGCTTTTGTCAAGAACATGCTATTACATGGCGAATAGGTAGATATAACCAATCAATGGGGTTGACATTTGCTAACAGACAACTTAATATTATACGCGAGGTTGTTAGTTGTGCACTATTCCCTTAGCGTTATGGTTTATTCTTTTTGAACTAGACTTGCGCAGATATATAAAACGAGTAAATAACACTTGAAAAAACGAGGAGGTTGAACCAATGAACGAGCAACGAAGGAAGTTATGGTCACATATCAGTGACGAGGAATGGAATGATTGGCATTGGCAAATGTCTAATAGAATCACGAGCCACGAGGGATTAATCAAAGCTATGTCTCTTCCTGCAGAGGAAGCCGATCAAATTAAGCGTTGCCTGGAAAATTTTCGCATGGCAATTACACCCTACTATTTTTCCTTAATGGATCCTCAGGATTCGGAGTGCCCTATTAGAAAACAAGCAGTACCTTCAATTCACGAATTGAGTAAATCCTCATGCGATTTAGAAGATCCCTTACATGAAGAGGCTGATTCACCCGTACGTGGACTGACACACCGCTATCCTGACCGTGTGCTGCTTCTAGTAACCGATCAATGCTCAATGTATTGCCGACACTGCACCAGAAGAAGAATGGCTGGACAGACAGACCAAGCCTTACCTTTGAACCGTTTTAAAGCTGCTTTAGAATATATCCGTGCCAACCCACAGATACGGGATGTACTGATCTCAGGGGGAGATCCATTAACCCTTTCTGATGATCGCTTGGATTATATCCTATCCAATCTGCGTTCGATTCCCCACGTTGAGATTATCCGGATCGGTACAAGAACCCCAGTTGTTCTTCCCATGCGCATTACGGATCACCTTATTGAGGTATTACAAAAATACCATCCAATTTGGATTAATACCCACTTTAATCATCCTCAAGAGCTTACCCTTGAAGCTCGCAGTGCTCTAAATAAACTAGCCAATGCAGGAATCCCCCTCGGAAACCAATCGGTTTTACTTAAAGGAATCAACGATTGTTCTGTGGTTATGAAAAAACTGGTTCATGATCTTGTAAGATGTCGGGTAAGACCCTACTACTTGTATCAATGTGACTTATCCACGGGGATTGAGCATTTTAGGACATCTGTCAGTACGGGTCTAGAAATTATAGAGATGCTCAGGGGACACACCTCTGGTTTTGCCGTTCCCACCTTTGTAGTAGATGCCCCAGGAGGTGGTGGTAAGATTCCCCTCCAACCTAACTATATGATTTTACAATCAAACGACAAAGTTATCTTGCGTAATTATGAAGGTGTAATCACCGCTTATCAGGAGCCAGAAAATAATGCAAGCCGTTGTAAGAGTTGTTCAGAGGTCTGTACCAACTCCAAGACCCGTCAGACAGGTCTGGCTAAATTGCTGAAAGGTGAACGGATTAGCCTTATACCCCAAGAGAACATGCGACTGGAGAGAAGAAAGAAAGTTTCCAGTAATTATGGTGGTAAAGCAAATGCTTAATACTTGGAACCTTGGCGATTTCTCAAGCCACATCACGGTAGACCAGAAGAATAAACGCCTAATTATCAATGGCTATACGCAAGGGATTAAGCCATCGCTGTTCAGCGCTCAGCTTATCGATTTAGCAATCAAAAACAGATTGGAAAAAATTTGGCTTTGGGCATTACCCGCCGATGTTCCTGAATTTATTCAAGGTGGATTTTGTACTGAAGGTAACATTTTCCGTGGTTATGATAAGGAATTTTCAGTTAGCATCGCCTATTATGTCAGTAGGAAAAGGGCGTATTCTGACAAGTTACAAGCTGAGAATGACATTATTCATTCCATTCGGACAGAACCCATCAGACGCCCACCTGTTTTACCTCAAGGAATGGAATTAAAACTCTTAAATGAATCTTTCGCCCGGCAAATATCACAAGTATTGAAAGAGGTTTTCATAAGTTATCCCACCCCTATGGACTCTCAGTATATTACCTCTTTAATACAGAATGGGAATATTTTCGCCGGAATATTTTCAGAAGAGAAGCTGATCGCTGTTTCAGCGGCTTACCCTGATTTAAACTTTAACCGTTGTGAAATGACAGATTGTGCAACCATAGAAGAACATAGGGGAAATTCCCTTACGGAAAGCTTACTGTTTTTTTTAGAACAGGAAATTCAAAAGCGCGGCTCTTTTAACATATACACACTAGCACGTGCCCAGTCCTTTGGAATGAATAAAGTATTTCATAGACTTGGTTACAGATTTCAAGGACGATTGATAAACAATTGCCATATCGCAGGATCCTTTGAAGACATGAATCTTTGGGTTAAATAGGAAGCAAAGGGGATAGATAATTGTCCCCCGGAGCGATTGCGCGTTTCTAATCGCCAAAAGGCCGATTGACGATTTATAGATCGATTCATCGGCCTTCTTTTTTGTTGAGTAAATAATTATAGAAGGAATAACTTTAAAGTTTAGGAATTACTTTTCCAGCACTCCTATGGTAATATATACTAAAAAATGAGTGGTGTGATGTAATGCCACGTAAAGCTAGGGCTTCCTGAGGGGGTGTTTTTCTGAACGTATTAGTCGCTGAGGATGAAAAGGATATAAGAAACCTATTAAAGCTCCAGCTTGAGCAGGAAGGGTACTCTGTCTTTACTGCAAAGGATGGATTAGAGGCCATGGAGGAGATGCAGAATAAAGCAATAGACCTGGCTGTCCTTGACGTAATGATGCCGAGACTGGATGGCTTTAATCTGCTTCGAAAGATTCGACAAACAAGCAACATCCCTGTTATTTTTCTCACAGCTAGAGGGGATGAAATGGACAAAATTTTAGGGCTTGGTATCGGTGCAGATGACTACCTTGTTAAGCCGTTTAGTATGGCCGAGCTGCTAGCGAGAGTTAATGCTCAGCTAAGAAGAAACCTGGAATACTCCAATCAGAAACCACCAACTGGCAATAAGATAGAATATGCAGGTTTATGCTTAGATAAAGATGCCTGCTGTGTTTATAAAGATGCAGCGCTTATAGAATTAAATGCGAAGGAATATTTGTTGTTGAAGTATTTCATGGAGAACCCTGAAAGGGTATTTACCAAAAAGCAGCTATACAGGGCTGTGTGGGATGAGGACGTTTTTTTCGATGATAACACCATAATGGTGCATATCAGTCATATCAGAAATAAGATTGAGGCTGATCCAAAGAATCCCCATTATATAAAAACTATTAGAGGTATAGGATATAAGTTTCATAAACAAGGCGAGATACTCTCATGAAAATTGTAAATAGATTTTTGATAAACTATATACTCATGTTTATTATCTCGACCATGATAGCCATCGTAGCCTTTCTGCTTTTAGACTTTGCCAATGATGTGATTTCAAAGACCCTTGTAAAAAACAATTATACTGCGGAAACCCTGATGAGAGATGATTATAAAAGCATTGACATACAGTCAGTTCTTGACAATGGTGGCGGTGTGCAAGTCATTGGCTCAAATTATGACGTTGTATTTTCGGAAGGGCTTAACACCTTCACGAAGGATAAGCTAACAGCAGCAGAGTTTACAGATTTTTTGATAATGAGTAAAAGTATTGGAATTCCCTACAGCTATTCTATTGAATACAATCCTAAAGAACGATTCTGGCTAATAGTAACCTTTCCAACTTCTATTAGAATTGATTTCGCTATAGTACATAATAAAGATTTCTCTTCGGTGGATACACAGAATGTTGTTGGTTTTCTGATAGCGGTTATTATCTTTTATTTACTGTCGCTGGGGATATGTACCATAATTTATTCCAAAATAACATCCATCGGCATAGTGAACCCCTTAAGAAAACTATGCAACAGTGCACAAAGTCTAAGAAATGGGGACTATTCGGCGAGGGTTGATCTTAATCTAAAAAACGAGTTTGGAGAATTAGAGGATACATTTAATGCCATGGCCCAGCAAATTGAAGAGGAGATATCCCTTCGAAGACAGTCGGAGGAGAATCGCAAAAAAATGGTCCTTGATATTTCCCATGATCTAAAGAATCCGTTGGCAAGCATTATGGGGTATGCAGAACTCTGCCGAACTAAACAAGATTTATCCAATGAAGAGAGGAATTCCTATACAAAAATCATTTATGAAAATAGTGTCCGGGCAAACAATCTTATCACGGATTTATTCGAGTTATCCAAAATAGAGAGTTCAGAATTCAAACTAAACAAGATCAAGTTAGACGTCTGCGAATACATCAGGGAGGAGATTGGAATGGTGATTCCAATCTTTGACAGAGCAGGCTTTACCTATGATTTTAATATTCCGGAAGCAGAAATTTTTACAATGATTGATACGGTCCAAATGGATAGAGTGTTCCAAAATCTTGTTGCCAATACCGTACAATATAATCCACAAGGCACAAGAGTTAGGATCAGCTTAATAGAACAGACTGATAAAATCGTTCTTTTCTTCAAGGACAATGGAATCGGAATACCAACAGAAATTGCCAAAGATATTTTCTTTCCCTTTGTCAGAGCAGATAGTGCGAGAAATTCACAAACTGGCGGTACTGGCTTAGGACTGGCTATCGTTGAAAAAATAATTACGGCCCACGGTGGCAATATCAGTCTTAAAACCGATGAAAACCGTGGGTGTGAGTTCTGCATTACCATTCCAAAGATTTAAGGTGAATTTAAGATTAGAAACAGCCTCAGTTAAGTATGCCTTGCTATAGTAATAGCATAGGGTTACGAAATGAGGCTGTTTTCCATTTCTCGCACCCAATCTAGAGGGAGGTATTGATCTATGGAAACCTTAGAAAGTCATTATTACAATTGGTTTGGGGTAATGTTTTTTATCGTACTGTACAGTGTAGTGCTCTTGTTTATCCCTTTTTATAGAAAGATGGACAAAAAACCTGCAGGAACGTATTTTGCTTTTTTGCTTGCCTTTGCAATCGAGATGCATGGAATTCCTTTTAGCATGTGGGTTATTTCCTGGATTATAGGAAAGAACCTTCCAGTAGGGATTCTATGGGGGCATACACTGGTTTCTTCAATCGGTTACTGGGGAATGTATATCAACATCATATGTGCTGTCGTTGCGCTATTCTTGATCCTAAACGGTTGGTATAACATCCATAAGAAATACTGGTCAAAAGAAACCGGAACAGGTTCACTAGTAAAGACAGGGGTTTATAGATACATCCGTCATCCTCAATATACTGGTTTACTGCTGCTATCTTTTGGAATGATGGCAGAATGGGCAACCTTACCAATGCTCCTACTGTATCCAGTAATGATCACCATGTACCTACGCCTTGCCAAGAAAGAGGAAAAGGATATGCTTTTTGAATTTGGTAACCAGTATCGGGAGTATATGAGAACAACAAAACGATTCATTCCTTTTATTATTTAGCTGTGAGTGTGTCAAAAGGACCGTCACCCTGACACGCCGGGCAGGCATTTGCTTGGGGTTTATGTTATACTACATGTATTCAAATAGTTAGCGATGGAGAATCATGACTTTGAAGGGAAAATTAAAGCAACTTCCACAAAAACCTGGTGTCTATATGATGCTTGATTCATTAGGAAATATTATTTATGTCGGTAAGGCTAAAAATCTTAAAAACAGGGTATCTCAATATTTTCATCACCAAAAGGATCGAGATCCTAAAGTCGCAGAAATGATACAACATATTCATTCGTTTAATTATCAAGTTACGGATACGGAATTGGATGCCTTAATTGAAGAATGTCGACTTATTAAGGAAATCAAACCCAGGTATAACCGGCAAATGAAGAATGTTAAACGATATATGTATATAAAAATACCAACTGAACCATACCCCAAAGTGATAGCTGTAAATGAAAAAACAGAGGATGATGCAATTTATTATGGTCCTTTTACAAGCCAGAATCAGGTAGAGAAGGCTGTGCAATATTTGAAAGATTTCTATCCCATACGCAAATGTACCAGCTCAAGATTAGTAAAAAGGGTTGATGGCTGCCTTTTCCGGCAATTAGGTAAATGTTTAGGCGTTTGTACAGGAAACGTAAGCCCCGAAGAATATTGGATGTACATTGAGAGAATCCAGCAACTTTTAAACGGAAATAGTCTGGATACTGTTCAAGACCTTTCAAATAAGTTAGATACGGCTATCGAGAATCTTGAATTTGAAAAGGCGGCTAACTATCGGGAGTATTATCTAGGGCTTCGACATGTTATTGGAAAGCAGCAATTAGTTCAATCTTCAAGTAAAAATAGGACTATTTTAGTGGTTGAATTCTTAGAAGATACACGTCTTAAGCTCTTTCTGATCAAAGGGAATAAGCTTCTCTATAGAAAAATAGTTGATAGGGCAAAGTCTGAAATAGAGATGAGATTGTACCTAATTAAGGTGTTCAGCGACAAGCTTTTGGTGACAAAGAAAAACAATGGCAATCGATTAACCCCTGAGGATCTTGATGAGGCGCAAATTATTTACTCATATCTGAAGAAGAATCGAAACAGAGTCCTCTGTTTCTGGATACCGTCAACACATCTAAAGAATGAATCATCTTTAGATGCTGTCGTTTTAAAGATAATAACCCGAATTAGATCCTTTATATTGAAGAAAGATTTAAAGGAAAATGATAAATGGCTTTGTTGATCAGACTTACTGTAGGTTGCACAGTTCCAATGAATATGCTATATTAATAGAAGGAAATTTGTAGTCTTGATGGTAAGGAGTGGGTTCTAGCCCGCTCCTTCGTTTGTCCTACTAGACTGAAAGCATAGGAGCCTATGACTGAAAGTCTTTTACGATAAGCTAACCCGTGCGAAGACAGTGTCTTCGTTACGATAAGCTAACCCGTGGGTCGACGTGTCTTCGCTTTGCTGAGTTAACACGTTGGTGACAGTGTCTTCGTTTAAAAACCGTGACGTAGTATAACTTTAAGACATCTTCGCAAGACTATGAGAAAGCGGAATTAGGTAAAGTCTGTTACGTTACGTTTTAAAGGAGCGAATTCTTGTGAATAAACCAATTGAAAAACAAATTGAATCAATCGTTGAGCCCCTCGTAAAGGAAAAAGGGCTCGAACTAGTTCATGTTGAGTATGTAAGAGAAGGTGCACATTGGTATTTGCGCCTTTACATAGATAAAGACGGCGGTGTGGACATGGATGACTGTTCAGCTGTCAGCCACGTAGTGAGTGAAATGCTTGACCAGAAAAACCCTATTCCGCAAGCATATATGCTGGAAGTGTCTTCTCCTGGACTTGAACGTCCACTGAAAAAGGAAGAGGACTTTGTTCGTTTTCAGGGAAGTTTGATTTCGGTACACACAACGACTCAACATCAAGGATTTAAGAAGTTTTCAGGAAATCTTGTTGGACTAATCAACGATGAAATCGTTTTAGAATACAATAATGAACGCGTCGCAATTCCGAGAAGCATAGTGAAGAAAGCTCATCTAGAGCTAGATATCTAAATCTAGGTACAACAGAATAAGGAGGAAAATGGAAAAATGAATATGGAGTTCATCGAGGCCCTTCACGAATTAGAAAAAGGACGGGGGATTTCTGCAGAAGTTTTATTTGAAGCGATTGAGGCAGCATTGATTTCTGCCTACAAAAAGAATTTCGGATCATTACAAAATGTACGAGTTCTCATTGATCGTTTAACAGGTGAGTTTAAAGTTTATGCCCGCAAAACCGTTGTAGATATCGTGGAGGATGCTCGAACTCAGGTTAGCTTGGTGGAGGCGCGTAATCTTGATCCTAATTACCAATTAGAAGACATTGTGGAATACGAAGTTACTCCTCGTGATTTCGGTCGAATTGCAGCTCAAACAGCCAAGCAAGTCGTCGTACAACGTATCAGAGAAGCAGAACGAGGCATGATTTACGATGAATTCGTCAATCGTGAAGGGGATATCGTCACAGGGGTTGTTCAACGATATGAACAAAAAAATGTTATAGTTGATTTAGGAAAGGTAGAAGCCGTACTTCCGGCCCAGGAACAGATACCAGGCGAGGGATACCAATCCTTTGACCGTATTAAAACCTATGTTGTAGAGGTTAAGAAAACTACGAAGGGACCGCAAATTATGCTGTCTCGTACCCATCCAGGGCTAATAAAACGTCTGTTTGAACTTGAAGTGCCCGAAATTCATGATGGAATCGTTGAAATAAAGGGAGTTTCTCGAGAGGCAGGAGCACGTTCTAAAATTGCAGTGTATTCTCGTGATCCAAATGTTGACCCTGTTGGAGCATGTGTTGGACCTAAAGGAGCGCGTGTTCAGACTATAGTCACGGAATTAAAAGGAGAAAAAATAGATATTGTCAACTTCTCCGTCGATCCTCATGAATTTGTGGCCAATGCCCTTTCGCCAGCAAAAGTACTCCAAGTATATCCAAAACTCAATGAGAAGGTTGCCGTTGTTGTCGTTCCCGACTATCAGCTTTCTTTGGCGATTGGAAAGGAAGGACAAAATGCTCGTTTAGCCGCAAAGCTAACGGGTTGGAAGATTGATATAAAAAGTGAATCCCAAGCTATTGCGCATAATATAATTCCCCAAGGGCAAGAAGAATTTGAGAGTTACGATGAGTATGGGGAATATGAGGAATACTCGGAATATGATGAGTATGCTGAAGAAGATGGCTATCAAGAAGTGCTAGAATATCAAGAACAAGACTCCTCAGCTGAGCTGGGACAACAACATACCGAAAATCACGAGTACAAATACGAAGAAACATATGACGGCTATGCCGAGGAGCTCGAGCCCTTGGAAAGTGATACTAATGAGATTGTTATCGGCGAAGTTCCTCATGCAGAGGGGAATTTATTGACAGATAAGAACGAACCCTCTAAGGGAAGAAAAAAGAAAAAGAAGGGGTGAGGGTATGAAGACACGAAAAGTTCCGATGCGGATGTGCTTAGGGTGCCAGGAAATGAAGCCTAAAAAAGAGCTGCTGCGAATCGTGAGAACTCCAGAAGGAATTGTTGAGCTAGATCCAACTGGAAAACGGAATGGTCGTGGCGCATATCTCTGTCCTAACTCAGTCTGTTTTCAAGCCGCCGTCAAGCAGCATCGTTTTCGTAAAGCTTTTGGAGTTGATGTCGATCCGGCAATATTTGCAAATTTGGAGGGAAAAATATCCTCTTGAATACACGTATCGAATCTTTAGTGGGAATTGCTCGTCGGGCTGGAAAAATTGCTTCTGGAGATGCTCAAATTGAGGCCATGTTCAAAAAAAGAAAAGGATATCTCCTAATTATTGCGGAGGATGCTCACGGGGCACAGAAAAAGTATTCTCAGTGGGCTAAAGATATAAAATTACCAGTCATAATTGCTGGTACAAAGTTAGAACTAGGTTGTTCTATAGGACTTTCGCCGCGTTCAGCAGTGCTTGTTTTGGATCAAGGGTTTGCTAAAGCTATATTACTAGCAAGGAGCTGATGCTTGGAGCGTAATGTGGGAGCCGATTATGTGGGGGTGGTTAAATGAGTATTCGTGTTCATGAATTAGCAAAAGAATTAAATTTTAGTAGTAAAGAAGTGATGACAAGACTCGTGGCTATGGGAACAGATGTGAAAAATCATTTAAGTACGGTCGATCAAAAAGACGCAGATCGTTTACGAAACCAACTCAAAGGAAAGGAGACAAATTTGGAGCATTCTGAACACAAAAATACTGAGGAAACAAAACCAAAAGTATCCGATTTGGGTCAAGATAGTAAGCTGAAAGAACCCCGTTCAGCAATAGAACGACAGCCTCAAGGCCCCCGTCCGGGCACAGAAGGACGTCCGCAAGGTCCAAGACCAGGAGCGGAAGGACGCCCACAGGGCCCACGGCCAGGCTATCAAGGGCAGCCACAGGGACCTCGACCAGGCTATCAAGGACAACCACAGGGTCCACGACCAGGCTATCAAGGGCAGCCACAGGGTCAACGGCCAGGCTATCAAGGACAGCCACAGGGTCAACGGCCAGGCTATCAAGGACAGCCACAGGGACCCAGACCAGGGTATCAAGGGCAGCCACAGGGACCCAGACCAGGGTATCAAGGGCAGCCACAAGGACCACGGCCAGGCTACCAAGGGCAGCCACAAGGACCACGGCCAGGCTACCAAGGGCAGCCACAAGGACCACGGCCAGGCTACCAAGGGCAACCACAAGGACCACGGCCAGGCTACCAGGGGCAGCCACAAGGACCACGGCCAGGGTATCAAGGGCAGCCACAAGGACCACGGCCAGGTTACCAAGGGCAGCCACAAGGACCAAGGCCAGGGTATCAAGGACAGCCCCAGGGACCACGGCCAGGGTACCAAGGACAATCTCAGGGACCACGGCCAGGGTACCAAGGACAATCTCAGGGACCACGTCCGGGGTATCAAGGACAGCCTCAGGGGCCACGTCCGGGGTACCAGGGACAGCCACAAGGAGGCCGGCCAGGGTATCAAGGACAACCCCAAGGAGGTCGTCCAGGCTATCAGGGACAGCCGCAAGGAGGCCGTCCAGGATCAGCTCCACGTGCTGGTGGGGGTGCACCACCACCACCAATTATTGTAGAGCAAGCTAAAAGGCAGATGCCGGCCAATAAGAAAGCCCAAGACAAAGCTTATGAACGGAAGCGCGAAGTTGAAAGAGAACGAGAAAACGCTATCCGGTCACCTCATAAACGCTTTCAAAAGCGTCCCAAAAAAGAGGTGCGAGATACAACTCCAAAGCACATAGTGATACAAGGATCTATATCAGTCCAAGATTTAGCCTCAAAAATGAGCCGTAAGGCCGGAGAACTGATTAAACAGCTTATGAATTTGGGAGTTATGGCAACCATTAATCAGGAGTTAGACGTTGAAACTGCAACTATTCTTGCCGGTGAAATGGGTGTCACTGTAGAGGTAAAGGCCGAGAAATCATTGGCGGTTATTGAGGAAATCCAAGATGATCCGAACGATCTCGTTTTCCGTCCACCAGTTGTTACCGTAATGGGACACGTTGACCACGGAAAAACCTCTCTTCTAGATGCTATTCGTACAACTCATGTCACAGATTCAGAAGCAGGAGGAATTACGCAGCATATTGGGGCTTACCAAGTTGAAATCAATAATCAAAAGATTACCTTCTTAGATACACCCGGTCATGAAGCGTTCACTTCGATGCGTGCTCGTGGGGCACAAGTGACGGATATCGCCATATTAGTCGTTGCAGCTGATGATGGAATTATGCCGCAGACCATTGAGGCCATCAATCACGCTAAGGCAGCTGAGGTTCCGATTATTGTGGCTATAAATAAGATAGATAAAGAAGGCTCAAATCCAGAAAAAGTAAAACAGGAACTGACCGAGTACGGTCTCGTTGTTGAAGAATGGGGCGGAGATACCATTGCCGTTCCAGTATCTGCGAAGAATAATATGGGGATCGAGCAACTCCTCGAGATGATTTTATTGGTTGCTGAGGTTCGCGATTATAAAGCAAATCCGAACCGACCGGCTGCTGGAACGGTTATTGAGGCAGAATTAGATAAGGGAAAAGGACCGGTTGCGACCGTTCTAGTTTCTAAAGGCACACTCAACATTGGGGATGTCGCTGTCGCCGGTTGTGCTTACGGTCGAATTAAGGCAATGTTGGACGAAAAAGGCCGCCGGGTGAAAAAAGCTGGCCCATCCATGCCCGTCGAGGTGCAAGGCTTATCTGAAGTGCCGGAAGCAGGAGAACCTTTCTATGTAGTAGCGGATGAAAAATTAGCTCGCCAGATTACCTCCGCCCGCATTGCTGTCCGAAAAGTCGAAGAGTCAAAGCAAAGCGTTGCGGTTAAAGTTAGCTTAGAAGATCTTTTTGATAAGATAAAAGAGGGCGAAATCAAAGAACTGAACATTATTATTAAAGCTGATGTTCAAGGATCAGTGGAAGCCTTGAAGCAGTCCTTGTTAAGGCTTTCGACAAGTGAAGTTCGAGTCAACCCAATCCATGGTGGAGTCGGTGCGATCAACAAAACCGACATTATGCTTGCGTCAGCTTCAAATGCCATCATTTTAGGTTTTAATGTCCGACCAGATGCAAATGCTAAGGCGACGGCCGAACTGGAAGGCGTGGATTTGCGCCTGTACCGAGTTATCTACGACGCCATTGAAGATGTTAAAGCCGCAATGACAGGTTTGCTAGATCCTTCCTTTAAAGAGGTTGTGGTAGGCAAAGCAGAAGTCCGTCAAGTCTTTAAGGTTCCAAAAGCGGGAACGGTTGCCGGATGTATGGTGATGGAAGGAAAAATCATACGTTCTGCTAAAGTGCGAGTTATCCGTGATAGTATTGTCATTCATGAAGGTGTTATGGAATCTCTAAAGCGATTTAAGGATGATGCTAAAGAGGTTGCTGAAGGCTATGAATGCGGAATTGGAATCGAAAAGTATAATGATGTCAAAGAAGCAGACATCATTGAGGCCTTTGTTATGGAAGAAGTTAAGCGCACATTATAGTAAATCAGCCCATGGAGGTATAGGTATGTCGAAACATCGACCTAATCGGTTGGCAGAAACACTCAAGGAAGAGATTTCTCAACTTATTCGAGTGGAGCTAAAAGATCCACGAATTGGATTTGTAACCCTGACAAGTGTGGATGTTGCGGATGACTTGTCACACGCAAAAGTGTATGTCAGCGTTCTAGGCACTGAGGAAGAGGGAAATGTATCCTTAGATGCCTTAAATCGGGCGGCTGGGTTTGTACGAAGCGAAATTGGGAAACGAGTACGACTCAGACACGTACCGTCCATCGTTTTCAAATACGATCCATCCATCCAACACGGCGCACATATTGCTAGGTTACTAAAAGATGTTGGGGTGTCCGATGAACCAAGTAAGGAAGACTCTCATGAGTGAGCACAACATTGTCGAAGAGTTCGTCGCAGTTCTAAGAAAAGCGCCAAAAGTGGCGCTTTTCTCCCATGTATCACCAGATGGAGACTGTTTGGGATCTATGTTAGCAATCGGTCTGGCATTGGAGAAAATGGGCAAAGAGGTGTCATTCTATAACCCCGATCCAGTACCTAGTAATTTAGTTTTTTTACCTGGTTCGTCCCGTATTAGACGGCAACTCCCCTCTCCACAACCAGAAACCCTGTTATTTGTGGATTGCACGGATTTAGGTCGTGTCAATCTTTCGATATCCGATATTACTGATCTAAGTACGGTGCTTAACTTAGATCATCATATCTCGAACCAATACTTTGGCCGAGTGAACTGGGTTGATTCCCAAGCAAGTGCAGTTGGAGAGTTGGCCTTGACTCTGATTAATCGTCTCGGAGTAGAGATAGATAGTGACATAGCTGCTAACCTTTACACGGCGATTGTAACAGATTCGGGTTGCTTTCAATATAGCAATACTACAGCGCAAACTCATCGATTGTCGGCTGACTTAATGGATAAAGGTATTAATATCTCAGACATTCACCACAGGATTTTCGACCAAAAACCTCTTTCTCAAATTAGGTTGCTGCAATATGCTCTAAATGGACTCGAAATGTGCGCTGAAGGTCAGTTAGCCCTTATGACCCTAAGCACTGAGGATTTCCACAAAAGTGGTGCAGAGCAAGAATTAAGTGAGGGACTGGTTAATCACGCACGCAGTATTGCTGGCGTAGAAGTGGCAGTCTTGCTGAAAGAAGTGGGACCTCAAGAAATCAAGGGAGGGCTGCGTTCTAACCTCTGGCTTAATGTCAATGAAATCGCTGCACAGTTCGGCGGAGGAGGACATAATCGAGCCGCGGGTTTTACCTTTAGAGGCACGTTAGCAGAGGCGAAACAAAGGATCATCACAGCGATTGAGGAGGCGTTAAGGCTTGGAAGGAATCATTAACGTCCTCAAACCGCCGGGAATGACCTCTTCTGATGTCGTTGTCTGGATACGTAGAGCTTTGAAAACAAAAAAAGTCGGCCATACCGGAACCCTTGATCCTGGAGTGACTGGCGTACTGCCGATATGTGTAGGCAAGGGAACACGTTTAGCAGAGTATATAACAGAGCAAGGGAAGGCTTATATAGCCGAAGTAACCTTTGGAGTTACAACTGATACTCAGGATTCCTATGGCAAAGTGATTCATGAGACTTTGCCCCGGCTAAAACAAAAGGATTTAGAAGGTGTTTTGCCGAACTTTATGGGAAAGATCTCTCAAATTCCTCCGATGTACTCCGCCGTTCGAAAAGAGGGGAAACATCTCTATGAATATGCTCGTCAAGGGATATCCATTGAGCGACCTTCGCGTGAAGTTTCTATCTATCGATTGAGTCTAGAAGAATGGTTTGATGGAGAGTTGCCCAAGGCAATCTTAGATATTGAATGTTCAAAAGGGACTTATATACGGACCTTATGTCATGATCTAGGAAAAGCTTTAGATTGTGGAGCGCATATGTCCTATCTAGTAAGAGTCCGTTCTGGGCCATTTAAGATCGCAGAGAGCTGGACCCTGGAGGAAATTGATGAAGCTGTACAGAATGGTAACAATTCGTTTATGCTGCCCTTAACCGCTGGCATTGACCTGCCACGAGTGTTTTTAGCTGGACCACGTGCCAAGGCTTTCCGGCATGGATTACCGACTAAGAGAGCACAAGTCGAGACTCCTCCTACCGAAAGAAATTCGTGCTCCGAAACGAAACCCGGTCTTCAAACCTCGAACCTCGAACATCGAGCCTCCCGTTTCGTTCAGGTAATGGAGAACGAGGAACTCATCGGCATCGGGGTCTGGCGAGAGGAAAGTCTTTACCCACATAAAGTTTTTGGATGATACTTGGCTACAGGGATATGAAGGCTTACTGAGTCAAGTTTATATAATAGGAGGTCAAATCGGTGCAAGTTCGAACTAGTTTACCTATAGAGAGGGAGCCTTGTATCTTAGCGTTAGGAAATTTTGATGGAGTGCATATAGGACACCGACGATTGCTTGAGCATGGACTTGAACAAGCTAAACGTTTAGGAGTGGGGCTTGACGTTTTGATCTTTGAACCCCACCCACTCAAAGTATTATTTCCCGAACGGGGAGTAAAGCTATTGTCGACGACTAAAGAGCGGTTGCTTTATATGGAGGAGATTGGGGTCCGTAATGTTTACCATCTGCCCTTTACCATGGAGATGGCAAACACTTCTCCAGAACACTTTGTAGAAAAGATTCTCCTACCCCTTGGAGTGATTCATGTTGTGGTGGGTTTTAATTATTCATTCGGTGCCCAGGGTAAGGGGAACCCTGAGTTACTTCAGGCCTTAGGGCAGCAGCATGGATTCGGAGTTAGTGTACTTCAGGCTCAGACAATGGGGGGAAGAGTGATTTCCTCTAGCAGCATTCGTAAAGCCTTACTTCAAGGAGATATTCGATTAGCGAGCTCTCTGCTAGGTCGACTTCCTTGCTTGCGTGGAACTGTGATCCATGGCGAAGAACGCGGTCGTCTACTGGGTTATCCCACGGCTAATATCCTTACTTCGGAGGATTTTTTGATTCCGAAGCGAGGGGTTTATGCGGTTTGGAGTTCCATCGATGGCACGCGCATTTTAGGGATGATGAACATAGGTATGAAACCAACCTTTCATGAAATGTATGATACTGTGGTAGAAGTTCATTTCTTTAATTATGACGGCGACTTATACGGTAGAGAGATTACGGTAATGCTTGAAGAACGTTTACGTGATGAACGAAAATTTAATGGGGTAAACGAACTCTTAGCGCAGTTAGAAAAGGATTGTTCAAATGCCAAGAGTACCTTAGAACTGTGCAACTTTACAAAACCATAATTACCATGTATACTACTTGAGAAACTATTAGGACCCGCTGACTCGGCTAAACGAAGTCTCCAACGTTCACCTGGGCAGTTGGGAATTATAAAAATTGGAGGAAAACTATAATGATGACACCTGAGAGAAAACAAGAGATTATTTTAAAGCATGCACAACACGAAGGAGATACTGGGTCTCCGGAAGTGCAAATTGCGCTTCTCACTGAGCGAATTACCTATTTAACAGAGCACTTTAAGACGCATAAGAAAGATCACCATTCCCGCCGTGGACTTTTAAAAATGGTCGGTTCTAGACGTGCGTTATTAACCTATCTGAAGAATGTTAATTTTGATCGGTATCGTAATATTATTGGTGTACTTGGGTTGCGAAAATAATCTATCCCAAAAGGAGAAAGAAGCGGATCTACGTGATCCGCTTCTTTCTCCTTTATGCAAGGTGGGACGGGACGAGCATTGTACATATGCTTTTTAAAGATATTATTCCTAATTCTGTTTTATTTCTGCAAATTGCAGGAAATAATAAGAATATGTCGAAGAGGAAACAAGTTAAAAAGGATTTGAATAGATTTAAGGAGGTTCCATTGTGAAACAGGAAATACTTGAAAAGTCACTCTCAGTTGGCGGGAGAACTATGACTTTCCAAACTGGTAAACTAGGTAAACAAGCGGGAGGAGCGGTTTTTCTCCGCTATGGGGATACAGTTGTAACTGCATTTGCGACCTGCAGTGCTGTAGCTAGGGAGGGGATTGATTTCTTTCCCTTGACGGTTGAGTTTGAAGAGCGCATGTATGCCGCGGGGAAAATACCAGGCGGATTTATTAAACGTGAAGGAAGAGCAAGTGAAAAGGCAACCCTGTCAGCACGTTTGATTGACCGCCCTATTCGTCCGTTGTTCCCACAAGGCTTTCGTAATGAAGTCCAGGTAGTAGCAACTGTTATGTCAGTTGATCAAGATTCTGCCACAGATATAACCGCTATCAATGCAGCATCAGCAGCATTAACCATATCAAACATACCCTTCGAGGGCCCTATCGCAGCAGTCACCGTTGGACTAATAGAAGATGAATACATTATTAATCCTACTATAGAACAAGCAGCAAAAAGTGAAATGCTTCTTACCGTAGCCGGAACACAAGAGGCTGTTATGATGGTAGAAGCTAGTGCTCATGAAGTGCCAGAGGATAAAATCCTAGAAGCAATCATGTTTGGACATGAGGAAATCAAAACGATTGCTAAGTTTATCGAAGAGTACCGCGAAGACGCCATGAAGTTAGGTCTGGCAAAAGAAAAGCTCGAAGTGATCATTGCTGGTAACCCGGAAACGATAGTAGAGGCAGTGAATGCCTATGCCTACGAAAAATTAGATAAGGCCGTCCGTGTAGAAGAGAAGAAAGCACGGGAGGGTGCCATCGACGAAGTTAAAGCTGATACTTTGAGTCATTTTGAAGCAGAGTTTCCGGATGACACAAGAATTATCAAAAATGTATTAGAAGATATTGTGCATCAGATTGTACGAAAATTGATCACCCACGAACAGATCAGACCGGATGGCCGAGCAGTGGATGAAGTTCGCCCGATTACTGTCGAAGTAGGTATCCTCCCACGTACCCATGGGACAGGCTTATTCACCCGTGGTCAAACTCAGGTCATGACGGTTGCGACGTTAGGTGCTGCCAGAGATGAACAGATTTTAGACGGTTTAGGCCTAGAGAGATCTAAACGTTATATACATCATTACAATTTCCCTCCCTACAGCGTGGGAGAGACTAGGCCAATGCGAGGGCCCGGACGAAGAGAAATTGGTCATGGTGCTTTAGCAGAGCGTGCCTTGCTCCCTGTGCTTCCGGACGAAAACGACTTCCCTTACACCATTCGCTTAGTTTCTGAGGTCTTAGAATCCAACGGATCGAGTTCCATGGCGTCGGTTTGCGGTAGCACCCTTTCTCTTATGGATGCTGGAGTTCCAATTTCAGCGCCTGTAGCAGGCATTGCTATGGGTCTCATTAAGGAAGAGGATCAGATTGCTATTCTTACAGATATCCAGGGTATGGAAGATCACTTTGGGGATATGGACTTCAAAGTGGCAGGAACCAGCAAAGGGGTAACTGCTTTGCAAATGGATATAAAAATTGCGGGTGTATCCAGAGAGATTCTATTAAGGGCTTTAACCCAGGCTAAAGCAGGACGCCTCTTTATTCTAGATAAGATGCTAGCTGTAATGGATAAACCACGTCCACAACTTTCTATCTATGCACCAAGAATCATCACCACAACGATTCATCCTGATAAAATTAGGGATGTCATTGGACCTGGCGGAAAAACCATTAAGAAGATTGTTGAGGAAACGGATGTCAAAATCGATATTGAGGATGATGGTCGTGTCTTTATTTCTTCTGTCGGTGGTGAGGGTGGAGACAAAGCTTTAAAAATTATTCAAGCCCTAACTCAAGAAGTAGAAGTAGGTAAAATCTATCAAGGTAAAGTAACTAGGGTTATGGACTTTGGTGCTTTTGTAGAAGTTATACCAGGGGTCTTGGGACTTACAGGTAAGGAAGGGTTAGTCCATATCTCTCAGCTGGCTCACGAACGCGTTGAAAAGGTAGAAGACATTGTCAAAGTTGGAGATGAGATTACCGTTAAAGCAACTGCCATCGACAAACAAGGTAGGTTGAATTTATCTCGTAAAGAAGCTATGCCTCGTAAGGAAAACCCAACGATTCCAAAACCTTAAGGATTTTTAATGAAATAACCACGAATGATCAGTCTTTGAGTCCTCCTTTCCGCATAAATGTTAAGGAAGGGGGGACGCATATGTTCATTAACTTAAAAATCTCGCGACGAATACTCTCGTTTGGCGGGATTTTCTTTCTGTTACTTGCTGGGGTTTTAGCGCAACGTTGGGTTGCAACTTCCAACACGCCAGTTTCCAAGCCCATTGAGCAAATTAAGACGGATCAGAAAATCATGGCTTTAACGATCAATGTAGATTGGGGCGAAGAATTTATACCACCGATCTTAGATGAATTAGATAAGAAAAAGGCGTTTGTGACCTTTTTTGTTACCGGGCGTTGGGCGAAGAAAAACCCAGAATTATTAAAGGAAATGTTTAACCGAGGGCACCAAATCGAAAATCATGGATATTCGCATCCACATCCTGATCAACTGTCCGTAGGGGCAAACCGAGAAGAAATTAAAAAGACAGAAAGCATTATTGAGGGAATTATCGGAAAGAAAACCCACCTGTATGCACCGCCTTACGGTGAAAAGGGTGTACCTGGACTTCGAGCAGCTGATGAACTAGGCTACAAGACTATACTATGGACACTAGACACGGTGGATTGGCGACCAGACAGTACGCCGGAAATTATTATAAAACGAATTGTTAATCCAGCAATACGATTTGGAATTAAGCCAAATAAGTCCGGTGCCATAGTATTAATGCATCCTAAAGCTAATACCGTCAAAGCTTTGCCTGTTATTCTCGAACGACTGACCTTGGAGGGTTATATTTTCCAACCTCTTGATAAGCTAATAACATATGACCAGAGCGGAGATACTACCTTATGACAAATTAAAAGTTGAGGTGGTTAAATGATCAGGCTAAAGTGCACGCAGGCTTGGTACTGCGTTCTTCTTAGTGTTATTAGCGTAAGCTTACTACTGGTAAACCCTGTATATGGTGCTCCAGCCAAAAAGGCCGTAGATAAGCCAGTAACTGTAGCAGGTCCCTCGAGAATAACCGCTGATGCAACTGTTCTGATGGACGTGGCTACAGGGGACATTCTTTTTAGTAAACAGGCACATAAACGTCGTCCACCGGCAAGTACCACTAAAATAATGACAGCTATCCTGGGATTTGAGCTTGGTCGCCCGGAGGAAGTTGTTACCGTCAGTGACAAAGCGGCTGCTGTTGGAGAATCAACCATATATCTTGACCCTGGAGAAAAAATTACTCTTTATGAACTTATAACGGGTGCCTTGGTTCGTTCTGGTAATGATGCATGTGTAGCAATAGCAGAACACATTGCAGGAAGTGAAGAACAGTTTGTCAAATTTATGAATCGTAAGGCCTTGGCTCTTGGCGCTGAAAATACCAATTTCATAAATACCAATGGTCTGCCTCGTAAAGAACATTATTCCACGGCCTATGATCTCGCTTTAATGGCTCGATATGGTTTGCAGATACCGCAATTTCAATCAATTACCCGGCAGAAGGAAACAGAAATTCACTTTATTGAGCCGGACGTTTTCATGGATGTTAGGAACACAAATAAATTACTTTGGAACTATCCCTATGCAGATGGTATAAAAACAGGGACCACGACAGCGGCAGGAAAATGTCTGGTTGCTTCCGCTACGAAGGAAGGACGGCAGCTGTTAGTTGTTGTACTGAATGCACCAGATCGGTTTGGAGATGCAAAGAAGCTTTTAGAGTGGGGCTTCCAGAACACGGAGACTGTTCGTCTAGCAGAGGTTGGACAGGTTATTGCAGAATTCCCTCATGACAAGAAGCCAGTTAAAGTCTTTACGTCGGATCCTCTAGAGTTAAGTCTAGCAAAGGCTAACCGTGAGAAACTAGTAACTCGTATTGAATGGGAGAAGCCAACCAATAGTACTATTCATGCTGGAGAACGATTAGGCCGATTCGAAGTATGGTTGGGGGAACAAAAGATCAAAAGCGTTCCATTAATTAGTGAAAATGAAGTCCAAGAAAGATCGTTCCTGAAGACGATTATTTCCCTTCACTGGAGGAAGTAAGAGGGAGTGAATTAATTGTATAAGAAGACGCTGCTTCCTAACGGAGTTAGGATTATTACAGAAGAAATTGACCACGTTCGTTCGGCTGCAATAGGAATATGGGTAGGAGCCGGGTCTCGAGATGAACGTGAAGGGTTTGAGGGGATTTCTCACTTTATTGAGCACATGTTTTTTAAAGGCACAGAGCATCGAAGTGCTCGTGCTTTAGCGGAATCCTTAGAAGCGGTTGGTGGCCAGCTGAATGCCTTTACCACTAAAGAATATACCTGTTACTATGCCAAAATACTTGATGAAGATCTAGACCTTGCTATTGACGTCTTGAGTGATATGTTTTTCTCTTCCCTCTTTGATGAAAAGGAAATTGAAAAAGAAAAGAACGTTGTCATAGAAGAAATTAAAATGTATGAAGATTCTCCTGATGAGTTAATTCATGATGTTTTTTCAGAGCATGTCTGGAATGATCATCCCCTAGGAAAGCCTATTTTGGGAACAGAAGAGAGCATAAGATCTCTGAATAGAGACAAGATTATGCATTTTCTTACGGAACATTATGCTCCAGATAATGTCGTGATCTCTGTCGCTGGTAAAATAAACCATGAGGATGTTGTAGCTAAGCTTTCCCCTCACTTTGGTACATTTAAGCGAGGAGGGCGAAGAGTACTTGAGGAAACACCGAGAGGCCACACTATTGAATATAATCAGAAGAAAGATACAGAACAGATGCATATCATCTTGGGAGTACCGGGGCTAGGTCAGGATGATGAGGATATCTATGCTATGCATATATTTAATAATATTCTGGGTGGCGGATTAAGCTCTCGATTATTTCAGGAGATAAGGGAACAGCGTGGATTGGCTTACTCAGTGTATTCTTATCACTCAACCTACGTGGATACAGGGTTATTCGCCATCTATGCGGGAACGAGCCCAAAAAATACTCAAGAAGTCATCGCCTGTATTCTCGAAGAATTACTGAAGTTTAAGCAAAAAGGAATTAGCTCTGAGGAATTAGTTAGAATAAAAGCCCAAATAAAAGGTGGCTTATATCTCGGCTTAGAAGCCGTAAGCAGTCGGATGAGTCGTCTTGGAAAGACGGAGTTAACCTACAATCGTGTACTCTCACCAGAGGAAGTGGTAGAGAAGCTGGAAAATGTAACTGTCGAGGATGTTTTGCGCTTGGTTCAGCGCCTATGGCAAAAGGATAAAATCAGTATTATGACACTAGGACCTGCTGGACATGAAGTGATATTATCCGATTTGTTGAAGCAAACAGGATGGGAGTAAATCGAGGTCCGTGGTTCGAGGATCGTGGTTCGAATATCTGGACAATAGTCCGAAGCTCATCTACTCATTAATAGAAAAGTGCGTCCTAATTGTCATCCTGAAGGTCGTGAAGGATCTTCTCTGAAGCCGTAAGATCTTTCGCTGAAGTTCAGGATGACAACTTTATGAAATTCAACTTATTGTCTTAATACTATAAAGCAAATGAGCCACAGTCGTATATCGAACCACGAATACCGAATATCGAACAACGAGTTTGGGGGACTTTTAGTGTTAAACTCTATAAAGGTAAAAATCAAAAGGGTAAGGGACAATTCGTTGGCCCTTCCTACCTATGCAACAGCTGCCTCGGCAGGAGTTGATCTTTGTGCAGATATTAATGAATCCTTAACCGTGAGTCCGGGGGAGAATGTTAAAATCCCCACTGGATTGGCTATTGAACTTCCAGGTCCGCAGGTTGTGGCATTTGTTTTTGCTCGAAGCGGGCTAGCCAGTCGGTACGCAATTGGACTGACGAATGGGGTAGGAGTTATCGATTCTGATTATCGAGGGGAAATTCAAGTACTGATGCAAAATCTAGGTCAACAAAACGTAGTAATCAATCCTAGAGATAGAATAGCTCAAATGGTATTTATGCCAGTTTTCAAGGCAGTCTTTGAAGAAGTCTCTGAGCTTGAAGAAACTGCGAGAGGAACAGGTGGATTCGGTTCTACGGGCATATAGCGATCACCTTCATTCATTATACTTCGTGACTAAACTTAAATAGGGAACACTCTAACAGAAGGCAGATGTAAAATCCTTCTGTTTTTTGTTCTAACAAAGTTTGTCTGTTCATAAACTCCCCATGAGGGGGAGTGAAGAATGCAAGCCCTTGGGGTTATACTTCTGGTTATTGGGATTTCTATATCTGTCCGGGAACGAAAATATAGGATGATGTGGCGGTCATCTCAGCCCTCATCAAACGTACTGGCTGCTGCCTTAAGTCAATTGGTAGGCACAGCAGGGGGGATTTACCTATCCTTGGAACTCTTGTTTTCTTTTTTAAAGATACCAGAAGATTGGTGGAGTACCTCAGTGTTTTTTGTTGAACCACTAGCAGTTATTTCTTTATTTTTGGCTATTTTGCAACCCTTTGTATTAAAGGCCTGGATGAATTTGCGGAAGTGAATAGGGGAGAGGATACAATGCTTTTAAGTGATCTGGCGGGGAAAGAAATCATTAACCTCTTTGATGGCGCAAAATTGGGATTGGTGGGGGATGCAGATCTTGACATTTCTTTGAATGGATCTGTTGAAGCGATCATCCTTACTTCCCGAGGAGGGTTTTCAGGTTTTTGGGGTTCTAAAGGGGATCGAGAGCGTGAACACTTGAGTATCCCGTGGCAAACCGTGAAAAAAGTAGGGTCTGAGGTTATTATCGTTGATTTGCAGAATAGAAACGATAGAATTCGGTGAAAATTCAATTTGACAGAGGACGTGATACCCAATAAAATGTATGGAAAAGCTTTAACCCCGCATTGCGTTAAGCAACGGGGTTTTTGCCTTAGCATCGCAGGAGGGGTTTCGTTGAAGAAAATTCGTGTTTTTGTTGCTGGAGCAAGTGGGAAGATGGGCCAAGAAGTGATTCGTTCTATACTGAAAGAAGATGATCTCCTTTTAGTAGGAGCTTCAGATACACGGCATTTGGGAATGGATGTCGGGTTTGTCGTTGGTTCCCCCAGAGTTGGTATCGATATAACAGGCCCCTTGGAGCTTGAATCTTTGCGTTCTTCTAGAGCCGATGTTTTAGTTGATTTTACCAATCCCCAGTCCGTTTTTAAAAATTCTAAGACTGCAATTATGGCTGGAGTGGTTCCAGTCATTGGAACCACCGGGTTAGATGAAACTGAGATCAGTGAAATTCGTACTCTTGTAGAAAAAGAAAAAGTTGGAGCTTTTCTAGCTCCGAATTTTTCTATTGGAGCAATTTTAATGATGCGTTTTGCCAGGGAAGCTTCAAAGTATTTTCCGAATGTTGATATTATCGAAATGCACCATGATCAAAAATTAGATGCCCCCTCGGGAACTGCCCTAAAAACGGCGGAGGGGATCTTAGAGGTTCGTGCCCCCATGGTTCAAGGGCACCCGAATGAATACGAAAAAATCCCAGGCGCCCGTGGTGCTGACCTTGGAGGGATTCATATTCATTCCGTGCGTTTACCTGGTTTAATCGCCCACCAAGAAGTTTTATTCGGTGGACTGGGGCAGGCCCTGACAATTAGGCATGATGCATTCTCCAGAGAGACCTATATGCCTGGAATTATTCTGAGTATACGCAAATCTGCAGAACTGACCGACCTCGTAATAGGACTGGATAATTTCCTCGATTAGATGACTTTCAGCGTAACCGCAGCCTGCATACCCTCATATAATGAATAGTAGTCAATTGGACACTGTCTCAAAGGGGGCATAAAAAATGAGTGCGGGTTTGAAAGGAATTCGTTGTGCTGTTATCGGGGGAGATGATCGGGAACTCTATTTAATTTCCGAACTTCAACAACAGGGAGCCTACATAGTCGGGGTCGGATTCGAAAAGGCTTCTCCCATTTCGGGAATGACGCTTGCGCCATCTCTGGAAGAGGCTGTTGGTCAAGTGGATGTCTTGCTTTTTCCGTTGTTCGGCACAGATGAATGTGGAGTAGTCAAAGCAAAATACTCAGATTCACCCATTGTCTTAAACAAGAAAGTACTTGAAGCCATTCCAGCACAGGTACCACTGGTCATCGGCTTTGCGCGACCAGATTTAAAGTCAGAAGCCAACAATTTAGGTATCAAATTGGTCGAAACCTCTAGGTTGGATGAGCTCGTAATCCTTAATTCTATTCCTTCGGCAGAAGGAGCTATTCAAATGGCAATGGAAGCCACAACGATCACAATTCATGGCAGCAATAGTTTTGTGCTTGGCTTAGGTCGCTGTGGTTGGACTCTAGCTCACATGTTAAAAGGAATTGGAGCCCGGGTAACTGGTGTTGCTCGTAAGCCTTCCGATTTAGCACGTGCAGTCGAGATGGGACTACATGCCGTCGACTTTGCAAATCTTAAAGATGAGATTGGTCACGCTGAAATCATCTTTAACACTGTACCCCATCAGGTCTTGGATCGACTGATGTTAGAAAAGGTCACGCCAGATGCGGTCATTGTTGATTTGGCGTCCAGACCTGGAGGCACAGATTTTGAGTATGCTCAGAATCTAGGCATAAAAGCGCTCTTAGCTCCTGGCTTGCCAGGCACTGTAGCTCCTAAGACAGCCGGACGAATTCTTGCTCATATTTACCCGCAACTTATTCTTCGTCACTTGACCACAGTGAACACTACTTGTAAAGTGGAGGTGTAAAGGGATGAAGTTTGCTGGGTTAAAAATTGGGTTTGCTATTACAGGATCACACTGTACCATACATGAGGTTACCCAAGTTATGAAACGCCTAGTTGATGAAGGTGCTGAGTTAACACCAATTATCTCTTATTCTGTTGAAAGTATGGATACGCGATTTGGCAAGGCTGAGGATTGGAAACATCAATTTCGGGACATCACTCATAAGGAAATCATTCAATCGATTCCCCAAGCTGAGCCCGTTGGACCCAAGAAGATGTTTGATTGTGTAGTAATTGCTCCCTGTACCGGAAACACATTAGCAAAACTTGCCAACGGCATTATTGATACCCCGGTGCTGATGGCAGCAAAATCTCATCTTCGAAATCAGAGGCCTTTGGTATTAGCTATCTCTAGTAATGATGGACTAGGATTAAATGCTCGTAATATTGGAACCTTACTCATTACAAAAAATATTTTCTTAGTGCCCTTTGGGCAAGATAATCCAGTAGATAAAGCGAATTCTTTAGTGGCGCATATGGATAAAATTCCAGATACGATCCTCATGGCTTATGCTGGAAAACAAATTCAACCGGTACTAGTGGATTATTCGGCAAAATGATCATCTTTTGAGAACACAAGGTGCCTTGCTGATTCAGTAGGGCACCCCCTACCTAGTCTCGATCCTAGATAAATGTAAGGAGGAACATAAGTAATGTCTAATGTAGCAATTGTTGGAGCCACAGGTGCAGTAGGACAAGAGTTTCTAAAAATTCTCGCCGAGCGTAAGTTTCCGGTCAATGAACTGAGGTTATTAGCATCCAAACGTTCTGCAGGGAAACGCATTACCTGGCAAGGTCAGGAATTAGAGGTCCAGGAGACGACTCACGAGAGTTTTAAAGGAATAGACATTGCTCTCTTTGCAGGTGGATCAGCGAGTACAGAATATGCCCGTTCCGCTGTAGATAGTGGAGCAGTTGTAATCGATAACAGCAGCGCTTTTCGACTTGACCCGGAAGTGCCGCTTGTAGTACCCGAGGTTAATCCAGAAGATGTAAAATGGCATAAGGGGATTATTGCTAACCCTAATTGTTCCACCATTATTATGGTCGTCGCCCTCAAACCACTTTATGATTTAGCTGGAATCCGTCGTGTGGTGGTTTCCACGTATCAAGCAGTTTCTGGAGCTGGAAGGGAAGGAATCGAAGAATTAGGTGAACAGGTAAAAGCTTGGTCTCAGGGAGGGGAGCTTATACCGGGGGTTTTTCCCCATCAAATTGCCTTCAATCTCGTTCCGCGTATTGATGTATTTCAAGAGGGCGACTATACCAAAGAAGAGTGGAAAATGGTTAAAGAAACTCAAAAGATTTTCCATGTACCCAATATGGCAATCACTGCCACAACAGTTCGTGTTCCAGTGTTCCGCAGTCATTCGGAATCCATTAATGTGGAGACAGATAGGTTAGTCAGTGTTTCAGAAGTACGTGAGGCATTAAGTAAAGCTCCCGGTGTTATAGTGATCGATGATCCTAGTAAGGATCAATATCCGATGCCCTGGTTTAGTTCAGATAAAGATGAAGTCTATGTAGGACGCTTGCGTAAAGATTTCTCTATTCCTCAGGGATTCAATATGTGGGTAGTAGGGGATCAAATTCGTAAAGGCGCAGCAACAAACGCCGTACAGATTGCAGAGCTACTACTGTAATCGATATTCGTGGTTGGTGGTTCGTGGTTCGAGATTTAGAGTGCTTGGCTGAGAATCAAGATAAGGTTTTAAGCGAGGTGCGTATTTGTAGCCCTTGATACAAATCTGACATAAGTTGCTGTGGTCCGAAGTACGAGGGTCAAAGATTGAGTTCGAATTGCTTGGTAGTTAATGCCCAGTTTTAGGGTATTATACGATGATTGATGATCAAAGACTGGAAAACTTAGATAAAAGAAAGTTAGCGGTTGGGGTTCGAACCACGAATATCGAACCTCGAACCACGAAAAGGGGGGTTGGGAGTTGCGAATCTTAGTACAGAAGTTTGGTGGTACCTCCCTTGCTACAGAAGAGCGGAGAGCTCAGGTGGTTTCCAAAGTTTCGGAAGCTGTTCAGGAAGGATATTCTCCAGTTATTGTGGTATCGGCAATTGGACGTTCTGGTGACCCTTACGCAACGGATACGTTTTTGAGTATGGTCAAAGCAATACACCCTGACTTACCTAAACGTGAGTTAGATCTTCTAATGAGTTGCGGTGAAGTAATCTCAGGAACTGTCTTAGTAAGCACATTAAACAGTCTGGGTTTTGAGGCGGTTCTCTTAACAGGAGGGCAAGCAGGGATAATTACTAATAATGACTTTGGGGATGCCCGGATAATACGAGTTGAGCCGGGTCGGATACTTGAGCAATTGGCAGAAGGTAATGTGGTTGTCGTGACAGGGTTTCAAGGAGTCACGGAAGGCGGTCAAATCACAACCCTTGGGCGCGGAGGAAGCGATACTACCGCTTCAGCACTTGGGGTTGCCCTTGATGCAGAATCAATCGATATCTACACTGATGTCGAAGGAATTATGACAGCGGATCCTAGGATCGTAGAGAATGCACGTATCTTAGATACCGTCACTTACAACGAAATATGTCAATTGGCTTATCAAGGAGCTAAAGTCATTCATCCCCGGGCAGTGGAAATCGCAATGCAACGGAATATCCCGCTGAGAATAAAATCGACATTTTCGGAAGCCCCTGGTACATTGGTTACTAACATGCACCCAGATCGAGAAGTAGGAACGGATATTACTAATGATCGAATAATCGCTGGGATTGCACATACACCCAATGTCACGCAACTAAGAATACTAACTGTGGATATGTCGAATAAACAACTTACGGATAAACGAATTTTTAAAGCAATGGCCTTAGCTGATATAAGTGTCGATTTTATTAGTGTGCAACCGGAATCCGTGCTTTATACCGTTTCTGATGAAGTCGCAGCAAAGGCTGTCAAGATATTACAAAATATGGATTTTGAGCCTGACGTTGTGCCTAGCTGTG
Organism: Desulfosporosinus sp.; assembly: GCF_014237355.1. Taxonomy (NCBI): domain Bacteria; kingdom Bacillati; phylum Bacillota; class Clostridia; order Eubacteriales; family Desulfitobacteriaceae; genus Desulfosporosinus; species Desulfosporosinus sp. The sequence goes on from NZ_JABZFS010000076.1 coordinate 265,128, forward strand.
CAAAAGTGTCCATAGTAGGGGCTGGAATTGCAGGTGTACCAGGTGTTATGGCGGATATGGTTGAGGCACTTTCGGATGCTGGAGTGACTATCCTTCAATCGGCTGATTCCCATACGACGATTTGGGTATTGGTTCATCAGGAAGATATGGCGACAGCAGTACAAGCCTTGCACAAAAAGTTCAAGTTAGACATATAGTATGCAAATTGGGAACCCAGTAAAGAAATTTTGTCTGGCGCCCACCACACAGGAAGACATTGTCGCCCCACGTATTAGTCCTTCTTGCAGACATTGTCGACCCACGTTTTAACTCAGCGGAGAAGCCTCCAGAAAGGATGAGAAAGATGTCTTTTGGAAGAATCTTGACCGCCATGGTAACTCCCATGAACGAAGAGTTAGAGGTAAATTATCAAGAAGCCGTACGCTTAGCTCATTATTTAGTTGACCACGGGTCCGATGGGGTTGTAGTCTGTGGTACGACAGGAGAATCTCCCACAGTAACAGATCAGGAGAAACTTAAACTTTTTAAGGTAGTGAAAGAGTCCTTAGGATCAAAGGCAACCGTGATTGCAGGAATCGGGTCAAATTCGACTAATTCGAGTATTTCGCTTGCTCGCCAGGCATCTACAACGGGTGTTGATGGAGTGATGGCCGTTGTACCCTATTATAATAAACCTTCTCAAGAGGGTATGTTTCAACACTTCAAGGCCATCGCTGAGGCGACACCCTTACCATTAATGCTTTACAATGTTCCCGGTAGAACATCCGCTAATTTATTGCCCGATACGGTCAAGCGATTATCTGAAATTCCAAACATAGTTTCTTTAAAAGAAGCAGCAGGTTCCCTTGATCAAGTTAGTGAGCTTAAGAGGTTATTACCCGCTGGGTTTGAAGTTTACAGCGGAGATGATTCCATGACCTTACCAATGCTGGCTTTAGGGTGTAGTGGTATTGTAAGTGTTGCCGCCCATATCATCGGAAACGAGATGAAGGCAATGGTCGACGCATGGTTTGATGGGGATACAGCCCTTGCAACAAAGTGGCATTTAGAACTCTATCCAATCTTCAAAGGTATATTTGTCACATCAAATCCAGTTCCTATTAAAGCACTTATGAATATGATTGGCATCAAAGCTGGCGGAGTTCGTTTGCCCTTAGCTGAGGCAACAGCTGAAGAAATCAAGTTTCTGAAAGATCTTTTGAAAAGTATTAAACCATCGAAGGCCAATAATACAACTCAAGGGCGTTTATCAGAATTGAAAGTTGCTTCTGAGAAACCAAGCTACCCAATCGTCTAATAGACTGGTTTCCAAATACAAAGTGTTACACAATCAAAAGGCGTTCTCCTTTCACTGTTAAGTGGAGTGAGAACGCTTGTTTTTTATTGTACAATTGTAGGACAGCCCTTTACTCTTCGTTCAGGGTAAACTTCCAGCCACAATAGAATTCTTCTGGATGGGGGTCGGGGGGACAAGCGATGCAGCTTGTCTTAATTCTTGAGTCGATGGTAGAAGCAAATAAGGAGTACTCGACTTCACCCACGGGCTTACAAGGATGGTCAGGCATATTCTTTCGCTTTCGAGCAGATTGGACTCGGCAATCTTTCATGTGGAAAATTAAGGTGTGATCATCAGGCCTTAAGCACTCTTGCACATTAATAAAGGCATAAAGTCTAAATTTAAGTGCTCTTTCTAAGGCGTCAAGCCCACCATCCTTAGGTAAACTCAAAAACTTCATGATGCGTTTAGCCTCTAAGACAGTGAAATTTCGCCAAGCCTCAATATCATGCTCGACTGCTTCGTCGAGCCCCCGCGCCTTCTCAATGGCTTGGAACCAAAGCCCATCGTGTGCTAACCAACGCACGGCAAAGTCCTCTAATAAAGCTAAAGCTTGGTCTCTGGTAAGATCTTCCTTAGAATTTAACATTTTTTTAGCTCCCTTCACTACATAACTAGTAGATGATTGAATATTTTATATATTAAGATAGTATTCTCTAGCTGATTGTAAATTCCTGCTACCAAAATAATAATAAGCCATCACCAAAAGAGGTGATGACTTAATGAGTAATTCATAAGCTAATGATTAAGATGGCACGGATTATTTATCTCCGGGCTCGTAAAAAGCACACTCAGCCTCACGATCCATTAGACTGGATGTAACACTTAATGTTTCAAGCTGACAGTGTCCATCCTCATTATGATTACATTGGGTTGCAGAACAAACAACATTGGTCATTACTATTCCACCTTTCTAAACGACATCAAGGCTATAGTTCCCGAATTATGGTTTTTAATACATATTCCCTGTCAGAATAGCGTATTTTAGGTGCTTTGAGAGAATATGAACTAACTTGCATGCCTTCGTTTTTCGCGCTATAATGTAGTATCTTGATTGTGCGGCTAGTTTCATAGATGATTATCGAAGTACTGGCGAATACTGGGCGTCGTGTGTTCGTTATGTTATTTCGCGTCTTTTTGTTGCTTTATTTTGGGCTTCGAAGAAACCACGGGGATCCCGTAGCTTTTTAGGCACAAGAGATATATATAATTGGAGGTGGATTTGATTGCCAAAAGAACATAAATTACAAATTATTCCCCTAGGTGGACTTGGTGAAATTGGAAAGAACATGACAGTAATTCGCTATGATAATCAAATGGTATTAGTTGATGCAGGATTAGCGTTTCCAGATGATGATATGCTCGGAATAGATATTGTCATACCTGACTACACATACTTGATTGAGCACAAAGAGATGCTATTAGGCATTTTACTCACCCACGGACACGAAGATCATATCGGTGCCCTTCCATATTTGTTGAGAGATTTGGATGTGCCCGTTTTCGGAACACGTTTAACCTTGGGAATCATACAATCCAAGATGAAAGAAAATAACTTAAATAACATTCAATCAACGGTTGTACAACCTCGCGATGTTATTAAGCTCGGAGTTTTTCGCATTGAATTTATTCGTGTCAACCACAGTATACCTGACTCAGTATCGATAGCTATCCATTCCCCGCTAGGTACGGTCGTTGTGACGGGGGACTTTAAACTGGATCATACGCCTGTTTCTGGCGAAATCCTCGACATCCACAAGTTCTCAGAACTTGGGGACAAAGGAGTTTTGTGTTTACTATCTGATAGCACGAATGTGGAAAGAGCTGGATTTACGCCGTCAGAAAGCCATGTTGGGGAGATGATTGATGAAGCATTTCGCAATGCTAAGGATCGTGTTATTCTCGCTAGCTTTGCATCCAACGTATATCGCCTCCAACAGGCTATCACTGCTGCCGTTAATACCAACCGCAAGGTAGCGGTTGTGGGACGAAGTATGGTGAACATCGTAGGAATTGCCGAGGAACTTGGATATCTAGATATTCCAGAGGGAACCCTGATGGATATAGATGAAATCATCGGCTTGCCTGGAAATCAAGCTTGTATTTTAACAACAGGAAGCCAAGGTGAACCGATGTCCGCCTTGACCCGAATGGCCAACCATGACCATCGACATGTAGCGATTCAACCAGGGGATACGGTCATCATTTCAGCCAGCCCAATACCAGGCAATGAAAAGTCTGTGGCAAAAACCGTGGATCAGTTATTTAAGCTCGGAGCAAACGTAATCTATGAATCGGCAGAGGGAATGCACGTATCGGGCCACGCGAGCCAAGAAGAGCAAAAGTTAATGTTAAGTATGGTCCGACCGCAATATTTTATGCCAGTCCATGGGGAGTATCGCATGTTGATCAAGCATGCTCAATTAGCTGAGCAGCTTGGAATCCCAAGAGAAAATATTTTTATTACTGAAAATGGCGGAGTCGTTGAGTTTACTCGTCATGGTGCAGCTTTAGGCAACAAGGTTATGGCAGGTAAGGTCTTGATTGATGGCTTAGGGATTGGTGATGTCGGGAATATTGTTTTACGAGATCGTAAACAACTCTCCCAAGATGGCATTCTAATCGTCGTAATGACTATAAGCCGCTCAAGTGGTGGAATAGTTGCAGGACCGGATGTTGTAACACGGGGCTTTGTATATGTTCGTGAATCGGAGTCAATGTTAGATGAAGCTAAACAAAAAATTCGGCAGACTATGGCACGATGCCGAGAAAATCGGATTACGGAATGGGCTGTCTTAAAAAACCAGATTCGTGATGTTTTAAGTAAACACTTTTACGAAAAAACACGGCGCAGACCTGTGATTCTGCCAATAATTCAAGAGGTTGAATAGTTAGCAAATTGAGAAAACTCTTGCTTGACTAGGGAGAGTTTTCGTGTTAAATTTATAAAAAGTGAATAGTTCGAGCAAGTTAATTTTTCTTTCAGAAAAATTAAACAGGGAAGCCGGTGTGAATCCGGCGCGGTCCCGCCACTGTAAATGGGGAGTTTATTGCCATATCCACTGAGGAAACTTGGGAAGGAGGCATAAACGAGGAACCTAAGCCAGGAGACCTGACTGCTCGCATGCTTTAACTCACGATGGATGGGTGGCAGGGTTTATATGTTAATTCAGCCCTCCATCTCATGGAGGGCTTTAACTATTTATCGTTTACATAATGGTTTCCTGAGGGAAACCGACCTGCGGGTAGAAGTCTTGTGCAAGCGGGATCTGCTTCAAAATGCGAGTGCTACTTGAAAGTGGAAGAGACCGTATAGTTCGAGGCAACCAGTACATTGCTGTCTTTAAAGTCGAGTAATGTGAGGTTGTCTCGTTATTTTTTAATCAGATTTAACTTATTGTCTGAGGTTTACAACATCAGAGGACAAAGTGTAAGAGTTGGGTCGCTATGAAAGGAGTTGTTACATAAATGAATTCTCATAGAATAAAAGCATTTGGGTTACTATTAGTTTATGTACTGGCAATCTATATCATCTTTCCGAAGGATGCTTATGCCATGCATATTATGGAGGGCTTTTTACCCTTCAACTGGGCAGCTTTTTGGTGGGTTGCTATGATCCCTTTTGTTATTGCTGGAGTACGATCAATCAAAAGGACCATTGCGCTCTATCCTAATCTAAAGATGTTACTTGGCCTGGCTGGGGCGTTTGCCTTTGTGCTATCCGCCTTAAAGATTCCTTCAGTAACCGGTAGTTCTTCTCATCCGACTGGAGTCGGCCTGGGTTCTATCTTGTTTGGTCCTACAGCTATGACCGTATTAGGGATGATTGTGTTAACGTTTCAAGCTCTTTTGCTGGCTCATGGTGGGATAACAACCCTTGGCGCAAATACGTTTTCTATGGGGGTGGTTGGTCCTTTCGTTGCTTACGGTACTTATAGAGGCCTAAAGAAATTGGGAGCTCCCCAATGGCTTTCAATTTTTACTGCTGCTACTTTAGGAAATGTAATGACCTATGTTACAACCTCTATTCAATTAGGTTTAGCTTTCCCAGCTACGGGCGGGGTACTGGCATCAATACTTAAATTCTTGGGTGTTTTTGCCTTCACTCAGCTTCCTTTAGCTATCAGCGAAGGTTTGCTTACTGTCATGGTATTTAATATTCTCAATACCTATAGTCAAAAAGAGTTGCAGGTTTTAACTGCCTTTACAGGAAAGGCTATATCTACCGTAAAAGGGGGAATAAAAGCATGAAACCGTTGACTAAAAATATGATACTTTTATTTTTCGTTGTTCTACTGGCTTTTGCGCCGCTTTATATTGCGCGTGGTGCTGAATTTAGTGGTGCTGATACTCAAGCATCAGAGATGATCAGCACCCTCAACTCTAATTACTCGCCTTGGTTTGAGTCATTCTGGGAACCCCCAAGCGGAGAGGTTGAATCTTTTTTGTTTGCATTACAGGCTGCTCTCGGAAGTGGGTTTGTCTTTTATTATATTGGGTTTAAAAAAGGTAAAAATAGTATGGGCAAGAGGGATCAAACGTGATAGCTATCGATTCTTACGCATATAATAATCAGTTAAAAACAGTTCACCCCTCGGAAAAAAGTCTATTTGCAATAATGACCATGGTCATTTGTATAACATCTCCAACAATCCTTACCCCTCTGGTCATATTAGCATTAATGGCAGGAGGAATTATTGTTAAAGCGGGGATTCCAGCTCGGGTTTTTATCAAGCTTTTGCTGATTCCTCTCGCCTTTCTACTGATTAGTGTAGTCACAATCGTCGTTACGGTTTCGACGGATCCCTCAGGTCTTTGGCTTTACCAGAACCTGTACGGTTATACTATCGGAATACACTATCCCGACCTTGTCCAAGCAGTTCATCTCTTTCTCAAATCCTTAGGAGCGGTTTCTTGCCTTTACTTTCTAGCTCTTACGACTCCGATCACCGAACTAATAACAATCCTTCATAAGATCAAAGTTCCTTATATTATTACAGAATTAATGGTGCTTATCTATCGCTTTATCTTTGTCTTTATGGATACAGCCATCACCATACGCCGAGCTCAATCCTCCCGACTAGGGTATGTTTCGATGAAAAGTACCTATCGTTCGATAAGTCAGCTCTTCTCAGCGCTTATCGGCAAGATGTTCCTAAAATCACGAGATCTTTACGATTCAATGTCAGCGCGAGGATACACGGGAGAAATTAGGGTTCTGACCAAAAAATATCCAATTAATCCGAAAAATTATGTTATTATTACAGTGCTTGAAATTTTTTTAATCTTAATAAATTTTCTTTGGAGGTAATGCGTTTGTCGAAGTACATACTAGAAGCAGTTAATTTACAGTATTCTTATCCAGACGGCACAAACGCTTTACGTAACGTGAATTTACCGATTCATCAGGGAGAGAAGCTGGCTATTTTAGGTTCGAACGGTGCCGGAAAGTCCACGTTATTCATGCAGATGAACGGGATTTATCGACCGGATTCAGGGTGTATTAAATACCAGGGTGAGGAAATTTCCTACAAAAACAAAGCATTAATAGAATTACGTAAGAAAGTAGGAATCGTCTTCCAGGATCCTGATAGTCAATTGTTTTCCGCCAGTGTTTGGCAGGACATCTCTTTTGGCCCACTCAATCTGGGACTTTCAGAAGAAAAAGTAACAGAGAGAGTTAAACAAGCTCTAATAGATACAGAAACCACAGATCTTCAAGATAAGCCCACTCATTTGTTAAGCTACGGACAGAAAAAACGTGTTTCCATTGCGGGTGTTCTGGCTATGGAACCCGATGTCATTATTTTTGATGAACCAACCGCCGGAATGGATCCTCGGCACTCTCAGGAATTTATGCAACTATTAACTAAGTTAAGTGACAAAGGTAAGACGATTATTCTATCCACTCATGATGTGGATTTAGCCTATAGTTGGTCAGATCGTTTAGCCATTATGTACCGTGGAGAAATCATTGCCCAAGGATTACCCGGCGAATTATTTTCAAGGTCAGAGCTTGTACAACACGCTGATTTGACAATGCCATGGCTGATTGAGACATATAATGAGTTGCTAAAGAAAGGATGGATACTTCCGTCTACTCCTTTGCCGAAATCAAAAGAAGATTTATTTAAGATCATACCGATTAAGAGCGGGCAGCAAACAGCTTAGATCAACAGCTTAATGGAGGACACCATGATATTACTTTTAGGGGAAACTGCCGCGGCCCGTGAGATTAGTGAATGTCTTAATAGCAGAAGGCTAGAGCTAACACGGATGCAAACGTGGAGTGAAAAAACCTGTCTATATATGCCTTCCTTGATCATAGATGCCAGCCCTCCTTCGAGTAGTGTAAAGTTTGCCAGTTTGCGTCAATGGTGCGATCAACGGGATATTCCTTATCTTCGCTTAGAAAGACCTGAGACAATCATTCCTGTTAGCCCTTTAATATATACAGTCCGCAACTGGGAGGAAGCACTGCTCCAATTGGAACAGCGCGTAGGAGCTTTACATCAAGAAAAAGGGAGACCAATAACGGTTTTTGTCACAACGGGAAGTCACCAATTGGAAAGTATTATACGAAGCCCTTTTGCCCGATTGGCTCGTATTGTTGTAAGGGTTCTACCGGAAGGACGTTTGGTACAGAAGTGCCAAGACATGGGTATACCGCCTAGAAATATTGTTGCTATGCAAGGCCAATTTTCAAAAGAGATCAATAAAGTATCTCTGAAATTTTATGGAGCTGATATTCTTTTGACTCGTGATAGTGGGGCTGCAGGGGGAACAGATACGAAAATCTCGGCTGCCTTAGAGTTGGGTTTAGACATAGTACTTATTAAAAGAAACCATGCGAATATTGGATTAACAGTAAATAGTGTCCATGAATTGTTAGATTGGATCGATGCTAATCTTCCTATCCCATAATGTATTTCAACTTATATACAACCGGAAAAAGGGACAAGGATTATATGCCTTGTCCCTTCTCTATTGGAGCGTTCGCAGCTTCCTTATGTACAGGATAGTAAGCACAAGGCTAACGGCCGTCAAGACTCCGAAAAGTGTAATATTAAAACTATTTGCCTCATATCCGCCGTAATGTGGTCCGAACCACTCCCCGAATGCTACGGAAAGGCAGAGTGTTCCTGCCTTAAAGAGTGCGACTCCTGCGAGAATATTGCCAAATGGTTTATTGCGTAGTAGTTGATATATTATAATACCGAAGGCAGGAAAGACCACACATAAATCTAAAAGAAAAACGGCATAAGTATCCCGGGGGATATGTTTGGCAATGTCAGCGTTAATAAAGATGATCCATAGAGGTACAAGGACTATGAGGATGAGAATCATAAAAATACTGATAGCTGTTTGCAGTGACCTTGGCAACTGATAATACTTCACACTTTCGGGTTCGAAACTTAGAAGTCCAAAGATAAGGCTGTATAAGGAGAGACCAAAAATGCCCAGGTAGACGAGATAAAGGGTTGAGTACTGTCCCTGGATGGTATAGAGTCCGTAGCCATACAAGAAGTACCCTGCCAACCCTAGAAGGGCTATAAAGGTTTTCTCCCCATGGTGTTTCATAAAAGAAAGAGACAAAAAAGCTAAAATAAGGGAGGCTGGGATAGATATGATATCTTGGGCCATTGAACCGGCAATTAATTTCTCAGCTAAGGAACCTGCTAAGAATACATCCTTGTAAAGGGTTTCATCCAACACTCCGAGTAGAGAGGCATATAATGCCATGAGGGACAGGATAAGAGTCATAACGGCAGTGGGGATACTTTTCTTGAGATTCATCGCGATTCCTCCTCTAAATCATGAAGTGATAAACATTGTGTCTCTGTACCTTTAGTCCATGGAGATCACCTAAGTCAGAAAGAGCCTAAAGTAGTCTTCGAGCTACTCCTTTAAAATTCCTTCGGAATTGCTTAGTAATGGAAGTTTTTTATAACTTAAGTAAGCAAAAAACAACCCCTGTAACTTTGTTACAGGGGTTAATTCTCAACTAGGTTCGGTAGAATTGTTATCAATAAGTGAAGAAATAAGGTCATGTGAAAGGAGGTTATCTGTAAAAACTCTCATAGCTTTAGACATTTCGCTATTTTTTGGTCTGATTATGGAAAACGAACGGATTAATCGTTTTCCTTTTATTCGGATAGCTGTCATTTCCTTGGCCTTCAATTCTTTACGTACAATCCAGTTTGAAACAAGTGCGATGCCCAGACCAGCAATAACCGCCTGTTTTACAGCTTGACTGCTACCGAAGATATGGGATTTTTTTATATTAATCTTCCAATCTTTGATTAGTTTGTCGCTGAAGTCACGTGTTCCGGAGCCAGTTTCTCTCAAAATCCAGACTTGGTCTTGAAGATGATCGGCAGTGACAATGGGGAGTCTTGCTAAAGCATGTTGGTTAGGGACAACTAGAATAATCTCATCCTCCATCAAAGCCTGGATTTCAAGGTCTGAGTGATTAACTTCCCCTTCTACCAATGCGAGGTCCAGATGATTAGTGCGAACTGCCTGAGTAATCTCTACCGTATTGGCAATTGATGCATCGATGTCTACATTAGGAAACTGAGCCGCAAATTCTGCCAATGCAAAGGGCAATATGTACTCTCCAATTGTGTAGCTAGCTCCAACTTTAAGGGATCCAGTGACTGTGGTTGTTAACTGGTTAATTTCCTGTTTAGCCTTGTCATAGAGTGATAATATTTGTTTAGCTAATCCATAAAGGATTTCGCCGGATTGTGTTAGCTCTAAATGCTTCGGAGAACGATTAATGAGCTTCGAGCCTAGTTCATTTTCTAAGTTTCGTATTTGTAAACTTACACTAGGTTGGGATAAAAAGAGTTCTTCAGCTGCACGGGAAAAATTCTTAAGTTCAGCTACGGTTACAAAGATCTTTAAAGGATCAGCAATCATTATTTGCACCTCAAGTCCAATTAGGCACTGTTATACCATAACTGTGCCATTATAGTTCGATATGGTTCGACATAATAATACACCATTTTAGAATGAAGAAGTAATACGTTTTTCTAATGATATCCTAAAGGAACCTATATTGCTCCATAACCCCAATCAATCTATAGTTTAGATAGAGACGCAAGCCTTTTAGGCAACCAGACGTTTACTATAGAGAATGATTAGGGGGACAATGACAATGTGGTTTCAAGCAAAAGAGAATTTAAGCTTTCAGAATGCTTTAGTGATAGATCCAGAAAGAAGGAACCGATTCATAATCGGAATTCTATTTACAATGGTTTTTGCTGCCACCGGAACATGGTTGGGGGACTTACCAGGAATCAATCGAATCGGAGCAATGCTAAGTGCCATCTTACTTGCTGTAATTTATCGAAATCTTATAGGTTACCCGGAAAGTATTCGCGAAGGAATTCAGTTTTCTGCACGCTACCTGATGCGTTTTGCCATCGTACTCTACGGATTCAAGCTAAATATTGATATGGTTCTCAACAAGGGCGGGATGCTTCTTGTTTATGACGCAATGATCATAGTTATTGCAATTACAACAACTATGCTCTTAGCGAAGTTGTTCAAAGCAGACCTGAACTTATCTTTGCTTCTAGGTATTGGTACGGGAGTGTGTGGAGCTGCTGCAATTGCCGCTGTATCCCCTATTCTTAAGGCTAATGACGAAGATACCGCAATTGGAGCGGGCATTATCGCCCTAATCGGAACACTCTTCGCCTTAACTTATACCTTCCTTATGCCGATTTTGCCTATAGGCCCAGTTGAATACGCAGTATGGAGTGGTATGAGTTTACATGAGATCGCTCATGTGGCCGCGGCTTCCATGCCTGCGGGTCAGGATGTTTTGGCAATGGGCTTACTGGCTAAGCTCGGTAGAGTATTTCTGCTGATCCCTCTTAGCTTAATCCTTTCCCTTTGGATGAAGCACAAAGGAGAGGGGGAGGGCAATCAAAGTGCACCCTTTCCCTGGTTTTTAGTAGGATTCATATTAACAAGTTTAGCAGGAACCTATCTGCCAATTCCTGAAGTTGTTTTAAACGATATTTCCCAAGCATCCTCTTTCCTACTGGCAGCAGCCATGGTTGGATTAGGCCTTAATGTCCATCTATCAAGTTTACGGAACCGGGCGCTGCGTCCAATTGGAGCAATGATCATTGCTTCGGTCTTAATATCGTCAGTATCTTTCTTTACGCTCCTGTGGTTTGGCTTGTAGGCTTTTAAGCTTAATGGGAAAAGGCAAAATGTCTTCGGGTACGAATGTGGGCTTTGAAAGCATAAAAGCTTATTGCGTTTTTCGTTTTTGGCATAAATCTTAACTTTGAAATAAGATACTGTTCATCCTCGCTGCTTAGTGCACGTCGACTGAGGCTTTGTTTTTTGCCGAATAACTCTTCGTAAACCATATCTTTATTGATGGTTAAGCATCGTTTATAGATGAAATAACGTTCGCCGTGGGAAAACTGGATATACAGAATCCTAGGATTTTGATTATGAATACCAATCACATTCGTGGTCTCAGTTTTATCGATTTTGGACCATCCTTCGTATAAATTGCGGATATCTTCAACAGCCTGGTCATAGCAACTCGAACAAATAGAATAAACCGCAATTTGATCGTCATTAAGAGGAGGACTAGGATTCGCGAAATAGTGTTCTCGCTCAAAAACTTTTAAGGTTGTAGTATCGAGATTTGAATTTAACAGAGGTACAATGACTAAGTTAGCAGGACCTAAGTCTATAATGCTGTTGGGTGAAAATATCTTTTCCAAGCGTTTACCCCCCTTTAGCTTACGTACTTTAGTTATTTCCATCTAGAGGTATCTTTAGCCTGAAAATTTAGTTGTTGTAATATATATACTTATAGGCAAAGACTCAAGGTTAGCACCTTTGCTAAAGTAGGAGAAAGTAATAAATATTTTTAAATACACTGATATAAGACGGAATCATAATAATGGAAGCAGGGGATACCCCTGTTTTCTTTAGTTTCTTCAAGCATTGACCACCTGGTCAAAAGAGGTGTATAATCCTATCATCATAAGCAAAATCTTACGAGGAGAGAACACTTTGTACGATAACTTCGAGAATCTAAAGGACGATAAGAAGAGAATCATTTTAAATGCCTGTATTCATGAATTTGCTGACAAAGGATTTGATCAAGCCTCAACAAATAGGATAATTAAAGAAGCAGCTATTTCTAAAGGAATTTTGTTTCATTATTTTAAGAATAAACGAAGTCTCTTTTTCTATATCATTGATTACTGTATTGAGACAGTAATGGATGAATTTAAGAAATACCCATTAACAGAGACTAAGGATATCTTTCAACGGGTAAGTGAAGTAGGAGTGATCAAGCTTAAGATAGCTCAAGAGCATCCCTATATAGTTAAACTATTCATGGAAGCGCTTGCAAGTTCTCCTCAAGACATGCGTTCTGAGATTGAGATGAAATATATTCGAGTCTCAAAGGAATTCATGCCGATGTTCTTCGAGAATATTGATTATTCAAGGTTCCGAAACGATGTGGACCCCACTAAGGCAATTCAAGTTATCATGCTTTTTCTGGGAGCCCTCGGAGAAAAATATCTCAAAGACTATAAAGGTAAGGAACGAGAGATGTTAGATAACTACGATAAAATCCTGGCAGAATACATGGAGTACATGGAAATCTTAAAGTATGGAATGTACCCTCAGAATTACCATGCGTTACCCGCGTCAAACTGAGTGATACCGAAGGATCTAAGCGATTCTTTCATCCTGAGAGTAGCGAAGGATCTAGATCCTTCAGTCGTCCCTCCTTCAGGATGACATAGCCATTGAGTTGTTTTATGGCAATGGACTGAATTAGTAATTTTCGAGGAGGTCAGAGGATGGACGTTCTTATGGAAGGAAAGGATTTGCGTAAGCTCTATCGTACTGGTGAAGTGGAAATTGAAGTCTTAAAGGGGATTGACTTCCGGATTTATTACGGAGAATTTATTGTTGTATTGGGCCAAAGCGGCTCAGGGAAGACAACGTTACTAAATATTATCGGTGGGATGACTCAGGCATCCTCAGGAGAGCTCTATTACAAGGGACAGCCCTTGCATATGATTGATGACCAACAGCTTACACTTTATCGGCGCAATGAAGTGGGCTTCGTCTTTCAAAACTATAACTTAATGCCAAATCTCACAACCTATGAAAATGTAAGACTAGCGGTGGAAATTGCTCAAAATCCACTCTCAGTCTCAGATATCTTACGTGAAGTCGGTCTGGAAAACTGGTCCGGTCATTTTCCATCCCAACTCTCAGGAGGACAGCAGCAGCGAGTGGCCATTGCTCGAGCCATTGTTAAAAACCCTGAGCTTCTCCTTTGTGATGAGCCGACGGGTGCCTTAGATATTCAAACAGGCATTCAGGTTCTAAAAGCCTTGCAGAAGTTAAATCGGGAATACCATAAGACTGTCATGATTATCACGCATAATGTAGAAATCGCCAAAATGGCCAACCGGGTTTTCTATTTAAAAGACGGGTTATTGGACGATGTTAAAGTGATTGAAAAACCACTTTGTCCTGAGGAGATATCATGGTGATGCTTAGAAGAAAGACTTGGAGAGATATCAAAGAGAATATTGGGGTTTATCTCGCTTGTGTTATGGTCATTGCCTTAGGCTTAATCCTCTATACCTCAATGTCCGTTGCCGTGGAGAGTATGGATCAGGCACAGCAGGAATTTTATACGGAAACAAATTTTGCTGAGGGATTTATAACAGTAACAGGGTATCCAGAGAACAAAGTGAATTCTCTCACGTTCTTGCCTGGGATCGATCATGCAGCAGGGCGTATTGTCAAAGAAGTTCGTGTCATAGACGAGCAGAAAGACTCGAATCGATATCTTAAAATGGTTACTCTCAACCCGGGCAATACCCAATATATTAATCAGATTCATCTTATCGAGGGACAACTTCCCAAAGAAAACCAACCAGAAATTCTGGTAGATCCTAAATACTTAGCAGCCAACCATTTATCGCTAGGAGATTTAATTAACGTAAGTATTGATGGGAATCAAGTTTCCTTCTACATTACAGGAACTGCCCAAAGTCCCGAATTTATCTACATTATGAGAAATTCTCAAGATATTTATCCTTCGCCTGAAGAATTTGGCATTGCCTACGTTCCATTTAATACCCTCAAAGCCCTTGTGAAGGAAAAAGGACAAGTCAATGATATTGTGATTACTTTGAAGAATGGAGCAAGCTTTGATTCGGTAAAAGACAGTCTCCAGGCTGAGTTAAAACCTTATGGTGTACGAAGTATTGTTCCCCGTAAAGATCAAACAAGTCACGCCATTCTTACCAGTGAAATAAAACAAATACGAACCATGACCAAAACCCTTCCTGTGGTTTTTTTAGGAGTAGCGGCCATTATCTTATACACTATGTTGAGACGGCTTATAGAACAGCAGCGAGTGTCCATCGGGAATTTAAAGGCCTTTGGCTTTACGGATCGAGAGATAGTCTTGCATTATCTAACCTATCCTGTAGTTATTGGAACAGCGGGGGGATTGCTCGGAGGACTATCTGGAGTAGCTCTCTCCTTTCCCTTAACCGATCTGTACAAAGAATTCTTTGCTCTACCCGGTCTTAAAAGTGAATTCTCACTGAAATACCTCCTTTTCAGCCTAGCCCTGGCGTTTATCTTTAGCGTTCTCAGTGGAGTAAAAGGGAGCTTGGATATTTTGCGTTTGCAACCTGCCGAAGCCATGAGGCCTCCGGCCCCAGGGACTGCGCGCAAAACCTTGATCGAAAAATTTACGTGGTTTTGGCAAACCCTCTCGTCTCAAGCCCAGATGGGTATTCGAGATGTGTTTCGCACTCCCACCAGGAGTCTCTTTAATATCATAGGGATCGCTGTTGTTTTTAGCCTAATGACAGTGTCTTGGTCCATGCAAAACATGACTAAATTATTAACCGTGGTCCAGTTAGAGCAGGTTCAAACCTTTGATGTCAAGTTACAGCTAGCCCGACCTTCCCCTACCGGAACGACGAAATTTGCTGTCGCCCATGAACCTGGGGTATCAAAGGTTGAACCTTTGTTAGAAGTACCTGCATCTTTGAGAAACGGTTGGTTAAAGAAAGAAGTGGCGCTTATGGGTCTCTCTAAAGAGTCGACACTCTACAATATTCTAGATAAAAACGGCCGACGTCTGGAGGTTCCTGACCACGGAGTTTTGCTATCGGAACATTTAGCCAAATCCTTAAACGTTAAAGTTGGGGATACCATTTACGTAGAAAGTCCCTTGCGGAGAGAGACCCTTAGTCAAAAGGGTCAGAATTTGTTGGTCCAAGGGGTTGTCCCCCAATATGTCGGACTTAATGCCTTTATGAAAGATACAGAACTACAGCGATTTCTAAGGCAAGGAGAAATCAGCACAGCCATGTTGATCAGGATGGATTCTACTGAAATAGGGGCCATGAAAAGCAAATACCAAAATGCCAGTAACGTATCTTCTATCGAATCCTTAGAAGATACAGGAGCAAAAATCGAAAAAATGATGGGATCCTTTGGCTTTACGGTTTGGCTCCTCGCCATTCTCGGAGGTTTTTGCGGGTTTGCGCTTATTTATAATGCTAGTATCATCTCTCTATCAGAAAGGAAGCGCGAATTAGCGTCCCTCCGAGTGCTAGGAATGACACCCAGAGAGGTATTAAGGGTGATCACCTCAGAACAGTGGACATTGTATGGTTTTGGAATCTTGCTCGGGATACCCATGGCTTACGGTTTAAGCATAAGTATGGCGCAGTCAATGAGCAATGATATGTACTCTCTGCCGGCCGACCTGCCGCCGGTAGCTTTGTTAGGCGCAGCTGCAGGAACTGCCTTTTCGGTTCTGGTAGCCCAAAGCAGGGCCTACTACAAAATAAAATCCCTTCCTTATGTAGAGATTCTTGCAACTCGGGACTAAAGCAATCCATGGTTAGTTAGTAATTATGTGTTTAAATTGTAAATTTCAAATTAAGAGTAGGAGGAGAAAAATGGCCGTTGAAAAATCTAAGCTAAATCTATCCCCCAAACTGTTTAAACTACCTAAACGTAAGGTCTTAATTTTTGGAGGGCTTATACTTGTGATGCTTATTTCCGTCACAATCTCTAAAACCATGCCTTTGCCCGTCAATGTTATTGCTCTACAGACCCAAGACTTTAGTAAAGGGTTTACAGAGGAAGGGGAGGTTATGGTAGCCCAGGAGTGGCCGATCTTCAACCCCTTTGAGGGAGAACTTCAATCTCTCAAGGTTCAGAATGGGGATAGTGTAAAAAAAGGACAAGTGCTTCTGGAGATGAATACCAGTGATTTACAGTATCAACTGGAAGGGCTGAAGTCCCAATTGCAAAGCATCGAAGGGCAACGCTTACAGAGTTATAAACGTCCTAATGAGGCGCAAATCGCCCAACAAACCTTACTCATACAGCTAGCGGAAAAGGATGCTCAGGCAGAGGAAGATAATTTGACTCGAATGAAGGCGCTCTATGATGCCGGATCGATCTCACGTGTTCAATATGAAGAAGCAGAAAGAACCTTGGAGAGAGCAAAAAATCTCTTAGAGCAGCAGAGATTTGGCTTACAACTTATATATGAGCAACATCAGACCTCTCAAGGGACGGAACTGTATTATAGTCATCAGAAAAAAGCTCTTCAAGCAAAAATCGACCAGTTAGAAGATAAGATAAATAAAGCCTCTGTAATCGCTTGGCAGGACGGGGTTATCAAAGATCTTACGCTTAAAGAAGGTAATGTCATCCCTCAAGGTCAACAAATTATGACCGTGTTCACAAATGAAGGTTATAAATTAGAGAGCTTTGTTCTGGCCAGCGATGCTCTTGATGTCAATGTAGGGAGTTTAGTTCAAGTGATTCAAGCAACCAGCTCAGGTAATAAGACATTTGAAGGTACGGTTGATCAAGTCGCTATCTCAGCGGTTGAGAGGGTATCTCCCCTTGGGCTTAAGGAAAACCGTGTTAAGGTTACCATTCAACTGGCAGAAAACGCTCCCAAGGTCGTCCTAGGCAGCAACGTCGATGTAAAATTCACTATTTTAGAGGTTCCTGATCAGCTAATGATCCCCAAAACTGCCCTTTTTCCCTATCAAGACGGGGATGCAGTCTGGATAATTCGGGAAGGCAAAGCTGCCATTATACCGGTTAAAAAGGGATTAGAGAATGACAGTCAAGTAATAATTAAGGAAGGGTTAGCCGAGGGGGATCTTGTTTTGCAAGATCCTAACTTAAAAGAGCTTAATGAAGGTAAACGCCTTAAAGAGATTTTTTAAAGAGATTATTTATACAGATTTTCCAAGCAAGGAGAGAATACTCAGGTGATGGTTAGAAAGGAACCACCTTTGCGTGGTTCTTTTTTTACGCTTTTGTCGTTCTGAACGAAGTGAAGAATCATAAGCCCTAGATCCTTCAGT
Organism: Desulfosporosinus sp.; assembly: GCF_014237355.1. Lineage (NCBI taxonomy): Bacteria > Bacillati > Bacillota > Clostridia > Eubacteriales > Desulfitobacteriaceae > Desulfosporosinus > Desulfosporosinus sp. Next base: position 282,903 of record NZ_JABZFS010000076.1, read on the forward strand.
TGTACCTCCTTCAGGATGATATAGCCCTTGAGTAGCTTTCATCCTGAGCGCAGCGAAGGATCTTAACTTGTGTGGAATAGTGCAGAAGTCAAGATTCTTCGGCTATGCCTCAGAAAGACATGTATCGTAAAAGACGCGTAGCGTTTTTCTTAATTACCCAAGTTGTTGATGGTTGTAAAGAGCCTTGATATAATAAGCTAGAAAATTTTAGAAGATACTTTGTAACCAGAGGGGAGAAAGATGATGTTACATACAATTAAAGATTCTCCAAATTATCGCTGGTATGTTTTAGCCACGGTTGCTATTGGCACATTTATGTCTACCCTAGACAGCAGCATAGTAAACGTAGCCCTGCCAACTATATCTAGTCAACTCCATTCAGATCTTTCAACACTACAATGGGTGGTTAGCGCCTATCTTTTAACAATTACCAGTTTATTACCAATCTTCGGACGGATTGCTGATATGTTAGGACGCAAAAGGATCTTTGCCTTTGGTTTTATAATCTTTACTCTAGGTTCAGTTCTTTGTGGATTTGCCCAAACTATCTGGTTTCTTGTTGGGACTAGGGTTCTGCAAGCGATAGGAGCTTCCATGTTAATGTCAAATAGTGCTGCTATTATTACAGCAATATTTCCGCCTAAGGAGCGGGGAAGAGCCCTTGGCTTGATTGGGACAGTCGTTGCCCTAGGTTCGCTGACAGGCCCAGCTTTAGGTGGAGTCATCATTGGCTTAACTAGCTGGCGTTCGATCTTTTTTATAAACATCCCCATTGGCATTATTGGCTATGCTGCTGTCCTTATGATTTTGCCTAACGATGTTCCGAACAAAGAAAAAGAACGTTTTGACTTTACGGGTGCTTTTACATTTACCTTCGGAATGCTTGCTGTACTTTTGGGAATTACTAATGGTGAGGCGTGGGGTTGGTCAAGTCTTCCTGTTCTGGGGAGTTTAATACTAGGAATGGTATCCATCATCCTCTTCGTTATGACTGAGCGTAAAGTCCAACATCCAATGATTCACTTATCTCTCTTCCGGAATCGTCCTTTTCTTATTGGTAATCTCTCAGGTGGGCTGTCCTTTGTAGCTATGTTTGCTAACACTATGCTGTTGCCCTTTTACTTACAAGGAATTTTAAATTATAAACCCTCACAGGTTGGATTGATACTGATGATCTTCCCAATGGTAATGGCTATTGTAGCGCCAATTAGTGGTCATGCTTCGGACAGATTGGGACCTATGATTCTAACAACGAGCGGGTTGCTTATAACTGCCCTCGGTTTGTTTTATTTCTCCACACTCTCCACCACAGCAAGTTTCATCCGGATTATTCCCGGCCCCATGTTGATGGGCTTAGGAGCTGGCATGTTCCAATCTCCGAACAACAGCAGCGTGATGAGCTCGGTTTCCCCTCAAAAACTAAGTATTGCAGGGGGGATTAATAGCCTCGTCAGGAATCTTGGCATGGTGATCGGTATTGCTCTATCTGTTTCATTATTTGAACTATGGGGTGGTGTCTCACTGCCCCAACCGGGTCAAGTAGAAGAATTTATGTTTGCGTATCGTTCGGTGATGCTAGTCGCCATGGGTATTGCTCTTCTTGCAGCAGTAATATCCTACAGCCGAAAAAATTATATCAAAGCAACTAATGTTTCAAAATAGCCTTCGATTGATCTTGACAATCACTGAAACTAGTGTAAAATATTTAAAACTGGTAAAATGACGATGAGAGGAAATAGTACATTCCCTATTGCCGTTTTTAGAGAGCTGCCGGGTGGTGAAAGGCAGTAAAGGCATGGGTTTGGAACTCTTCCTCGAGTAGCCGACCGAAATAATTTAAAGTAGGCTCGGACGGAGCTTCCACCGTTAAAAGGAAGGAGATATCGGATGACTCGAAGATCGTCGTTCGATGTTAGTCGTTCGATCTATGTAATTCTTTTCGGTCGAACCACGAACAACGAACCACGAATATCGATAAGCCCCGTATCTGCAGAGAAGACAGCATTTTGCTGTCAACTTGAGTGGTACCGCGAACTAACCCTTCGTCTCAATCAGAGACGAAGGGTTTATTTATTTTGAAGGAGGAATTTGAAAATGCGTAAATTATATGTATTTGATACTACCCTCAGAGATGGGGAGCAATCCTTAGGGATTACTCTTAATGTCAAAGAAAAGTTAGAAATAGGTCGCCAATTAGTCAAGCTTGGTGTGGATATCATTGAAGCAGGTTTTCCAGCATCTTCCCCTGGAGATATGGAATCTGTCCAAACCATTGCCAAAGAACTTAAAGGAGTTATCATCTGTGGTTTGACCAGAGCTGTAGCCCCAGATATTGATCTTTGTGCTCAAGCTCTACGCAAAGCAGAGTATCCCCGAATTCATACGGGAATTGGGGTTTCACCGGTTCACATGGAGAAGAAATTAAAATTAAACCCTGACCAAGTTGTGGAACAGGCTGTAGCAGCTGTCAGATATGCAAAAAAATATGTAAGCGATGTAGAGTTTTACGCAGAAGATGCTTTTCGCAGTGACCCGATCTTCTTAGCAAGAGTAATCGAGAATGTAATAACTGCAGGAGCTACTGTTGTTAATATCCCGGATACGGTTGGCTATGCAAATCCGTGGGAATACGGAGAACTGATTGCATCTGTCCTTAAAAATGTCAAGAACATCGATAAAGCGATTGTGAGCGTTCATTGTCACAATGATTTAGGAATGGCAACGGCCAACTCTTTAGCAGGTATTAAAGCGGGTGCCAGCCAAGTGGAGGGAACCATCAATGGTATCGGCGAACGGGCGGGAAATACTTCCCTGGAAGAAGTAATCATGTCAATTTACACCCGGCGTGACGGCTATGGGGTAAAGAGCAACATTAATACTCGCGAGATATCGGCCACTAGTAGGCTTGTTTCCAGGATTACAGGCGTGACCGTCCCGGACCATAAGGCGATTGTCGGCGCTAATGCCTTTAATCATGCCTCAGGCATTCATCAAGATGGAGTTCTCAAAGACCGAGAAACCTACGAGATTATTCAACCTGAAACTATTGGAGTTCCACAAAACCTTATCAGCCTTACTGCTAGATCAGGAAGGCATGCTCTGAAGCATTGCTTAGAGGAGTTAGGGTACAAGGTAGAAGGGGATCAGCTTGATGATGTGTATCAACGATTTTTGCAGTTAGCGGATTTGAAGAAAGAGGTATTCGACCAGGATCTCTATGTGCTAATGGGGGATTCAGGAAGTATAGCAAATAGTATTGTCCTAGAGAGTATGTCTATTGCGACAAATGGCGTCGAGATGGCAACAGCCACCGTGACCCTAGAAATAGAAGGAACGATGATGACGGATGCTGCTTGTGGGAATGGACCGGTGAACGCTCTTTTTAACACCATTGACAGGATAACAGGAAATAATGCAACTTTGGAAGACTATACACTGAAATCTGTAACCCGGAGCAGCGAGGCTCTAGGTGAAGCAACGGTTAAATTGCGCTATGAGGATGGTCGCCTTGTAGTAGGTAAGGGTTTTTCTACGGATATTATTGAAGCTAGTGCTAAGGCATATATTAATGCCTTGGATAAGAAAGACCTTCGCACTTCGCAGGCAAAGGTTGTATAAAGGGACCTGAAAGGTTTCAAATCAACAAAGTGTGAAGAACGTAACAGAGCCACGAAAACGAGGGAAGTCAAACTGAAATGACAGTTCGACTTCCCTTAAGAGTTAATGAGGAGAGTTTTAGATTGAATTTCCGATTTAGGCTCCTGATGATACTCGTTTTGTTTCCTTTGCCGAGCGGGGTTCCTTACTAGTTTCATGAACAACTAAAGAAGGAGCAGCTTCTTCGAAGAGTTGACTCATTCCCATAAATTGAGCACCTTGTTCAACCTTAAATTGACGTGTACAGATATCACCAAATAGGCGTGCAGTAGCATTTAATTCTAACAGATCTGTCGTCTTTATGTTTCCGTGTACTTCCCCGGCAATGCTCACAGTGTTAGCCTCAATATCAGCTTTTAAGTAAGCGCTATTACCAACCGTCAAATCCCCGGTAGCTTGGATACTACCTTCAATTTTTCCATCAATTCTTGCATTTCCATTGATGATAAGGGATCCGGTTATTTGGCACTCAGTAGCAATAAACGTAGTGTCTCCATTTAATTGAGAGTTTGAAAGTTTTTTAAACATCCTCATTACGCTCCTTTGTTATAATTGTAAACGTTAAGGGATCTACATTCTTTCCATTAACTGTGATGCCATAATGAAGATGAGATCCTGTACTTCGCCCGGAATTTCCGCTGTAGGCGATAAGGTCACGTTTTTTTACTAAATCCCCTTCCTTTACCAGGAGACGGGAATTATGACCATAAAAGGTTTTGATTCCGTCGCCGTGATCAATATCAACTCTAAGACCAAAAACTGAGTTTCTGCCCGAAAAGGTAACAATACCATCGGCAGTAGCTAAAATTGGAGTTCCGTAGTTACAGGCTATATCGATTCCGTTATGAAATTCTTTTGACCAGCCACCAAAGGGATTCTGGCGATAACCGTGAGGGGAGGTTATTTCACCTTCGACTGGAAGTATGCTCGGGGTATGGTCTAGACGTCCCTTTTGTAGAACAGCTGCTTCATAGTATTTCTCTAAGAGATTTAAATGGTCAGCTACAATTTGGGCACTTTGGTTAGAAGTTTGAACGGGCGTGTTTGCTAAAATGAAATTCTGAGCGTCTGGGTTGATACTTCGACTAAGGGATGTTGAGGCAGAGGATGTCGGATTAATTTGTAGCATAGAAGAGAGTTTACCCTCTAAGTCCTTAATTCGTGAGAGATCTTCGGTCATTTGAATGGAAGTTTCCTTTAAGTCGGATATTTCTTGATCGCGCTCTGCAATGGTGGATTTGAGTTGAGTAATGTGTTCACTCGTGGGTTTTAAGTTGTTTATGTAATAGCTTAGATACAGGTTTCGCGCCGATAAACCGATAATTAATACTCCTATAAGAAGCAGGCCTGCCTTAATGAACCGCTTCCCAAGCTTCGAAAATTGAAGCTGGCGGGTGTCAGAATCATCAGGCGGAATGAATATAATGGTATATTTATCTTTCATCTGATTCCTCCAGAATGTAAATTGACATATTGTGATACTTTGTATATTTTTTCAATTGCCTTGTAATTATTAAATTTCCTATGAGTACAATAAACTTCATTTTACGACTTGTCAAGAAACCTCCCTAACAGAACATACCAGAAAATAGTTTACCCAAAACATAATTTTCAATTAGAGTAAATAAAATGCTTTCCAAAGAAGGAGTTTACAGATAAAGAAAGAATATGGAAGGAATATAATAGTTTATAAGTTTAAATGGGCGAATTTTGATGGAGGGCAAAGTGTGAATTTTGAATCATCTTATTCCCATGCCTTTGCATATCATAAGATTATTACCAATGAAGATGGCTGCCCCATAGATTATGAATATATAGAAGTGAATAAAGCCTTTGAGAGCCTAACTGATCTAACACGTGACTGTGTGATTGGAAAGAGAGTCAACGAACTATTGCCTAATTATTCACAAGACAGATTTAAGTGGTTAGAAGTCTATGCCGAAGTTGCCTTAACTGGTATTCCTACCTCCTTTGAAGAATACAGTGAGACATTCGGGCGATGGTATCGTGTTGAGGTCGCTTCCAACAAGAAAGGTTATTTTGCAACTATATTTAGTGATATCACGAGTCTAAAAGAAAAGGAACAAGAGTTACTCGATAAAAACGAACAACTTAGTGGACTTTATGAGGAAATAACAGCCACAGAAGAAGAATTAAGACAGCAAATGGAAGAGTTGGATCAGAGCACCCAACTTCTAAAAGAGAGTGAAAGAAGGCTTAACCGAGCTCAAGCACTCGCTCATGTAGGAAATTGGGAAATTGACCTAGAGACTAAGACTGTTTGGGCTTCTGAAGAAGCCTTTCGGCTGTATGGCATAAACAGAGTGTCCCACATTTTACCACTAGAACAAGTGCAAAATGTGGTTGATTCTAAAGATCGTCCTAAATTAGATAGGGCTTTAGAGCGCTTGATTTATGCAGGTGCGGAATACAATATTCAATTCAAAATTAAAAAAGCAAATACGTCTGAAGAAAGGTACATTCATTCAGTTGCTGAAGTGGCCTACAATTCCTCCGGAAAGCCTGTTAAAGTTTTAGGCGTGCTGCAGGATATTACGGCAAATGTTCTCTATGAAATGGATTTGAAAAACAAGAATAGAGAACTGAAGACTCTTTACGAAGAATTAGCGGGAACTGAGGAAGAGTTAAGGCAGCAATTTGATGAAATTATAACTAATAAAACCCTCATAGAACAAAGTGAAGAACGATATAAAGCACTTGCTGACAATTCACAGGATTTTATTTATAGTTGTAATTGCGAAGGAGTTATCATAACTGTCAATCAAGCCTTCGCTAAAGTGGCAGATATTCCAAATGAGCAGCTTATTGGTAAAACCCTTAAGGATATTCAAAATGATTCTGGTTATATCAAAAAGTGGAGTAACGTTTTTTCAAAGGTAATTAGGACAGGTAAAAGCAAATCCTTTACCTATAGATATGTAAGGGAAAAGGAAAAAGGTATTGGATATTATGACGTGACACTATCCCCTATGTTTGATCAAAATAGAAAGATTATCGGAGTATTATGTACAAATCATGATATAACAACTCTTAAGGAAAATGAACAAACAATTAAACATTTGGCCTATTATGACTTCATAACAGATCTACCGAATAGGATACTTTTCACCAACAGATTAAAAAATGCTATTGCCAACTCTAAAGATAAGGGTAGCAAAGTGAGTATTATCTTCTTAGATTTAGACAACTTTAAAAGAGTCAATGACACTTTAGGACATCAAACTGGAAACGATATTCTAATCGAGGCCTCTAAAAGACTACAGAACTGCGTACATGGAAAGCATATAGTTTCTCGTCTAGGTGGGGATGAGTTTTCCATCTTGCTCGAAGATGTAAAAGAGAAAGAGGACCTAATTACCCTCTTGGAAAAAATAGAGTTTAGTTTACTAGAACCCTTTATGGTGAATCATAACCTGATTAATCTTACGGCCAGTTTTGGAGTTGCAATCTGTCCAGAGGATGGAGACACGGCTGAGGAACTTATTAAAAATGCAGATACTGCTATGTATAAAGCGAAAGAAGCCGGAAAAAACGGCTATCAGCTTTTTAATAAAAGTATGAAAGAAGATCTTTTGCGAAGAACAAGTATTGAACAATTATTAAGAAATGCCATAGAAAAAAATGAGTTTATCGTGCATTATCAGCCTCAGTATATCACCAGTACAGGGAAACTTCGGGGGTTTGAAGCTCTATTACGCTGGAATTGTCCCCAATTAGGCCTCATAAGTCCCATGGAATTTATACCGATAGCAGAAGAAACAGGGCTAATCATAACCATAGGCGAATGGGTTTTGAACACAGCTATTCGCACTTGTAAAAGGCTTGAAACTAACTATCGATGCGACCTTGTAATGGCCGTCAATATTTCACCGATTCAGTTAAGGCAAAAGAACTTTCACGAAATGGTAATAAAAGTCTTGCAGTCAGCGAGTCTTAAGCCAACAAGTCTAGAATTAGAAGTTACTGAAAATATCTTTATTGATAGTTATCAATTCATAGCTAATGAATTGAATTTGTTGAAGGAATTGGGAGTTAAAATTGCACTCGATGATTTTGGTACGGGTTATTCCTCCCTAAGTTATTTAAGAAAACTTCCCATCAACCTGTTGAAAATAGATAAAGCATTTATTCAAGAAACGGATACCTCAAACTACCGGCATAGCAGCTTAACAGAATCGATTATATCCTTGGCGAGTAAGCTAGACATTAAGACAATCGCTGAAGGGGTTGAGACCTTAGACCAACTTAACTATTTAATCAAGGCAAAATGTGATTACCTACAGGGGTACTACCTCGGAAAACCAGAACCTGAAGAGTCCATCAACCGTATATTCGAAAAAGGTAGATCTAAATGAAATCTATCGTCAATACCGGTTTGCAACAATCTATCAACAGGTATACATAATACAATACATTGATGGGGTTACTTTTACTGTAGTTTTTATTTATAATAGAATTAGTGCAGTTACGCTGTTTTTCGTTATAGGCGAATAATGAGGCGCGCTAAGAGAGAATCGATGCGCGCTTTCTAAATGGAGAAAAATACCTGGATCTAAGAACCTAGGTATTTCCGAGATATTAATAAGGGAGGACGTGTTAGATTGTGGAAACAAAAATGCCAATGGTTCTTGACGTCATAAGTGAAAATATTATTAAGCATGGCAGCCCGCTAGCCTTAAAGGGTTCGGAGGTTGCTTCCTGGGCTAAGGGACTTAACTTACCGGTTAAAGGGGAATTGCTTTTCTATACAGGCGGAGAATATCAGATGCTCCCCTTTATTGACTCCTTGGTTAAAACGATTACTCATCTTGATCAAGGAAGTAAAGTTTTTTCCATGATGATGGGTGCACGGAATCTTCTGAATAAGACCGGTTTCAGCCCGGAAAAGATGTATGCTTCAGTTCTTGCGAAAGATAAGGATCGGTATAATTCCGTCTGTTTTAAAGCAGCAAAAGTACTTAAAGAGCTGGAATATGAATTCTGTTACTCAGGAAATGATGAGCTCTATAGTGGAGCCTTATTATATGAACTGGGATATCTCGAAGATATGGAAAAATACGTACAGAGAGTCGTAGAAGTTATCAAGAAGAGTGGTGCTAAAACGATCGTTTGCCTCTCTCCTCATGCGGCAGAAGTCTTTAAGTTTATTTATCCAAAAATGGTCAAGGATTTTGACTTTGAAATCCGTACCTTTGTGGATTTAGTTTGGGAACGCCGTGAGAAACTAGCGAAGATTCAATCCAAATCAGTAGTTATTCATGACTCATGTCGTTTGGCACGTGAATTGAGTATTCACCAAGAATTGCGAGATATCCTGGAAAGCGTTGGAGTTGAGGTTAAAGAAGCTGCTATGAACCGAGAATGGACATCCTGTTGCGGTGGACCGATTAAAATCCTCTTCCCTGAGTTATCTCATGTCATTGGCGGTCGTCGGGTGAATGAGTTAAAAGAAAGCGGCTCAGAGCATATTTTAACGTCTTGTCCATATTGTCTGTCAGCCCTAGAAGGAGGACTAGCAAAAGGAGACTCGGCGGTTATTGAAGATTTGATAGAATTCCTATATAGGGGGGTTAAAGCATGACCGTGGATTTTAGAAAGGACTTCGTTAATTATGAAAAGTCCCTTAACGCAGCAAGTGAGGATAAGAATATCAGAACAGCAATCTCCAGAGCGGTAACTTCTTATCGCAATACTGTTGCTGAAACCTTAGAGCGCTTTCCTCATACTCCACAGTTGGCAGAAGAAGTGCAGGAGATCAAGAGCCAGTCCATGGCTAACTTGGATAATTTAGTGGAACAAGCGATGGCCTCGGTAGAGCGCAATAAAGGGAAAGCGTTTTACGCGAAAGATCATCAGGCTGCTCTGGAAATTGCCCTCGGCATTATTGGCAAGGGTAAAACTGTGGTTAAAGGCAAAAGCATGCTGGGTGAAGAGCTTCATCTACGGGAATACCTAGAGGATAATGGCAACGAGGTTTGGGAAACTGACTTGGGGGAGTTCATACTTCAACTACGTAAGGAACGGCCGATGCACATTCTCTCTCCATCAATTCATGTGCCCCGAGAGCAAGTGGCAGAGGTTTTCAGTAAGTTCTTTAACAAAGAAGTACCGCCAGATATTGCTGAAGAAGTAAAGGTCGTGCGGGAATTCCTTCGCGAAAAGTACTTTACTGCGGATATAGGAATCAGTGGAGCCAATGTCGTGGCGGCGGATACCGGCGCGATGGTTATTATTGAAAATGAAGGAAACGTGCGACTGGCAACGGGTGCTCCTCCAGTTCATATAGTAATGGTCGGAGTTGAAAAATTAGTGCCGACATTCCAGGATGCTATGAAAGTCGCTGAGGTTACTTGGCGATATGCTCAGTATGGTGTTCCGGGTTACGTTAATATTGTGAGCGGTCCGAGTAAAACCGGTGATATCGAAAAAGTAACAACTTACGGGGCCCACGGTCCTAAGGAATTTTATGTTATATTTGTAGATAATGGCCGAAAAGAAATGGCAAAAGAAGAAAAATTTAGTCAGGCCTTGCATTGTCTGCGTTGTGGTGGATGTATGTATGAATGCCCTGTGTTCCAGGTAACAGCTGGTCATTTTGGACACACCTATATGGGCGGCATAGGTACAATTTGGACGGCATTTGTGTCGGGAGGTATGGAGAAAGCAGCTCCACTGGTTTATTCCTGTCTGCGATGCGGAAGATGTGTAGAGCGTTGCCCGATGAGTATCAATGTTCCTGGCATGATTGGAGAACTTCGTGAACGCATTGTTTACGGTAAATACGAAGATTAACTATAAAATTAACTGTAAAAAAAACATTTGTGGTAAGTCCACAGATGTTTTTTTTAGCGTATCAGCCCCTATACCGCTACTCTTCACTTCGTTTAGAATTTCCATACGTTACCGCATCACGATAAACGAAAAACTATTCTGGCATCCTGAGCGTTAGCGAAGGATCTAGATCCTTCATTCGTTCCTCCTTCAGGATGACATGAGTAAAGAGGACTCTAAAGCTATACTTTCTGCCCCGAAAATAAGTATAGGAAAATGTAATCCAGAGCGTTAGTGAAGGATCTCGGGCTTAAATGGATTTATGCGCTTTAATGTTACTTTTTGTAAAAGTAAAATGTATTTTACATTGCAGAAATATACTGTAATTTTCCCATAAAGATATAAGATAAATCTATAGAAGAAGATTTTACTGCTAGAAGAAATTATTGTAATTTGCTAACTAAGGTAATATAATAGAGACATGTTCTGACTAATTTGCAATGAAGCTTTCTAGAGGTAACTATCTCTGGGAAGCTTTTCTTGTAACAGTACAGGGAGGTGAAAGAAGGTCAGAAGTTTACAAGTATAAGATGAACAGATATGGAAAAAGGAGGAGTATTCTGAGATGAACTTAAAACGAAAAAGTGCAATTTTTATCGCCCTGCTAGTATCATTACTCTTGGTCATTTCTGGTTGTGGTACTAAGGCTCCAGCGACCTCAACTCCAGCACCAGACGCTGCTAAGGAAAAAATTAAGGTTGCGTATGTATACGTTGGACCAGTCGGTGATGCAGGCTGGAGTTATGCTCATGACCAAGGGAAAAAGTACTTAGAAGAAAAAATTCCAGAAGTGGAAACCACCATTATTGAATCCGTTCCTGAGGGCGCAGATTCCGAGCGTGTAATCACTCAGCTCGCTGAAAAAGGGAACAAAATCATTTTTACAACCAGCTTTGGTTATATGGATCCGACCATCAATGTTGCTAAAAAATACCCAGACGTGACATTCATGCACAACTCTGGTTATAAAACAGCCGAAAACGTCGGTACCTACTTTGGTCGAATTTACCAAGCTCGTTACTTAACCGGAATCGTAGCTGGTAAAACGACAACCACGAACACCATCGGATATGTAGCAGCGATGCCCATTCCTGAAGTTATTCGGGGGATCAATGCCTTTACTCAAGGGGTTCGCTCAGTTAATCCCGAGGCAAAAGTAAAAGTTGTTTGGACCAATACTTGGTATGATCCTGCTATGGAAAAAGATGCTGCCAAAAGCTTGCTGACAGCCGGCGCTGACGTCATTGCACAGCACCAAGATACTCCTGGTCCTATGCAAGCCGCAGAAGAAGCCGGAAAGTTTGGTATCGGCTACAATATGGATATGTCCAAAATGGCACCTAAAGCAGTGCTGACCTCTGCAGTTTGGAACTGGGGTCCATACTATGTGAAAACTGTGGAAGCTGTTAAGAATAAGACCTGGAAAAACGACCAATATTGGGGTCCTATGAGCGATGGTATTGTGGATATTGCTCCTTTTGGTCCCATGGTTCCTGAAGATACCAAGAAACTCGTAGCAGAAGCTAAAGAAAAAATCCTGAGCAACAAGTGGGATGTCTTTACTGGACCGATCAAAGACCAAACGGGAGCAGTTAGAGTTCCAGAAGGTCAAGTAATGTCTGACCAAGATATGCTTTCATTTGACTGGTTTGTTGAAGGGGTAGACGGTACAATCCCCAAATAAAATCCGAATTGTAGTAGGGGCAATTCATGAATTGCCCTTACTACAGGCAATTCACGAATTGCCCCTAACAGGTTTCGCCGGAAATTGTTTGAGAATTGAGGGGAAACAGAAATGAACCAAGCCTTAATCCAATTAAAGGGAATTGTGAAAACCTTCCCCGGTGTAATAGCAAATGACCATGTCGATCTCGATATTAACCCAGGAGAAATTCATGCCATATTAGGAGAAAATGGATCAGGGAAAAGCACGCTAATGTCCGTATTAGCAGGGCTTTACAAGCCGGATGGAGGCAAGATCCTAATCAATGGGGTAGAACAGAGATTTCGTTCCCCTAGAGATGCTATAGCCAGTGGTATTGGTATGGTCCATCAGCACTTTAAGTTAGTAGAGCCGTTTACAGTGGCAGAAAATATTACACTAGGTGAAAAAGGGAATTCCTTTTTCCTTTCAAATAAAGAACTAAAAGCAACAATTAGTGAACTTGGTAAAAAATATGGTCTAGAGATTAATTTGAACGCAAAAGTTTGGCAGTTGTCTGTAGGAGAGAAACAGCGAGTTGAAATCGTTCGTATGCTCTATCGGGGTTCTAAAGTCTTGATACTGGATGAACCAACGGCAGTGCTTACTCCTCAGGAAGCTGGAGAACTATTTGATAATTTGCGTAGAATGGCGTCAGTTGGATGTGCTGTAGTTCTTATAACTCATAAGTTAAATGAAGTTGAAGCGATTGCAGATCGAGTTACCGTGTTGCGACAGGGAAAGTTAGCTGGTGTACTGGAACGTGGCCAAATTAACGCCAAAGAAATGGTAAACATGATGGTCGGTAGGGCGGTGGCCTCGAAGTATGATAGAGACTCTTCTCCTGTGGGTGGGGTCGTACTGGAACTAGATAAGGTAAATGCCTTCAATGATATGGGGCTTCCCTGTTTGCGTGAGATGTCACTTAGTGTAAGAGAGGGAGAAATTCTCGGTTTGGCTGGTGTGTCAGGTAACGGACAACGGGAAATGGCTGAAGTCATCGCTGGTTTACGCCGAGTTGAGAGTGGGAAAGTCCTTTTAAACAACGGGAATATAAGCAATCTCTCCCCCCGCACAATCATTGACCTAGGGGTTGCTTATGTCCCTGAAGATCGTTTGGGTATGGGGTTAGTGCCTGAACTAAATGCCCTTGAGAACCTTATTTTGAAAAACTATCATCAGCCTGAGTACTCTGGACGTTGGCTGTTGAAATCCAAGGCTGTAGAGCGTAATGCTGAGACTCTAGTTCAACAATACCAAGTTAAGATTTCAAGCTTACGCCAACCTGTTAAGGTGCTGTCAGGCGGTAACCTGCAAAAGCTTCTCTTAGCCAGGGAAATCTCCAGCTCGCCCAAGTTAATGGTCGTCATATATCCGGCACGTGGATTGGATATCGGGGCGACTGAGGCGGTGCATAAATTGCTTTTGGAACTGAAGACACGCAAGACGGCGATTCTACTGATTTCTGAGGATCTTGATGAAATATTTAAATTAGCTGATCGAGTTGGGGTAGTGTTTGACGGTCAGCTAACAGGGGATTTTCCAGTTGAAGAAGCTGACTTGGAAGAAATAGGGCTTTTGATGACAGGTTCCCGATCAACCAGAGAAAGGGTGAAGGACGATGAACCGGCTCACATTTAAATTGGAAAAACGCCTAGCCCCATCGCCGGTGATGGTTTTCATCATCCCTTTGATTTCCGTGTTATTGGCTCTGTTGTTGGGAGGGATCTTCCTAGTTCTTACCGGAGAAGAACCGTTGACTATATATTTGCTTATGTTTGAAGACAGCTTGGGCTCAAAGTATGGACTAACCGAGACTATGGTTAAGGCTATTCCGCTGATGTTAACCTCTTTAGGGGTTTCCTTGGCCTTTAAAATGAAGCTATGGAACATTGGCGCAGAAGGTCAATTCTACATGGGGGCTATGGCAGCGACATGGCTGCCCCTCACATACCCCTCCCTGCCAGTCTACTTTATGCTGCCGGGAATGATTATGCTTGGTATGATCGCTGGCGGACTGTGGGCCCTTCTAACCGCTATTCCCAGAGCGATTTGGAAGGTCAATGAAATTATTACGACCCTGATGCTCAATTACGTAGCAATCCTGTGGGTGGACTTTTTGGTCTACGGTCCATGGAGAGACCCGGATGGATCTAATTTTCCAATAACCGCATCGTTTTCGGAGGCTGCACGATTGCCTGGTCTGGGCGATTCTCGTATTCATACCGGGTTGTTTTTTGCTTTAGCCTTGGCAGTTATCCTAGCAGTCGTTTTCAAGTATTCTCGTTGGGGATACAGCATCAATGTTATTGGTTCCAGTGAACGAGCCGCGCGTTATGCCGGCATGAGTATCAAACGTAATATTCTGTTGGTGATGTTCTTAAGTGGAGCAATTTCAGGGTTAGCGGGTATGGCTGAAGTCAGTGGCATTATTGGTAAGCTGCAACATGGAATTAGTCCGGGGTATGGATATACGGCCATAATTATTGCCTGGCTCAGTAAACTTAACCCCGTGGCCATCCTCATAGTCTCAGTGCTGTTTGGAGCACTGCAAGTGGGAGGATACGCAGTGCAAGTAGAGGGTGTGCCTGCCGCCGTAGCGACAATGCTCCAGGGATCGATCCTTTTCTTCGTCCTCGGAGGGGAAATTCTTACGAACTACCGAGTGAAACTGTTCGGCCAGAAAGGAGAGGAATTGAGCAAGTGAGCATTCAAGAATTCTTGATCCCTTTATTGGCAGCTGCAGTGATTGCCGGGACACCAATCCTCTATGCTGCCTTGGGCGAACTCATCACTGAACGAGCTGGAATTATCAATCTGGGTGTTGAAGGTATTATGCTGGTGGGAGCAGTGGCAGGGTTTATGGTGGCAGTAACCACAGGCAACCCTTGGTTTGGTGTGCTAGCCTCTATGCTGGCTGGCGGAGCGGTGGCTCTCATTCACGCTTTCCTAACCATTACACTGCGAGCGAATCAAGTCGTCAGTGGTTTGGCTTTAACAATTTTCGGTACTGGGTTTAGCGGTTACTTAGGTAAGGCATATATCGGAATTCCAGTAGAGAAACCCTTTACAGCGATGCCCTTAGGTCCCTTGGCAGATATACCGTTCATTGGCCCCATATTCTTTCAACATGATGCCTTAGTGTATATCAGCTATTTGCTGGTGCTGCTGATCTGGTACTACATGTATCACACCAGACCGGGATTAAACCTTAGAGCTTTAGGGGAAAATCCAGCAGCAATGGACGCCCTTGGTTTAAACGTATTTTACCTAAGATATATCTACGTTGTGGCAGGCGGAGCCTTAGGGGGAATCGGGGGAGCCTACTTATCCCTCGCCTATGCCCCTAGTTGGTTGGAAAATATGACGGCAGGACGAGGCTGGATTGCAGTAGCTCTGGTTATCTTTGCTCTATGGAATCCTTGGCGAGCGTTGATGGGTGCCTACTTGTTTGGTGGGATTGATGCCCTTGGATTCCGACTGCAAGTCTTGGGCATTCAAATGTCGCCCTTTTTCTTAAAGATGCTGCCCTACTTGTTTACAGTTCTAATCTTAGTCTTTGTGGTTGCACGCCAGAAAGGACGCTTGTCTGAGCCTGGTGCGTTAGGTCTACCCTATGACCGAGAAGAGAGGTAGTTCTTTAATATGGATTAGAAAGTGAAGTTAACCAAAGAGACACGCCTACGAGTATTTGCGATACTCATAGGCGTGTTTTTGCTCTACTATCAGAAAGCATTTCACCCATGTCATCCTGAGCGCAGCGAAGGATCTTACGCAGCGAGGGATACAGATCCTTCAGTCGTGCCTCCTTCAGGATGACATAGCGGTTGAGTTGCTTTCATAGCAACGAAAAGACTATTCACTTAGATTCTACACGGGTAGAAGCTTGTAGGGGAAGAGGATTCTCGGAAGATTGGAGGATGTTAGCACTTCTAAGGGCAAAGACAACAACCTTTCTCAGGATTCTCTCATTAGTAGAAGATGGGTGGAGGAGTTTCATCCTGTCCAAATAGTGCTGAGCTGTTTTGGGGATCGGTCGGAATAATTCTAATGCCATTCCTTTGATAAGTTTGCTTCGATTTCCCTTTGCGAGTCCCTTTAAGCCCTTCAAGGCCCTGACTAGGCTAACATCAACCTCGGTTAATTCTGTACCAAAGGGGAATTGTGGAAAGAGTCCTTGAGACTGATAGGGCTTAAGGAGGGTGGAAATTTTTTCCGGTGTGTTATTCCTATACTCTTCCGGAATTTCATAATCTAAGGGAAGTTTTCCTGCCTTCTTGGCCTGTTCAACTAACTGAGGTTGGAACCTAGAATCAGCAATATTGATCATTTCGGCGATAACTTCTTGTTCTGGTTTGCTTCGAATGTCAGCGATCCCATATTCCGTAACCACGATATCTCTCATATGTTTAGGGATAGAACAATGGCCATAGCTAAAGACTATATTGGACTTAAGACTTTTACCTGAACCCTTTGTGCTTTTGATCATGATAATAATCCTAGCATCGGGAAGGACATGTCCCATAGCCACAAAGTTATATTGTCCACCAATTCCGCTGACAACTAGTCCATTCTCGAGTTGATCTGATGCAATTGCTCCAAAGACCGTGGCTACCATGCCAGTATTTACAAAGCGGGCATTCTTCCTTTGTAGGGTTCGTAATTCCTCTCCACCGTAAAGTTGATTGACTGTCTCGACACCGGACATTGCAAAAAGTTGTCGTTCCTCTTCGCTCATATCGTTAAGGGCTTGATAGAAGGATTTAGGACCCAAGAAGAATGCTCCCAGTATCACTGTGCCCTTGAGAAGTTCCTTTCCAAGTAGTTTTCTAATCTCTTGTCTGTTTTTCTCCTTATTCATATCGGCAGAATAGCGATTCTCTCCGTCGATAATGGTATAGTCTTCATAGGATAGGCCTTTTTTTAGGATTCCGAATTCAGTGAGAAATGCGAAGTCCTTGGCCTTTAGTTTTCTATGCACAGCCTTCATCTCAAGGAGTTGGTCTATGATGTCAGGTGGAATGTTATCAGGAGCGAGCTTCCCAGAATTGATTAATTTCATAAGGGGGATGCTGTCAAAAACTTTCCGTTTGAGGATCTTGCTCTTGTACATCTGCATAAAGGCATCAACAAACATCTCTGAAGAACCATAAAGCCCCTTTTCGAATCGACCTGTATCTCCCCAGTTTAAGATTAAATTCTTATAGCGTTTTTTTATACCGGATTTTTCTAGAATTTCTTGATATAAAGCATTATGTTCATTGCGCATTATGAGTCCCGAAACAATTGCATCACCGAGAGCACCAATCCCCACCTGGATTGTGCCACCGTCTTTGATTAAAGGGCTTACATTGATACCAATCATATGGTCGGATAGGGAAACGGAATCTTTAGGAGGACAGAAAAGCTCATAGTCAAATTGAGGGCCCTTTAGAATCATATCGTAGTTTTCAGCTTCCACGACTGCATCTCCATACATAAAGGGCAGCTTTTTGTTTGCTTCCCCTATGACAAGAACCTTTTCACCCTTGGCCTTTTTCTCATTAAATAACCGTATAGTTTCCAGGCAGATATCCGGATTACAGGCCATTGAATACTTGATTTTGCCATCAATTTCTCGATAACTAATAAGCTCACCGAAGACGTTCGCTCCAAGGGCTATAGCATCTCGAACGACATGAGTGTAGTGCGAAGACAAATGATGCTGCTGAGCTTCAGGATTATTTAGAATAGAACCTGCCTTAGAGTAGAATTCAAAGACTTCGACATTTTTAGGAAGGGTGCCTGCTCTAAAATCAAGCATATAGTCAAATTCGGGAACGCCAGCAAAAACTTTATCGACAATAGGTTGCATTAAGCGACGTTCGAGTTCAGAGCTGCCTTTAGGTATTTCTAGAGAAAGAGCGGTAATAATTTTAAGTTTGATTTCGGGATCCTTTTTTGCGCGACTGTAAAGCTCGTTGATAAAAAGTACTGGTTTACCTAGGGCAAGGGTCATAGCATAGGTTATATCCTTCCCTATGTAGCTAATAACATCGTCGACACATTTTTTTACATCGTCATAGATCATTCCCGAGTTTTCCTTCATTTGAATAGCCACCTACCATTTCCGACAAGTTACAGAAAATGAGAGTATCTCAGACTAATTACCTTCTGTTTAGGCATGTATTAACTGAATGACAATTCATTAATGTAAATTTTATCATACTTCTAGGTAGAATGTAATAGGAATAATCGAAATTGTTTATAAATTTATATTATTCCAACTTAAATCCTCATCAATTTTTATTATAAAATGATACACATATAGATAAATGAGTAAAGATAAGTAAATTTACACATACTAAGAAATTATTGCATTTTTATAGAATTGATACTATAATTATGGAAGAATTTAGAGCAATGAAGCTTTCTAGGGATTTTTATCTTCTCTTTGAAGCTTTTTTTTTTAGGAAGGGGTGAATCGTTACAACTCCTATGAGACTTAAATTGGTTAAAGTTTAGGGTATTAAGGTGAGGACATATATATTTGAATTTCCAGACAGGATGGAGTTGTAGATCGTTGAGTTCAAATTATAATGGAGTCTTCAAACAAATTATGGTCTTGATTTCTGCCCTGGTGGGGGCATTACTAGTAGGTGCTTTATTTCTACTCTTAGCCAAGTCGGATCCAGTTAAAGCTTATGGAGTGATGTTTTCAGGCCCCTTTAGTGATAAATTTGGAATCACTGAGACCTTAGTGCGAGCAGTTCCTTTGCTCTTAGTGGGATTAGGAATTGTCATTTCCTTCCGTAGCGGAATTATCAACATTGGTGCTGAAGGACAGATTTTAGCAGGGGCTATAGGGGCAACTGCTGTTGCCACTTCTTTGCCGGATCTTCCGGCAGTCATGCTCCTTCCCTTGGTATTTTTGGCAGGAGCGACTTGTGGGGGGCTTTGGGGTGGTATTGCCGGGTGGCTGAAGGCACGACTTTCTGTAAATGAAATACTCAGTACGGTAATGCTCAATCAAATTGCTCTACAGATATATTTGTTTCTAATACGTGGACCGTTAATTGACCCAAAAGAGGTCTCTTACGGTACAGGCGTACCCCAAACAGCGTTGATCCCTGAACATATCTGGTTGAGCAAACTTATACCCGGGACTAGGATTCACTCAGGTTTAATTTTCGCGCTCTTGTTGGCTGTTTTGGTGTATGTGTTTTTATGGAAAACAAGTAGTGGATATCGGATGAGGGCTGTTGGTGCAGGACCTGAGGCTGCCAGGTATGCTGGCATTAGAGTAGAATGGTACTTAGTTTTAGCCATGGCCTTAGCCGGAGGGATGGCTGGACTTGCTGGTGTGGTTGAAGTAGCAGGAGTCCATCATCGATCTTTGGAAGGATTATCTGCGGGGTACGGATTTAGTGGCATCGTTGCTGCACTTTTCGGTCGTTTGCATCCGCTAGGTACTATACCAGCCTCAGTGCTATTTGGTGCCTTACTTGTAGGAGCAGACATGATGCAAAGGGCTGTTAACATTCCAGCGGCAATGATCATGGTAATCCAAGGGCTGGTGGTTTTATTTGTGGTATCAAGTGATTACTTCTTACAGAACCCAGACTTCGGAGCCCGAATAAAGGCTAAGTTGTTTGGGGAAAAAGCTGACGGGGAAGGTGGCAAGTAAATGGATGGAGTCATGAGTTCTGATATTATTGTCATCATTCTAGCCACTGGAGTCCGTCTCGCCACCCCGTTTCTTTTAGCAGCCTTGGGGGAGATGTTTGTCCAGCGCTCGGGTGTTTATAACCTAGGAGTGGAAGGAATCATGATGATGGGCGCTTTCGCGGGCTTTTATGCGACTCTCCAACTAGGAACCCCTCTCTTAGGCATAGCAATAAGCCTAGCTATAGGAGCCTTAATGGGCTTAATCATGGCCGTAGTCAGCGTGACCTTCAAAGCAGAACAAGGAATTAGTGGGATAGGACTTTATATGTTTGGCTGGGGACTGTCTGGTTTACTTTTCCGTCTTTATGTAGGAGGGGTTACATCGATCGATGGATTAAAACCAATAGCTATTCCACTGCTGAGTAACATTCCAATCATTGGTCCAGTACTCTTTAATCACAATGTGTTGGTTTATACAGCGTTTCTATTGGTACCATTGTCCGGATTGATACTTTATAAAACGAGTTGGGGTCTCAATGTTCGAGCAGTAGGCAATAAACCGGAAGCAGCTGATACCTTGGGAGTAAGTGTAGTAAGAATCCGATATGAGTGTCTGATTTTAGGAGGTATGTTAGCGGCCCTGGCCGGAGCTTTCTTAACCATTGGCCAAGCCAATATGTACGCTGATAATATTACTGCTGGCAGAGGTTTTATTGCTATCGCCTTAGTTTATTTCGGACGGTGGAGTCCCTGGGGCATTCTGCTAGGTTCACTCCTGTTTAGTATGGCGGATTCCTTTCAGAGTATGGTGCAAGTCTTGGGGATCAATTTCCCCTATGAGTTGGCAGTAATATTACCTTATTTGGTAACGATCATTGCTCTAGCAATTTCCTATGGACGCGTTTGGGCACCGGCAGCACTTGGAAAACCCTTCCAACGCGGTACCAGAGGTTAATTATAAAAATAAAGGAGGAGAAAATTATGAAAAAGAACGTTTTATCTGTAATTCTAGCCGTCCTAACATTGTTGGCCTTTACTGGATGTGGAACTAAGCCAACAGCCGAACCAGCCCCTCAAAAAACGGATGTGGAAAAAATTCGCATCGCTTTGGTACTTCCTGCTACTGTTGATGATATGGCTTGGGGCCAATCCATGGTAGATGGTTTAAAAGAAGTGCAAAAAAGCATGGGTGAAGACAAAGTAGAGGTTGCCATCAGTGAAAAACTGGGTAATGCAGTCGATGCAGGCTCAGCCATTCGTCAGTATGCAACGCAGGGGTATGAAATAATTTTTGCTCATGGTTCCCAATATCAAAGTGTATTAAATGACATAGCAAAAGATTTCCCAGAAACAACGTTTGCCTATGGAACTGGCTTTGCGACTCAACCAAATATCTTTGCCTATGATCCTCAAGCTCAAGAAGGTGGATACCTGCTAGGTATTTTAGCTGCTCATATGACTAAATCGGGGGTCGTTGGCATTATCGGCCCGGTGGAATCCGGTGATGCAGTAAAGTATAACTATGGGGTACAGCAGGGCGTAGCAAAGGGTAAGGCAGATGTACAGACACGCATTGCCTATACTGGCTCCTTCAACGATATTGTAGGGGCAGGTAATCTTGCCAAAACTCAGATGAGTGCCGGTGCAGATATTCTCACAGGTTCATCCCAGCAAGCCGTAGGAGCAGTTAGAGCAATTGGAGAAACCGAAGGAAATTACTGGCTTTCAACGGATATGGACCAAAGTAGCATTGCACCGAACCATGTTTTAGCTTCCCAAGTATATCACTGGGAAAAAGTCGTAACTAAAATTATTGAATTGAGAAAACAAGGGACTTTAGGCGGTCAGCACTTAACATTGACCTTGGCTGATGGAACTATTGAGTTCAAGTACAATGAAAAATTGGCGGATAAAGTACCTGCAGAGGTTAAAGCAGCTGTAGAAGCGGCTAAACAGGAGATCATAAGCGGCAAATTAAAGGTGGAATTACCTAAGAAATAACGGGTGAGTATTGATGGGAGAAACGATTGAACACCTGGAAATGCGTGGAATTACTAAACGCTTTCCTGGTGTCCTAAGCAATAACAAGGTCAATATCCAATTAAAAACCGGCGAAGTACTGGCGATCTTAGGTGAAAATGGTGCAGGGAAAACCACTCTGATGAATGTCCTTTACGGACTTTATCAACCCGATGCAGGTAAGATTTTGCTAAACGGTAAATCTGTTAGGATAAACTCCCCTAGCGAAGCTATTGAACTAGGAATTGGTATGGTGCATCAGCATTTTATGTTGGTGCCCACCCTTACCGTATGTGAAAATGTAATTTTAGGACTATCTAAGAATTTTTTTATGGATCTAAAAACAGCCGCCAAACGAATAAAAGAGATTACAGACACTTATGGCTTGGCGATTAATCCAGATGCATATGTTTGGCAGTTAAGTGTAGGAGAACAGCAGCGTGTAGAGATTGTCAAAGCGCTTTACCGTGGCGCCAACCTGCTAATTCTAGATGAGCCCACTGCAGTATTGACTCCCCAAGAAGCCAATGACCTGATCCAATTACTTAAGAACATGTCTGAAAAAGGAAACTCGATCATCTTAATTAGTCATAAGCTTAATGAGGTAATGGCTGTAAGTGATAGAGTCACTGTACTACGGGACGGTGAGGTGTGTGCCGATGTTAACACTCGGGAGACCTCTCAGGAAGAACTGGCAAGGCTGATGGTAGGAAGAGATATGGCTCCCTGTCGAAGGGAAGGAGCTTTTTCGCCCGGCAAGCCTGTCTTAGAACTTCAAGACGTGTTTGCCAAGGGGGATAAGGGTACAGACGCCTTGGCGGGAGTTTCTCTCAGGATCAGAGAAGGGGAGATTCTGGGGATAGCTGGGGTTTCCGGGAATGGACAAAAAGAACTTGCAGAAGTTATTGCTGGTCTAAGAAAAACAAGTCGCGGAAAAATATTGTTAAACGGTAAAGAAAGCACTCAAATGTCGCCCTCTAAAATTATCGAGCAGGGTTTGGGGTATATCCCGGAGGATCGGATACATGTAGGGACGATTCCTTCGTTTAGTATTTGGGAAAATCTTATCTTAAAGGACCAT
Source organism: Desulfosporosinus sp. (assembly GCF_014237355.1). NCBI lineage: Bacteria > Bacillati > Bacillota > Clostridia > Eubacteriales > Desulfitobacteriaceae > Desulfosporosinus > Desulfosporosinus sp. Next base: position 305,861 of record NZ_JABZFS010000076.1, read on the forward strand.
CACCAACCGCCCTTTACCAAGCATTTCCTACTCCAAAACCGAATGATAATGTCCCACAGCTCATCCCAAGTGGAAAAGTACGGTATCAAAACTCCCACCCTCGAAACCCCTACAGGAAGACTATCCGGTGGAAACATCCAGCGGGTTGTATTAGCTAGGGAAATAACACGTAAGCCTGTGGCCCTGGTAGCTGCATATCCTACTCGAGGACTAGACATTGGAGCAACGGAATATTTGCATAGTAAACTCCTAGAGGCTCGCAGCAACGGTATAGGAATCTTGTTAATCTCAGAGGATCTAGAAGAATTAACCAACGTATGTGATCACATAGCAGTTCTTTACGAGGGAAGGATTATGAAGGTCATACCAGTTGAAGAAGCGGACGAACGTATACTGGGTCTATTGATGGCAGGGATTGCGGAAGAGGCTCAGGTACAGGCGTAACTATTATCTAAGTAGCAGTAAAACAACTCCCTCAAAAGTACCTATGGTGCTCTGAGAGAGTTGTTTTTTTAAAAATAGGGAGCTTTTTGTCAAATCTTGTGTAGAAGATGAGATTGAAAGGCCTCCAACTTAAAGGTGTTGGACTCCGAAATGATATTTCCCATGCTATCCGTTAACTTAACCTGAATATCTAAAGCTCCAGCCTTAAGATTTAAGCGTTCGGGAAGATTGGCAGTTATATAGGTGGGATTTTCAAAATCTGTTTTAACTAGTTGGCCGTTGACATAAACTTTATGATCATGAATGAAATTTTCCCCTTGTATCCCAATAACCGACGATTGAGGGGGAGTAGCATTGAGAATGAGAGCTCGACCATCCCCTAAAACGTACTCATTATTCGCTTGTGGTTTGTGATCTGGCTTTGACTGGTAAGCATACTCGTTTCCAAAAAGAAGATCATATTGAAGTAATTGATACTGAAGGACTTGTTCAGCGGAAATGTGCTCCCTCTGTCGATGATGTTCACTAATGACAACACTCGAACCCTTTTGAGTAAGAGAATGCAGGAAGTCTGTTGTAGGACTACCTGATTTTTTGGCACGTTCCAAAATATATGCGCTTAGAAAATTCGAGGATAGACGAAGTTCTTCCTTGGTATTTGAATAGTTATCCCATACCACAAAGGGGACACTATACATATTCAGATAATCTTGGTAATCGAGTTCATCTTGGAAGAAATTTGCTTCTTTATAAACGTCAAAGTTTGCCCCTAGCATAGGTAAGTGATCTCCAAAGAAAATTACGATGGAGGGTTCATCCGACTGCTCTAACCCTTCAATTAATAGTTTAAGAGACTGATCCACATCGGAAACAATTTGAGTGTAGTTTTCTAAAATAGCCTTGGACGCCGGACTTATGTTACCATTGACTTCAATTAAGTTATCAGGGTTTTCTTCTGTAGAGTAAGGTCCATGGGCCTGCATCGATACTGCATAAACAAAGTCGGGTTTCTCTGTTCGCTTTACCTCTTCAAGGATTCTCTGAGAAAGTTCTGTGTCGCGAATATACTGACCGTTATACTCCGGATGATCAAAGAATTCTTTGCTAATGAACTTATCAAAGGCCAGGTTTTTATAAACGTTATTACGGCCATAAAACCAGTTATCATAGGTGTGAATAGCCGTTGACTCGTACCCTTGTTTTTTCAAGATAGCTGGTAGTCCTTCAGTAGGCTTACGAACATATTCAACATAAGGAATCACACCTTTAGGGAGGAATTGAGTTGATAATCCTGTTATTACTTCGAATTCAGTGTTAGCTGTTCCGCCCCCATACACAGGAGAAAGCATCACTCCATTAGTTTGTTCTTTCTGTAGAGATCGAAAGTAGGGGATGGGGTCTGCGCTAAATGAAACTTCTTCTAGCAGAGTAGGATCCCAAAAAGCTTCACTCATGACGAAGATAATGTTTGGCTTAAAATTTGGATCGACAGCATAAGCTGGCGTTGAATCCTTCACGATTTTTTGAACGAACTCCTGGTCGTAATTGTTCGGTTCATCAACGGATAGATAGGTTGTATTAAGGATAAAGCCTAGCAGCATTCCATTTTCCTCATAATTTAGTTTTTGGCTCCAATTAATTTGCTGAAGCGAAAACGTCTTTTCAAGTGATAAGATGTTTGTAGAAAAAGAGAGGAGCACGGCTAAAGAGATCGAAAATGCTGCAAGTTTTCCTCGCCAATTAAAGGTTTCCTTAGGAATCAAAGGAATGGATAGTAAAAGAACGAATGTTATCACACAAATATATAGAAAGGGAATGAATTCAATAGTACCAGAAAATTCTTTAGATATATTCAAAGCCTCTTGGCCAAGGATAAAGTCCCAAGGCAAAAGGGGTTCTCCCCTCAAAACTAGTTTTTGTCTGCTTATAAGCCCTATAAAAGATAAAAGAGATACGAATAAGATCCCTATAGCAATATAGAGTCTCCGTTTTAAGATATAAAAAAGATTCATAACCCCAAACATCAAGACATAGCTAAGTAAGAATTGTTTTGAGTATTGTGTAAACCACGCAAGGGTACTTGATAAATTACCCCTATAAACTGACTCTAAGGCCAATAGCATAAATAAGGGTAGACAAGTGATTAAACTCAGATTAAGCAGTCTATTTTGTCGTCTAAAGTCGGGAACATTATTCGAAATCCGCTGAAGTATCATTGGCCCTCCCGTTGCTGAGTTTCTATAACTACTGCTAGAATGATTAATTGTTATTCCTAAGGACAAGCGAACTTATTATAGTATAACAAGTATATGTGTTAAATAGAGGGACGAAATGTTAAGAATTTATTAAGGCTCTTAGATAATTATATACACTTTTTGGAAATATCACCAGATGGGTGTTATATTCCTTTTCATTTGGTACAATGAAGATGAAAGTCTAACGAATAATTAAACGATGAACATTTGTTGATAAGATATGGTATAGTGCGAGGTATGATTGGAATTAATGATTGAAGCACAGAAGGCAAGGGAACTCTGGTGAGTCTATTGCTTTCTTAGATAAGGTGGTTTAACTATGACGTACAAACATCGGATACTGATCCTTGATGACGAGGATGAGCTGCGATCCGTCATCAGCAAACGATTAAGCCGTAAAGGGTATGAGGTTCTTGAGACAGGCACAATTCAAGAGGGTCTTGCACTTTTGAGGGCAAATCTTTTTGATGGGATTCTATTAGATTTAAAGTTGCCTGATGGCAATGGACTTGACTTATTAGAAAAAATTAAAGGGCAGCAACCAGACGTACAAATTATTATGCTAACTGGACATGGAACCATTGAATCTGCTATAGAGGCAATGAAATTAGGTGCATTTGATTACCTGACGAAACCTTGTAATTTGTCCGAGCTGGAAATAACCCTGCAAAAAGCCTGTGATCAGCGAAAATTGATGATCGAAAACAAGGGTCTTCGAGAAGTTCTCAGTAGGCAAACCTCAGAGTTAGAGATTATTGGGGAAAGCCCTTTGCTAAAAAATCTTTTGACTATTACCAAGAAAGTTGCTCAATCTGATGAATCCGTTCTAATCCGTGGAGAAAGTGGGAGCGGTAAAGAACTCATTGCTCGGGCAGTGCATCTTTGGAGTCCACGTTCCGACGGCGCCTATATCCCCATAAACTGTGGAGCCATCCCCGAAACTCTTATTGAAAGTGAACTTTTTGGTCATGAAAAAGGTTCATTTACTGGTGCTGGAAGTAAAAAAATAGGTCTAGTAGAAATGGCGAATCAAGGTACTCTATTTTTAGATGAGATCGGAGAAATGCCTTTATCGGTTCAGGTAAAACTTTTGCGTTTTTTAGAAACTGGAGAATTTAGGCGTGTTGGGGATAATCGACTTCGTCAGGTTAATGTTCGAATTGTTGCTGCTACCAATCGTGATTTACAAAATGAAATGAATCTAGATCGATTTCGACAGGATTTATTCTATCGGCTAAATGCTATTTCTTTAGATGTGCCGTCCCTACGGCAACGTAAAAGTGATATTCTTCTGCTGGCGGAGTATTTTCTGAAGATATCCCCAGTAAATCAAGAAGATGGGTTTAGAGTTAACTATGTACTTTCTGAAGAGTCTAAGAAAAGGTTGTTAGACTATGATTTTCCTGGCAATATCCGTGAACTTTCCCATTTAATTAAACGTGGTCAGATTTTGGCTACGGGTGATGTGATTCAGCCTCAGGATATTTGGCCAGAGGAATATAGAGGAGATGTAAGCCAAGAAAGTAAGCAGATCCAGCAGGAAAACGAATATGACACGGAATTCATACAAAGGTATGCACTAGTACAAAGAGAACTGGGTTATCCAAGTCTTGAAGAGGTTGAAAGACTCTATATTCTTTCAACTCTGAAATTTGCTGAGGGAAATAGATCTCAAGCTGCCAAGCTACTAGGCATCAGTGTAAGAAATCTCTATCGTAAAATAGAATCCTATGGTAATAATGTCATGACATAGTGTCATGACATTATGTCATTGTGACAAAATGTCATGAACAAAAAAGAAGTGAAATGTAATGAAAAATGTAAGTAAAGCATAATAATATGCTCAATGGACCCAGACTGATCTGGAAAGAATTTAAAAAATTTCAGTAATCCTCAACTCATGAAACGTTCAGGCTAGGCAGGTTTCCTACTTAAATTATTTCTTGTCAAGGCAGCTAAATAAACACAGAAAGGAAAACTATTTAAATTCCTAATAGGTGCTATGTAAAATTGGTATAAGAATTGCATTTAGTTTTAGTGAAACAAATTACAACGCCAATCTGGTGAAGAAAGAGGGTGTTTATGAAACAACATGTGAAGCCAGTAACAAAAGAAACATTTAATTTTAAGGAGGTAAAAAATGTCTAATTCTACATCTGATAACACCAAAAGCAAGTATTCTTTCTTGTTAAAGTTCGAAGATTATTGGGCGATTTGGCTTGGAGCTATCATTCTTATTTTTAGTATGTTCTTGTTTTTTGCTAATCCCCCCGCCAATATGGATAAGATAATTGCAGACAGCAATGCAACAATGCAAGCAGAAGCGGAAAGAGCACCGTTCAAAACCATCGCTTGGATTGAAGCCAGTGATAAAAAGGCAGGTCTAAAGGGCACCAGCGCCTCTGCAGCAAAATCAGTATCCAAATACTTTGCTACCCCTGGAACATGGAGCAGCGATAATCCATTGAAATCATTTTACCTTAGTTCAAGTGACGCAAAAGCTAAAAGTGAAGCTTCTGCAGCAAAATATGAAAAAGCAAAAGCAGCTGCAAGCGAGGCAAAAGCTTTAGCAGTTCAGGCAGAAAAAGCAGCCGAAGCGGCAGGTTTTCAGGATTCTGCGTTAAACCAAGAAGCAAAAACTCAAATTGCAGCTTGGCAAAAAGCAAAAGCTGATGCCTCAAAAGCTAAAACTTCGGCAGAAACGAAACCCTATAATCGTGTAAGCACTATGATTCCCTTAATGATTGTTTTAGCTCTCATGTTTGGCGTAGGAAAACGTTTTATGGGTGAATCCATGGGGAAATTCTTAATGGCTTTCCCTGCTGTATTTATCGTCGCAGCTCTGGCTTTCTTCTTAGGAGGGCACGAATTTGCAAAAGCGTGGGGCTTGGAATACGTAATGTGGGCCATTCTCCTGGGATTCTTGATAAGTAACACCATTGGCACACCGAAGTGGATTATGCCAGCGGTGCAAACAGAATACTATATTAAAACAGGTCTTGTACTTCTCGGTGCCACCATTTTGATCAATAAAATGATGATTATCGGTATCCCGGGTGTGTTTGTAACATGGGTAGTAACTCCTATTGTTTTAATCACTACGTTTTGGTTTGGACAAAAAATTCTTAAAATGCCTTCTCCTACCTTAAATATGGTTATTTCCGCAGATATGTCTGTAAGTGGTGTTTCGGCTGCTATTTCAGCTGCTGCCGCTTGTAGAGCGAAGAAGGAAGAACTTACTTTAGCAGTGGGTATCTCTATTACGTTTACAGCTATAATGATGGTTGCCATGCCGTTGATGATTAAGGCCCTAGGCTTAAACCCGGTCCTTGGCGGAGCTTGGATTGGTGGAACAGTTGACTCTACCGGAGCGGTTGTAGCCGCAGGTGAAATTCTTGGTCCGGTTGCCAGAGACGTGGCTGCCACCATCAAAATGATCCAAAATATCATGATTGGTCTAATGGCTTTCTGTATCGCGGCTTACTGGGCATTAAAGGTTGATGTAGACAGCTCCAAAGCAGATTTGAAAGTTTCAAGTGCAATGCGTGAAATCTGGAATCGCTTTCCTAAGTTCGTCCTTGGTTTCCTTGGCGCCTCCGTCGTTTTCACCTTAATCTATTCAGGAATGGGTACTGACGGTGCAAATGTGCTAATTGATAACGGGACTAGCAAATTTTTGGGAAGTCTCCAAAAATGGTTCTTTGCTTTAGCCTTTGCTAGTATTGGTTTATCTACGAATTTCCGTGAACTCGCCAAGTATTTCAAAGGAGGCAAGCCAGCAATACTTTATGTATGCGGTCAATCCTTTAACATTGCGTTAACCTTTACAATGGCGTATATTATGTTCATGAAGGTTTTCCCTGGAATTACGGCATCATTAATGCAGTAAGAGCAGATCTTATGCAGGAGGTTTAAAATGGTTGCAATAAGAGAGTTCTTATCTATACCGGGGAAGGGATTTAAAATCAGTAAATCTATTTCCTTGGTATTGAGCCTAGTGACTTTGTATTTATTTGTTTCGGTTGGTTTACCGTTTTTATCAAATGTGTCGGGATTTTCTAAGGAACATCAATTAATCATTGATGAGAAAATTGAAGCAGGTGCATGGTTCTATATTTTCGTTGAACAAATTAGAGATATCGAACCACGAGTTACGAATAGCCTAAAGTATACTCCGGGAATGCTGAAAGATGGTCAGTAAAGCTTAAGCTATTACAGGTACTAAAGCCCCCCATTTTAACAAGTGGGGGGCATCCGTAAACTTTAGTGGAGTAATTCCTCCCTTAAGCTTCGATGACCAACTAACGAGTTTACTAAATAAGAACTCTCCTAAGATTCTGGGAGAGTTCTTTTATGAAGAAGGGATAATTATGACAAATCAGGAACAACCGCTTACAGACGAAAATTACAAGAGCATCTTGGCTTATGAGACTAGTATGGCACAAATCATAACCGCAAGGGTTTTGGAAAAACCAGAGCTATCTGCTTGGATGATTCTTTTCCCTATACTTTTTGTTCCATATATGCAGCGTCATTCCAGATATAAAGAATCAACAAAAGGTTTTGTAGCAGGCTTTCTATATACCAAAAAGATTGCCTTAGATGTTGCTTATAAATTATATAAAAACGAAATTTCCTGTGAAGAAGCGGAAGGAATTATCGCAGAATCTGTGCGTAAGAATCCCAAGGCTGAGGAACTAATTTCCAACATCTATCATCAGCAAATAAAAGAAATAGACTTACTGTGTGATCACTATCTGGCATTATTAGCTACAGAAGAAGATAAATATGACCAGATGGTCCGCAGCCACTATGAAAGCGAAGACAATTATCTGAGTTTTGTGATCCGCCTAGCCCAGATGGAGAAAGAAGTTAACCGAGCAGCTTCAGCAACCTTTAAAGAGGATGAAGTAGAAGTGCCGAGGATTATGAATAAAATGGAGACTAAACTCTTGGAATTAAGAACCCAAGAAGCAAAGCAAATTTTCAATAGATCAGAACGTTAAAACGTCATTGCTATGGAACAGCTTAAGCAATATGTCATCCTGAAGGAGGAACGACTGAAGGATCTAGATCCTTCGCTATCGCTCAGGATGACAGGAACGTTTATCGTGATGCGGGTAACGAATGGAAATTCTGAGTACAGCGAAGAATCTTATTTACCTAAGTTTTGGAGCAGAGCGGGATTAGATTCTTCACTACGTTCAGAATGGCAACACTTAGTTTCATAAGGATGGTTCAGTACTAAAGGACCGAGACCCAGATGAGATTTTCTTGATAAAGAAAAAGAGAGTAAGCTTCCTCGCAATGATTTATTGAGAGGAAGCTTACTCTTTTTAGTAGTTTAAAGATAGCGGTTTTTCTCGACCTGATTGACTACAGCCTTTTGAGGAAAGGTTGAATTAAGCAGGTTATTGTTTCTCAAGGCGAAAACAACGAGTTTTCGCAGGACTCTTTCTTGGATAGACGATGGATTGTGAAGGTTTAATCTCTCCAGATAGGGATAAGATGATTCGGGCATTGATCTGAAGAACTCTTGTAGCAACCCTGTAGCCATTTTCAGGGGATTGCCACTTGAAAGCCTCTTCAAACCTTTTAAGGATCCCCCTAGAGCTATTTCAGTTTCCGTCAAATCTGTTCCGAAGGGAAAAGGTTGGAAGACTCCGTGGGTTTGATAGGGCTTAAGTAGAGCAGTAATCCTTTCTGGATAATTATTTCGGTACTCCTCTGGAATTTCATAATCTAGAGGTATTTTACCTGCTTTTTTTGCCTGATCTAGGAGCTGCTTTTGAAATCGAGAATCAGCAACATTGATTAATTCTGCGATAACTTGTTTTTCTGGTTTGCTTCGGACATCGGCAATCCCATACTCAGTAACAATGATATCCCTTAGATGTTTGGGTACGGAGCAATGACCATAGCTAAAAACGATGTTAGACTTAAGATTCTTACCAGAACCTTTCGTGCTTTTAACCATTATAATAACTCGGGCATCTGGCAGCGCGTGCCCCATAGCTACGAAATTATATTGTCCGCCAATTCCGCTGATAACCCGACCATCCTCAAGCTGATCCGAAGCAATGGAGCCTAGTAAACTTGCAACCATCCCGGTATTAACAAATCTTGCGTCTTTTCGTTGCAGAGCCCTTAGTTCTTCTCCGCCATATAGCTGATTTACCTTTTCCACTCCGGACATACCAAAGAGCTTTCGTTCTTCTTCACTCATGTCATTAAGAGCTTGATAAAAAGCCTTAGGACCGACAAAGAAAGCGCCAAGAATAACCTGACCACCTAGCAATTCTTTGCCAAGCAATTTTCGTATTTCCAGAAGATTTTGTTCATGACTCATATCAGCAGAATACTTAGTCTCTCCATCCCGAATGAGACCTGATTCGTATGAAAGACCCTTTTTTAGGATTCCAAACTCAGTAAGAAACGTAAAGTCTTCGTCGGTCAGTTTAGAGTGTATGGCTTTCATTTCAATAAGTTGATCTATAATATCGATTGGAATGCTATCTGGCGCAAGTCTTCCTTCATTAATGAGTTTCATAAGGGGGATGCTTTCAAATACTTTTCTTTTGAGAATTTTACTTTTATACATTTGCATAAAAGCATCTACAAACATTTCGGAGGAACCGTAGAGTCCTTTCTCAAAAACGCCAGTATCTCCCCATTCGTTGATTAATTTTTCATATCGTTTTATAAGGCCGGATTTTGCCAAGACCTCTTGATATAAGTCATTATGATCGTTACGCAAAATAAGTCCGGATACAATGGCATCACCCAGTGCGCCAATTCCTACCTGTATTGTGCCGCCATCTTTTATCAGGGTGCTGACATTGATCCCGATCATGTGATCGGCTAGGGCGACAGGATCTTTGGGAGGACAGAACAGTTCATAGTCGTATTTTGGTCCCTGGAGAATAATGTCATAAGTATCCGCTTCAACAACGGCATCTCCATACATAAAGGGCATATTCTTGTTTGCTTCTCCTATAATAGCAACCTTTTTTCCCTTGGCTCTTAACTCTTTCATGTTTTTTACTGCTTCAAGACAGACATCAGGATTACAACTCATAGAGTACATGGTTTTTCCGTTGATTTCCCGATAACCAATCAATTGACCAAAAACATTAGCGCCTAAGGCCATAGCATCACGATTAGCATGTGTGTAGTTCGTAGCCAAATGGTTCTGTTGAGCTTCGGGAAATGCAAGATATCCGCCTGCTTTACAGAAGAATTCTAGGACTTCAACATTTTTGGAGAGTTTGCCGGCTCTGAAATCAAGCATGAAATCAAATTCAGGGACACCTGCAAAAATCCTATCGGATAACGGTTCTAAAAATCGTTTTTCTAGATCGCTATGTCCTTTAGGTTTTTCAAGAGTAAGCGCAGTTATAATTCTAAGCTTTATTTCGGGATCTTCTTTGGCTCGTCGGTAAAGTTCATTGATAAAGAGAATGGGTTTCCCAAGGGCTAAAGTCATACTAAAGGTAATATCCTTGCCTACGTATTGAATAACTTCATCAACGCACTTTTTAACGTCATCATAGATAATTCCAGATCGTTCATTCATCTTACTGTCGCCTGCCATTCATAGTATTTAATGAACAAGGAAAACGCTTTCTGAATAATTGAATGAAGGTTCATTTATTAAATATTAACATATATTAGAATACATTACAATAATCAAAATTTTTATATTAGTTAAAAAACTGTAACTAATAATAGTGCAACTACTGATATTAATAGTAAGCAAGGAGTATAAGGCGTTTGAATTCGTTGATGCAATCTTCATATTCTTAAATATCCTTATTAGTTAACAGCCCAAAAAATGTTTTGTAATTCATTAAATTGAGGACAATTTACAATGCATATTGGTCCTACATATGCTAGAAAAAAAGGGAGGGCTTTGACTTGCATAACAACATAAATTCACAATGTCCTTTATTAAAAATGGGATCCTCTGGCGCAAGCGTTAAAAAATTGCAAAGTAAGTTAGCGGCTGCTGGTTTTAGTCCAGGGGGAATAGATGGAATCTTCGGTTCAAAGACAAGGGCGGCTGTCGTTGCATTTCAAAAGAGCCAGGGTCTAGCACAGGATGGAATCGTTGGTACAAAGACATGGACCGCGCTGGGTGTAAATTGTCATACACCAACCCCACCACCAGGAAATCAATGTCCAACTCTTCGACAAGGGAGTACCGGACCAGCTGTCGTAGATCTTCAGGGACGATTAAAGACACGAGGATTTTACACAGGAAATATTGATGGGATCTTTGGACCGTTAACCAGGTCAGCTGTCGTAGCATTTCAAGGGAGCATGGGTCTTGCCCAGGATGGAATTGTAGGAATAAAAACCTGGACTGCACTGGGTGTGAATTGTTATACACCAACCCCGCCCCCGCCAGTAAATCACTGTCCGACTCTCCAACAAGGGAGCACAGGCCCAGCCGTTGTACACCTTCAAGAACTCCTAAAATCAAGGGGATTCTATACGGGGAATATTGATGGGATTTTCGGACCACTGACAAGATCAGCCGTTGTTGCGTTTCAAGGTAGTATGGGTCTAGTGCAAGATGGAATCGTCGGGATTAAAACCTGGACAGCTCTAGGTGTGGATTGCCATACACCAACCCCGCCGCCAGTAAATCACTGCCCGACTCTCCAAGAGGGGAGCACAGGCCCAGCGGTCGTAAATCTACAGGAACTTTTAAGAGCAAGGGGATTCTATACGGGGAATATTGATGGGATTTTCGGACCACTAACAAGATCAGCCGTTGTAGCATTTCAAGGTAGTATGGGTCTAGTACAAGATGGAATCGTCGGGATTAAAACCTGGACTGCTCTAGGTGTGGATTGTTATACACCAACCCCGCCGCCAGTAAATCATTGCCCGACTCTCCAAGAGGGGAGCACAGGCCCAGCCGTCGTAAATCTCCAAGAACTATTAAGAGTAAGGGGATTTTACACAGGGAATATTGATGGGATTTTCGGACCACTGACGAGATCAGCCGTTGTAGCATTTCAAGGTAGCATGGGTCTAGTACAAGATGGAATCGTCGGGATTAAAACCTGGACTGCTCTAGGTGTGGATTGTTATACGCCAACCCCGCCGCCAGTAAATCACTGCCCAACTCTCCAAGAGGGAAGCACGGGCCCAGCGGTGGTAAACCTCCAAGAACTTTTAAGAATAAGAGGATACTATGCAGGGAATATCGATGGTATTTTCGGTCCTATTACAAGATCAGCCGTTGTTCATTTCCAAGGATGCATGTGCTTGGTTCAGGACGGGATCGTGGGTATTAAGACTTGGACTGCTTTAGGTGTGAATTGTTTTTAGAACCTTCATAGGAGTTAAAATTAAGCTATAAAGCAAGAACCCCCAAAACCTTACTAAAGGCTTTGGGGGTTCTTGAACGAGATTACTTATTCTGCTCGGGCTTAGAATGTAATCCTTATTTCTCTTCTCAACAAATAATTGTGTTATTGCCTAAGAGGAGAGTCTCTAATATTTGTGCACAATCACTTACTAAATCAATCATATGAACACAACCTTGTCCTTTGCCTAAAATGCTGGCCAATTCTTTCTTGGGAATCCCCCGTAAATTGATACTTACCAGGTTTGTTAGAAAAGACGTTGCCTCACGACAGATAATGTCAGGGCTTCGCAAGATAACTCCATCCGCCGATTTTACTATAGAACCATCTAATCTAAGACTTACACTAACCTCGTGGAACGAATCACTTAAGTTCCCGGTCAATAAGTATTGTCCCTCTCCCAACTCGAAGAGACTCTGGGTCTTGAAGCGCACAAACAAATTCCCAGTACGTTTGCTTTCTCCTACATGTTCGTACCAATTCTCAGTAACTCGATCCAAGTTGCTGTAATACCTGCAGGAGCCCCTATAGAATTTCGACCACTTGTTAGTGTATTCGTCCTCTGAACCATATCCTCGCTCGCTCAGAAGAAAGGTCTCGGCCTGAATAAATCCTTTGACGGTTTCGGAAAATAAAGCTACCGCAAGGGGGTCCTTGAGAAATGTTCCAACCTCTTTAAGCGATGGACCTGAGCTGAAGTAAGCTTCAGAGCCGATTAGGGGTGAAACTATATAATTGCGAGCGCTGATTGGTTCTAAAGATCTCTGTTCTTCCCACAAAGCCTCTTTAATAATAAAGGAATGAACGTCAACTAAAAGATGAGCAACAGCTTCACGATGAGTATCTACGTAACTCGTTTTCGCCTTAAGCAGCTTCTTTTCGCTGCGACGTACTTCGGTATACCAATTGCGTTGAAAAAGACTTATCATGATCCCCCTCCTGTATTTATTGGTATAATCGCACTATTCTGCACTAGGGGGGGTAAACCCTTTTGTTTATGGACTTTTTTGGCTGCCATTTCCATAGGATTGCAGGAGATTATCCAGTATACGTTTAATAAGAAAGAGGTAGTTCCCAAGTCCTGAATCTAGTGCATTGTCATAGAGAGGAGATTAGAAAAATGCGTTACGAAGGCACTGTCTATCGTCCACCTAGTGAAGCAGATAGTTTACTAATTCAAGCAACCATCGGCTGCCCCCATAATAATTGTACGTTTTGTGGTATGTATAGAAAGACAAAGTTTAGAATCCGTGCCGTATCAGAGGTTAAAGAGGACCTTCGATCAGCTCGAAAGTATTATGGCGAAAAAGTTAAGTCCATCTTTTTCCCTGATGGTAACACAATTTTAATGAAAACGGATCAGCTGGTAGAAATCCTGAACTATGCTCAAGAAATGTTTCCGCACCTAGAACGTATGACGGTCTATGGTTCAGCTAAATATCTTAAGTTAAAAACTTCTCAGGAACTTGTTCGTTTAAAGGAGGCAGGATTAACCCGTATACACTCTGGAATGGAGAGCGGAGATGACGAGGTTCTGCGAAGAATCAATAAAGGGTTTACATCCTCAGAAATGATTGAACAAGGTCTCAAGGTGAGAGGAGCAGGTATTGAACTGAGCGAATATATTCTCATTGGGGTTGGTGGACGTGAACGCACCCAAGAACATGCTATAGAGAGTGCCCGGGTACTAAATGCCTTTACCCCAGACTTTGTTAGATTGCGTACGTTTGTCCCTTGGCGAGGTACTCCTCTATATGAAGATTATCAGCGAGGACAATTTCAATTACTTAGCCCTCATGAAGCACTAAAGGAAACTCATCTCCTAATTGAAAACTTAGAAGGTCCTTTTGAACTGCTCAGTGACCATTACTTGAATTTTGCTTGGGTTAATGGAACTATACCTGAGGAGAAGCCTGAAATGTTAGAGACCCTCGAGCACCTCTTAACCCTTCCTGAAGATAGATTTAGGCAGGCAGATTCTCGAAGTCTTTAGAGGACGCCTGGACTATGAAAGTAGACATAAAAGTATTACGTTTATATTTGAAGCATGTAGTCTTGACCACGCGGTCAGGACTTTATTTTTTGTACAATCTGTTGCTTAAAAGGCTTGGAACAAATTCCATAAATAACCATATAGTATAGCGAGGGTTTTGGAGCTTTTTAACTATTAATCGAATATCAGGGAGGTGAGTCAAGTGTATTCAAGTACGGGTCCAAACCATGTGCACGGATATTGTTTTATAACGTCTGTAGATAATCAACACACTCATATGATGACTGGAACAACTAGTTTAGGAGTTATATATGGAACAACTCATGTTCACTGTTACCAGGGAACCACGACCTGCGACAGAGAGCATGTTCATTACTATTCTGGGATGACGGGTCCTGCCCTTTATTTGCCTGATGGTTCGCATGTGCATTGTCATAGAGGTGTAACAGCGATAGCGCTTCAGCATACGCACTGTTATCGTGGTAATGATTGTCCCTCTTATTGACAAGTTTTGTAATGCTAAACTATCTCTCAGTAGAAGGCCGCAGCAAGGGTGCTGCGGCTATTTAAAGGACATAAGTGTCTTAGAGGGTTTGTTTAAAAAATATAAACATAGAACTACACTGCATATTGTAATATAATTATCAAGGGGTGATTATTTTTTGTTGGATTTTCCAAACCGTACAATTTCTAAATTAACCGGAATGTTTTTAGACCGTGACTTAGAACAGGAATTTCAGGAGTCATATTTGAAGCGTTCCGAAAACCACCTCCGAAACGTTGCCCTCATTCTTGGAATTATTTTTTCTTTATATATATTCTATGATTTCTCATCAAACAGCCAGTTTATGGTATTAGTAATCATCTTATTATGCCGGTTGATATTTTTAGGGATATCAATGTTATTTTATTTTAAGCCAGACTATTTTCTTAAATCATTTGCCTTTATAAAGATTACTATTTATGAACTAGTAGCAATTGCTCTTTTCTTTATAATCGTTATAAAATATGAGGAATCTCATTTTCTGATCCAAGCTTTTTCAATGAATGTTATTGTTTTAGGGATTTTCTTTTTAGTACCTAATTTACTGCACTACAAAGTATTCCTTTCTTTTTTTGCATTAATTGGTTATCTCATTATTACCCTGACTATATATGAGCCATCACTACACGAGTTTAGCTCGGCATTTGGATATTTATCCTTAGCAATCTTTTTTAGCAGCCTATCCTCCTATAGTCTAGGAAAGTATATGAGGCTGGATTATATTAACAAACAATATTTTAAAGAGCTTTCTACGAAAGACTCGTTAACTGATACTTATAACCGCCTGAAATTCAATGAGTCCTTAAGGAGTCAAATTGAAGTAGCTAAAAGATATGGGAATTCTCTTTCCGTCATCATGTTTGATATAGACCACTTCAAGCAGTTTAACGATGAAAATGGACATATTTTCGGAGATATGGTTCTTATCAAAGTAGCCAATCTTGTAAAACAATCAGTTAGGGAAGTAGATGTCTTTGCTCGCTGGGGTGGTGAGGAGTTTGTGATTCTTTTACCTGAAACAAATTGTCAAGAGGCCTCTGCCCTCGCAGAAAGGTTAAGAAAATCAATTTATAATGAGTCAATGAGGAACGGCATGGCGCTAACCTGTAGCTTTGGCGTCACATCGTTCTCTAGTCAGGATGATGAGCATTTGATGATGGATCGGGTTGATAAGGCTCTGTACAAAGCAAAAGGGAGCGGCAGGAATATTGTTGTTGTGGTGGAAGATAACGTTAATTTGAGGTCCTTATCATGAGAAAAACCCGCTAAGAATGTTTAGC
>NZ_JABZFS010000084.1:0-3290 GCF_014237355.1 Desulfosporosinus sp.
TATCTGACATATGTAATGACCTTAGTTGCTTTGTATTGCGATTTTACTTTCTCCAGCTTTTCCATATCTGGCGCCCCATATAAAATAATACGGCAAATAACATAATATTTCCAACAATCTTTCGCCACCCAGTTGCTTCTATATACTCACTTGGTGCTTGATCGTTTAAATATTCACCCCAATGGTCTCCTGCATATCCATTTGTAACCAATACTATAAAGGTTATGATGAAGATAATGAAAAGAACTGTTTTTATGTTTTTAATTTTTGGCATTGCTGTTTCTCATGGTTTTAGTAGGTATTATTTTTGCCTTTATTTTTAGATAGTTCGCCCAAGATGGTTTCTCGTTTCTTTTAAGTTTTTTAGAACGCCATACTTTTCCTGTTGTATCGTTTACTTGCACAGTTATTTTTCTCCAATTCTTAAAGTACTGTTCCAATCCTTCCTGATCCACAATGTAAACTTGGGCTGGGTCTCCCTCATTAAGCTTTTGACCTGCTACACCTTCCATTAAAACCAAATGAGTATGGTCATATCCTTTAGGTAATTTCAATGCTACATGACTGATGTATATAGGTTTTCTTCCAACATTCGAAACACGCACTACACCCCATTGTTTATTTGGGTCATATGCCGAATTATCTGTGATACTCATATCCCACTGTATTTCAACAGTTACTTTTGCTCTGTCTCTAAAATGCGAGACTAAACCTAATATGAATCCTGAAAAACCGAATACGATTCCAATGCCTGTTGCTACATCATTTAATGTGCTGGTATCTGACATTTGTTTTCATGCTCCCTAATGAAATCAGCAGCGGCGTTCTCGCCGTCCGCCGGATTTATTTGTTAGGGTTGTCTTAAGATATTTACAATATCTCCCCCGCCACACTTCTCAGCCCATTGCAAAGGCGTCAAGCCTTCGGAATTACAAGCTGTAAGATCAGCTCCCTTTTGTATTAAGGCTTTCACCGCCTTTATATCGCCACGTGTAATTGAGGCAAAGATGTTTTGCGTTGCGGTCATAGCACGCCGCCGCACTGCATCTTGATGGCGCTCTTCTTCTTTGATTTGAGTTTCGCGCTTTTTGTTCATGTAGGCAGAGCGAAGTTCATAATATTCTTTTAATGTTTTTGCGCCGTAGTTACTGAACGGCACATAATAATTGTCCGTATGGCGAAGTATCCAGTCTGTTAAATTATCTTTATTTTCTGGGTCGGAAGGGGAATACTTGTTGAACAACCAAATTACCGCAGAGACGCTACCGCCCTGCCAGCCGTCGAGAGATGATTCTGCTACTGTCAGAGCTTTGATTAATGCCTTAAGATTGTCTTGAGTAAGTCTTTCCGCAATTGGATACCAGAATTGCCAGCTTTGAATCATCATTTGTTTATGATGCCGTATTTCTTCTGGTTTTAATCTTTCCTTCAATTCATGAAAGGACTCACATACGCCGATATCAATAAGGCGATTCAATAAATCATTTGGGATTAAATATTCTGTCATTTATTTTGACACTAACGTTTTAGTTAACCTGCAACGGGTCAAAAGCGAAAAACTCTCTTAACCTTTACAGAACTTGATTTATCCTCTGAAAGACTTAAATGCTCCTGATACCAGTTGTCTGGTTCAACGGCTTGTTGGACAGAGCTGCGGGTCTTTTGCAATTGAAGTCGTATTCTGCTCATACTGCGCTATGGAGATTGTAGAATAGCTTCTTTTTTGAATTATCGATTTAACCGGTAAAATAGACGCAATCCACGGTCTATAAGATACATTCGATTGACTCTTAACTCTCTTTTGAAATGATTTAGGCATGATTGTTACAAATTTTCAGAAAGCCTTTCGTTAATCTCTTTTAGTCTCCAGTTCTCTACAGTCTGCTGCAGAGAAATTTATAGCATTCATATATATGATAAATCTTTATGCTGCAAGAGGCAAGGGTTTATCCTGCCAATCTGGTAAACCCGGGTCTTTTGAACGTTTCCGGCCCGGAATGACTCTAAGAACTATCAGACGTTTGCCGCAGACAGGACAACATTCAGGGTGTCTTTCGCCTTGTTCTTCGCAAATCTTTTGCCAGTCTAACTTGTTCTTCGCAAATCTTTTGCCAGTCTAAAAACTCGGGCTCTTCTATCGGCAGTTGACCAAAAAGCTCTCGACATAGCGCAAGTTCTTCTTTATGGCTGTGATGGTACAATCCATAAGAACGAACTCGGATAGAACCTGAGATCGGCACATGCTGTAAATATCTGCCGATAAACTCGATGATTGGCAGGGTCATAAGCTCAACCTTTTCGCGGCCGTAATTAAAGGTTACTTTGCCATCTTTAATTGAGAATATCCGCTTGTTGGATATGGGCCCGCCTCGAAGGTAGCGCGCCAGGTAGATCAATACTCCATTGCCGTGAGAATATGTCTCTTTCAGATACACGTTCCATTTCTTGCGGCCCAGTTTGTTGAGCAGGTTCTCTAATTGCTGAGAACGCATCCCATCAGGCAGAACCAGCTCTCCTTTACGCAATGCCTTTCGAATATAAGCAATGAACTTGCCCCTAAACTTGTTTCGCACAACTTGAAAGGGGAGTAAATAACTCTGTGATGCTTTGATCCATTTGCCTGCCAGTAGGCCTCCGCCGGTAATCAGGCAGTGAAGGTGCGGATGAAGAGCCAGCGTTTTAGTCCAGGTGTGAAGCGATGCGATAATCCCGGGACGAGCGCCAAGGTATTTATCATCATCGAGCAATTGAAAGAGGGTCTCGGTAGCTGTTTTAAACAGAATCTGAGTCATTACCTTTGTATTAAGACGCCACAACTCATGGAACTCGCTTGGTATGGTAAAAATAACGTGGAAATGATTGGTATTCAAAATGCGGGCTTTCTGTCTGGCAAGCCATCTTTCAATCTGGGTGAAGGCGCACAGTGGACACATGCGGTGTTTACAGGAATTATACCAGTGACGCTTGTAATGACCATCGGGACATGCCTGTGTATGACCTCCCAAAACGGCGGTGCGGCAGACCATGATGCAGTGGGCGGCTTTTCGAATATGGCCAGGCAATCTATGCATCTGATTATAGTACGCATATCCTAACAAAAATATCATCTGGATAGTCGCTTCCACTGGAATTTATCCTGTTGGTAAATATTTTCTTAGTTGCTTCCCCTGATTCCAGCAGGTCTGTCCAACATAGATTAGACGGCCTAATAGCCGTAGTTAATTACGGCTATTTTCCGCAACAAAGTTAAAAAGTATAAACAATACAAGGTATTAGTATTCACCTTTGTT
>NZ_JABZFS010000078.1:0-13887 GCF_014237355.1 Desulfosporosinus sp.
ATGTCATCCTGAGCGATAGCGAAGGATCTAGATCCTTCGCTATCGCTCAGGATGACATTAACCTAAACTTATTTTTAAACTAGTAGTGTACATATTTATATTGAACGGCCCCTCTTGACTATGCTGCAAGGGATGTTTATCAATCCTATGGCCATTCGATCCAGCTATTGCAATCTCCTTGAAAGGTTGTCTAAGCGCTAGTTAAGTTTAAATGATCAGGAAGTTGTATAGTATTACCGACATTCCATACATACACAGGATAATATCCAGTGAGTAAATCGCTATGCTTGGTTGCAGTCGTATCTTAAGGATGTTAGAATTAATGAATATATAAGATTGAGAAAGGTGGACATAATGGGTTTTTTAGATTTTTTCGATGATAATGCACGCGAAATTCGAAAATACAGAAAACGCGTTGCAGTAATTAATAGCTTTGAACCGACAATCCAAGCCTTGAGCGATGACGAATTGCGTGGTAAGACTGATGAATTCCGAGGGCGCTTAGAGCGAGGAGAGAGTTTGGATAGCCTGTTACCAGAGGCCTTTGCCGTTGTCCGAGAGGCTGGTCGAAGGGTGATTGAACAACGACATTATGATGTACAGTTAATTGGGGGAATGGTACTCCATGACGGCCGGATTGCTGAGATGCGGACAGGGGAAGGAAAAACCCTTGTGGCTACTCTGCCGGCCTATTTGAATGCTTTAACTGGAAAAGGAGTTCATGTAATTACTGTCAATGATTACTTAGCTCGGCGTGACAGTGAATGGATGGGACGGATTCACCAGTTCCTTGGTTTATCAGTTGGCTTGATTGTTCATGGCTTAAACTATGAGGAGCGCCGAAGCAGTTATGCAGCAGATATTACCTATGGTACGAATAATGAATTCGGATTTGACTATCTCAGGGATAATATGGTTACTAGGCCTGAAGCTTTAGTTCAACGTTCACTAAACTATGCTATTGTGGACGAAGTAGACTCGATTCTCGTCGACGAAGCACGAACACCACTGATTATCTCTGGTGAAGCGGACAAGCCAACAGAGTTATATTTTAGGGTAGCTATGATTATTCCACGCCTGAAACCTGAAGAAGATTTTAAAGTTATTGAAAAAGAGCGCGTCGTCACCCTTACGGAAAAAGGTGTTAGCCGAGTAGAGAGCATGTTAGGAGTCGACAACCTTTATGAAGATATTCATACTGAGTTAGCACATCATGTGAATCAAGCCCTGAAAGCCCAAACTCTCTTCAAACGAGATCGGGACTACGTAGTTAAAGACGGAGAAGTAATCATTGTTGACGAGTTCACCGGACGTCTGATGTTTGGACGCCGCTACAGTGAAGGATTACACCAAGCCATTGAAGCCAAAGAGGGCGTAAAGATTGAAAAAGAATCCCAAACACTAGCCACCATCACCTTCCAAAACTACTTTAGAATGTATGAAAAACTCTCGGGTATGACCGGAACAGCTATGACGGAGGAACCGGAATTTCGTAAAATTTACAAATTGGATGTTGTAGAAATTCCAACGAACAAACCTTTGTTGCGTAAGGACGAACCAGATGTTATTTATCGGACCGAGGAAGGCAAGTTCTTAGCGGTTGTCGAGAGCGTTATTGAAAGGCATACCAAGGGACAACCACTTCTAGTAGGAACCGTCTCTGTTGAAAAATCTGAGCACTTAAGCAGCATGTTAGAAAGGCGAGGAGTTCCGCACCAAGTCCTAAATGCTAAATTCCATGAAAAAGAGGCTCAAATCGTGGCTCAAGCTGGTCAGCAGAGTATGGTTACGATTGCCACAAACATGGCAGGTCGTGGAACGGATATTATCCTAGGTGAAGGTGTAGCAGCACTAGGTGGTTTGCATATTATCGGTACAGAACGACATGAATCCAGGCGAATTGATAACCAATTGCGTGGTCGGGCAGGGCGTCAAGGTGACCCTGGATCAACTCAGTTCTTTATTTCGTTAGAAGATGACTTGATGCGCCTATTTGGAGCGGATAATATTATGGGCATCATGGACAAATTAGGAATGGATGACTCCATACCTATTACATCTAAAATGATCTCTCGCTCAATTGAAACAGCTCAACGTCGTGTTGAGAACCGCAACTTTGATATTCGTAAACACGTTCTTGATTATGATGATGTCATGAATCAGCAACGTGAGGTGATTTATGGCCAGCGTCGTGCCGTGCTCATGGGAGAAAACCTCCATGACAATATCATGGACATGTTGGAAAAAGCAGTTACTAACAGTATCGCTATGTTTAGTGGAGAAAGCAAATTCCCAGAAGAGTGGGATTTGACTAGCTTAGCGGATTATGTAGAAGGCTTTTTTCTGCCTGGAATCCATTTGTCACCCGAAGAATTAGCAGATCTTTCGGCTGAAGAAATTGAAGAAATGCTGATTGATAAAGCAAAAGAGCTTTACAAGAGCCGCGAGGAGTTATTTGGGGCTGATCTAATGCGAGAAATTGAGCGCGCAGTAATGCTTCAAGTTGTCGATAGCAAATGGATGGATCATCTTGACGCGATGGATATGTTGCGCGAAGGAATTGGCTTACGTGCCTACGGGCAAAAAAATCCCCTCGTAGAATATAAGCGTGAAGGGTATGAAATGTTCCAAGCGATGATTGACTCTATTCAGGACGATATTATCCGATATGTCATGAGGGTTACACCTCAGGTTCGAGAAGAGGTTGCTGAGCAGCCTCGTAACGTAACGGAAAACCGCTATGAAGGAGAACCCAGTAAACCAATTCACACAGGGGACCAAATAGGACGAAATGATCTTTGCCCCTGTGGAAGTGGAATGAAATATAAAAAATGCTGTGGGGCAAAGAACAAACAACGCTCATAAGTCAAATAGACGGAGTTTAGAAGAGTAAGGGCTTTGTAATAAAGAAAGCAGAATGTATTTGGAAAGGGTGAAAAATAAATGCTTTCTGATTGGAAAAAGGAACTAGAAACATTAGCATTGTCTTTGGCAGATTTGAGGGTTTCTCTTTGACGTCGCTAAGCGCATTGATAAGATTAGTGCCTTAGAAACCGAGTTTCATAGACCAGATTTATGGGATGACCCGGTTAATGCTCAAAAAATCATGCAGGAGCTTTCCTTGCATCAAGGTAAAGTGAAAATGTATGAAGAGTTAGAGCAGGAACTTGAGGAGACGGCGACTCTATGGCAATTAGCTATAGAGGAAGACGATGTGAGCCTAGAACCTGAGATAGAACAAGGAGTAAAGGCCCTTTATCAAACGTTTGAAAGCTTGGAACTGGAGTTACTGCTTTCCGGGCAGTACGATCGAAACAATGCCATCATGACCCTTCATGCAGGAGCAGGGGGGACAGAAGCACAAGACTGGGTACAGATGCTCTATCGACTCTACATTCGATGGGGAGAACGTCATGGATATAAAGTAGAAACCTTAGACTTTTTACATGGTGAAGAAGCAGGCATTAAAAGCGCAACCCTGTCCTTTACCGGAGAAAACGCCTACGGATATGCAAAGTCCGAAAAAGGAGTGCATCGATTAGTTCGGATTTCTCCCTTTGATGCATCAGGACGACGACATACATCCTTCGCATCCGTCGATGTTATTCCGGAAGTGGCTGAGGATAACGAGGAGATACCCATTGATAGTGAAGATTTAAGAATAGATACCTATCGCTCCGGTGGAGCTGGAGGACAACACGTTAACAAAACAGATTCTGCAATTCGGATCACACACTTGCCTTCAGGAATCGTAGTGCAGTGCCAGAGTGAACGCTCCCAGACCCAAAACAAAGTCGCGGCCATGCGCGTTTTACAGGCTAAGCTCCTAGAGCTTAAACGTAAAGAGCAAGAAGCTGAGATTTCGGAAATTCGAGGGGAGCAGCAGGAAATTGCCTGGGGGAGCCAGATTCGTTCTTATGTATTCCACCCTTATAGTTTAGTTAAAGACCATCGTACCAATGTGGAAACTGGGAATGTCTCAGCAGTAATGGATGGAGAGATTGATGACTTCATTGCTGCGTTTCTTCAGAAGACTAAAACGGTACAGTGAACTGGCGACTTATTAAACAGCCGAAGTAACGGTAAGAAGTTTTAGATGTACAAAGGAGGATATCGCGTGACTACAATTGAACTAAAGCGAGTGGCAAATGTTATTCGTCAAGACATTATATCTATGCTTGTTTCCGCTAAATCAGGGCATCCCGGTGGAAGCTTATCCGCAGCTGATATCGTAACAACCTTATTCTTCAACGAAATGCGAGTCAATCCCCAGGATCCGAAGTGGGCGGATCGGGACCGCTTTGTTCTTTCTAAAGGGCATGCTGCCCCCGTCCTGTATGCCGCTTTGGCAGAGAAGGGCTATTTCCCAAAAGAAGAGCTAAAAGGGCTTCGCCATACGGGCCATATGCTGCAAGGACATCCAGACATGAAAAAGACACCCGGTGTGGACATGTCTACAGGTTCCTTAGGGCAAGGGCTATCGGCAGCCAATGGAATGGCTTTAGCAAGTAAGTTGGATGGCAAAGATTACCGTGTATTTGCCCTATTGGGCGATGGTGAAATGGCAGAAGGGCAAGTTTGGGAAGCAGCTATGGCTGCAGCTCATTATAAGCTTGATAATCTCACAGCTATAATAGATTATAATGGCTTGCAGATAGATGGAAAGACTGACAGTGTTATGAGCTCCGCTCCCCTTGCTCAGAAATGGCAGGCATTTTGCTGGCATGTGATTGAAGTGGACGGGCACGATATTGATGCTTTGTTGGAAGCCTTTGCTGAAGCAAAAACTGTCAAAGGACGACCGACTATGATCATCGCGAAGACCGTGAAAGGTAAAGGGATTTCCTTCATGGAAGACCAAGCCGGTTGGCATGGGAATGCGCCTTCAGTTGAACAAGGCGAACAAGCCCTGAAAGAATTACGAGAGGAGGCGGAAAACCTTGGCTGATAAACAAGCGACACGTGAGGCATATGGCAAGGCTCTCTTAAGTTTAGGGGCTGAAAATCCTAATGTAGTAGTTTTAGATGCTGATTTATCAAAGTCGACCAAGACCGCTGATTTTGGTAAAAAATACCCCGAACGGTTCTTTAATATGGGGATTGCCGAGGCGAACCTGCTTGGGACGGCTGCAGGACTAGCGGCAGCAGGCAAAATTCCATTCGCAAGTACCTTTGCAATTTTTGCAGTTGGACGGGCCTTTGAGCAAATTCGTAACTCCATTGCTTATCCCAAGCTCAATGTAAAAATTGCAGCTACTCACTCAGGAATTTCTGTTGGAGAGGACGGCGGATCCCATCAGGCCATCGAAGATGTGGCAATTATGCGTGCTGTTCCCAACATGGTTGTTTTAGTTCCCGCCGATGGGGAGGAAACACGCCAAGCAATCTTCGCCGCTGCTAACTATTATGGTCCAGTTTACATTCGAATGGGTCGTCTGGATGTTCCATTGCTCTTCGGAGAGGATTACAGCTTTGAGATTGGAAAGGCAAACATCCTCAAAGAAGGAACAGATGTGGCTATTATGGCTAATGGTCTTATGGTTTCTATGGCTATGGAAGCGGCTGATGATCTAGCAGCCGAAGGAATAAACGTGAGCGTAGTCAATGTGGCTTCTGTAAAGCCATTGGATGAAGAGACAATCGTAAGGATTGCAAAAGCCACGAAAGCGGTCGTTACCGCAGAGGAACACAACGTTATTGGCGGACTAGGAAGCGCAATCGCGGAAGTTCTTGCCGAAAGACAGCCAACGCCTATGGTTCGCGTTGGTCTCAAAGATACCTTTGGAGAATCTGGGAAGCCCACTGAATTGCTTGAAAAATATGGGTTAACCAAACTCGAATTAGTTAAAGCAGTTCATGAGGTCCTTGCTAAAAAACAAGGGTAAATTACATCGAAGATTTTAAAAGAGACTAGCATCCTAAGTGGGTGCTGGTCTTTTTATACTGTCAGAAAGTACAAACTTTAGAGTCCTCTTTCACTCATGTCATCCTGAGCGCAGCGAAGGATCTAGATCCTTCAGTCGTACCTCCTTCAGGATGACATAGCCCTTGAGTTGCTTTCATAGCAAAGACATGTAAAGTAAAAAGACGCGTAGCGTTTTTCTTAATGCCTCCGGAAAGTGTTTTCCATGATTAAGATAATCCACCTCACAGTAGTGAGTATAAAATATGACAGAACCAAGCAAAACATACGATTGTTTAGATATATAGACAGGAAATCCACGGCTAGTGTCGAATAAAACATTAGTTATGCTTCAGAAATAATATAACAACTAGTTATACTTTGTGCTTAACAAAAGGGCGTGGCTACGAAAATCAAGGAGGACAGTATGATTCAATTGACAAACGTGTCCAAGATTTATCCGAATGGTGCCAGAGCCCTTGTCGATGTCAATTTGAAAATTGGCAAAGGGGATTTTGTTTTTCTGGTCGGGCCTAGTGGAGCAGGTAAATCGACGTTAATTAAATTATTATATCGAGAAGAAAAACCGACACGTGGACAGGTACAAATCAATAGTAGAAATCTAGTGCGGATGAGAGAGCGGGAAGTACCCTATTTAAGAAGAAGCATTGGAGTTATATTTCAAGACTTCAAGTTGCTGCCAAATAAAACGGTTTTTGAAAACGTAGCCTTTGCCCTAGAAGTCATTGGAGTGGCTAAGCGTGAGGTCAGAATCCGTACACTGGCGACCATAGATCTTGTTGGACTTAAAGCCAAAGAAAATGCCTATCCCCATGAACTATCTGGCGGTGAACAACAACGGGTCTGCGTAGCCAGAGCGATTATCAATAATCCGGCTTTGTTAGTAGCTGATGAACCCACCGGGAATCTTGACCCGGAAACTGCATGGGATATTATGGACTTACTGTACAATATCAACAAGCGGGGAACAACTATCGTTATGGCTACTCATGCCAAGGCGATTGTTAATAAAATGCAAAAAAGAGTCATTGCTATTGAGAATGGCCGAGTTGCCCGGGACGAAGAAAAAGGAGGTTACGGCTATGATGCTTGATTCCTCCGGTTATATTCTTCGTGAAACAATAAACTCAATGAGACGTAATCCTTGGCTTAGTATTGCCTCTGTCATTACGGTTATGGTCTCTCTAGTCATCTTAGGTTACTCAGTTTTTTTCTTAGCCAACGCCTCTAACATGGCAAAATCCTTTGAATCTGAGCTGGAGATTGCAACATTTGTGCAAATCAGCGCAACCCCAGAAGAAGTACAAGCCTTAAAAATTCAGATCGAGCAAATGCAGGGAGTAGACTCAGTGACCTTGGTAACCAAGGAACAAGCCCTCGAGGATTTTGGTAAAACAATGGGAGGAGAGCAAAAAAATATACTGGCTGATCTGGGGGGGACTAACCCTTTTCCAGATAAATTAACGGTCAAAGCGATAGATCCACAGAACGTCATAGCTTTAGCTAAATCCGTTGGGGCTCTTCCGGGAGTAGATAAAGTTCGTTATGGACAAGGATTTGTGGATCAACTTCTAAAGTTTACCCAATGGTTGAGATGGATTGGCTTTGGCGTTGTTGCTGCCTTCGGAGTTGCAGCGATTGTACTTATTTCCATTAATGTCAAGATGAACGTCTTTTCTCGCAGGCGGGAAATTCAAATTATGAAATTAGTTGGTGCAAGTAATAGTTTTATTCGTTGGCCTTTTCTCATTGAGGGGATGGCTTTAGGTCTTGTCGGAGGAGCATTAGCAGCACTCATTGTTGGATTGGGTTATAATTCCTTAACTATGTACGTTCAATCATCGTTAACGTTCTTACCTGTTGTTCAAAATGAATTCCTCTTTCGTCAGGTCTCAGTAGGTCTATTACTAGCTGGCATGGCGATGGGTGCTTTAGGCAGCGGATTTTCTTTGCAGAAATTTCTTCGGACTTAGGGAACTGTATGTAAGTTGAGAGAGTTCTTGGCCTACCCAGGTTAGGGATGGTTCTCAGCTTGCATCCTACGCTGGTTTAGTTTTTGAGTAACCTACATACACTTTGTGTTTAAAAGGATAAGACATATTTCTTTAAAGGACGGTGGAACCTTTTGTTCGGGAAGAAAGTCATATCAACTCTTGTCGTTAGTCTCCTCTTGCTTAGCACGCCGGCGTTGCCTTCCCGGGCTGATCAACTAGGAGATAGCCTACAGCAGCAGAAAGAGATTCAAAATCAAAAAGATCAGGCTCACGGAAAGCTGAACAAGCTAACTTATACTACTGATACCATGAAGGCTAAACTAAATCAATTAGAAACTCAAATTGCCACAGCCCAAACGATTTTGGATCAAAAGAAGGTCGCCTTTGTACAAGCACAGAACCAAGTGACCTTAGCCCAAAAAGAACTGGAGCAAAAGGAAGAGGAACTTAATGATCGTCGATTAGCCCTAGGAAAAAGAGCAAGAGGAATTTATGAAAGTGGACAGGTTAGTCATTTAGAACTGCTCTTCCAGTCTTCAGACCTCAGCGATTTCATTACTCGAATGGAGTACTTTTCAAAATTAGTAGACAATGATCGCCAGTTACTAGCGGATATTGAATCTCAAAAAGAACAGATAACCAGAAAAAAGGGTGAATTGCAGGTCAAAAGGGACCAAGCTGCAGAGATTAAAGCACAAGCTGCTTCAGTCAGCGCGGATCTAGATAAAAAGAAATCAGAACAGCGTGTAGCCTTAGATCAGAATCTAAAGGCCCAGAAAGCTGCTTTTGATGAGGTTGATCGACTGGAAGTTGAGTCGAAAGCTCTGACGGAGAAAATTCGTAAATTGCAGGCTGCACAGTCAGGAAAAGGAACAAAGGCTGGAAATGGTACGGTTTCCACATGGCCTGTCCCTGGTTATTATTCGATTAGCAGTCCCTTTGGCTGGCGGACTCATCCTATTACGAAAAAACGGAGTATGCACACAGGAACGGATGTTGTTGCTCCAACAGGAACGAAACTTCATGCCGCTGGGGCAGGAGTTGTCATTATGGCAGGTTGGAATACTGCCTATGGTAATATGACGATTATCGACCATGGTAGTGGGATATCGACGCTCTACGGACATCAGTCCCGTTTAGATGTCAGCGAAGGGCAAGCCGTAAACGCCAATCAAGTGATTGGAGCGGTCGGCTCAACCGGGTGGAGTACAGGAGCCCACTTGCATTTTGAAGTTCGGGTGGGTGGAAACCCTACAGACCCTATACAGTATTTCCCAAACTAATGGATTAGCAGTATTTCTAGACGAGGATAAGCATATAATAGAGCAAGTCTAAAGAAAACTAGGTTCGACACTTGGCCGTCATTGTACCTTAATCTCGAACGTCCTGTTTGAGTCGTGCGTGCGGTAGGTCGCCTAGTTGAACTTTTCTTTAGAAAGCTGTATTCTCTGGCTAGTGCAAGAAAGGGAAGGGGTTTATGGATTGCAAGAGTGGAACATGAAACGAATAATTAAACATGTCGGAGTCATCTTTCTGATTTTTTCCGTTCTGGTAACCACTTTGGTAAGTGGGGTTGTAATTGCTAACGTCAATAACGTAGGTCGGTTAGTGCATGTCGTTCAACTTATCCGCAACGACTATTTAGAAAATGTATCGACGGTTCAGCTAGTGGAAGGTGCGACAAAAGGTATTGTAGAAATCTTAGGAGATCCATACTCCACGTATATGAATGCTCAGGAAAACCAAGAACTCTTTGAGATTCTCGAAGGGAAATTTGGCGGGATAGGGATTGTTTTGAGTCTCAAAGATCCTAAAAAGCTCGTTGTGTTGCGCCCTATAAAAAATTCACCAGCCAGTAAGGCCGGAATTCAATCCGGGGATGTCGTCAGTAAGATTAACGATGCAGATACTGCAGGTATGGACCAAGATAAGGCAGTGGGGCTGATGCGCGGAGAGCCTGGAACGAAAGTCAATTTGGATCTGTACAGGGCAAGTACTAATAAGACCTTCACGGTGAGCCTAACAAGAGAGAACATAACTGTTCCTACCGTTGACGGCCAAGCATTGCCAGGTCATCCTGACATAGCCTATATCAGTATTACTCAGTTTGGCTCTGATACAGGCACTGAACTTAAAGACACATTTAACACCATGGATATTAAATCGTTCAAAGGACTTATCCTAGATATGAGGTATAACCATGGCGGAGAGCTTAATGCAGCTGTGCAAGTTGCCAGCTACTTTATTCCCGAGGGTCCAGTTGTCTACATAGTTGATAAGCAAGGGAATGTTGATACAAAGATGGCTACAGGGACCTATCTAGGAATGCCGATGGTTGTACTTGTAAACGAGGAAAGTGCTTCAGCTGCGGAAATAGTTGCTGGAGCAATCAAGGACAAAGGAACGGCAAGTTTAGTGGGAGTAAAAACCTTTGGAAAAGGGATTGTACAGACAATCTTTCCCTTAGACGGAGGAACCAGTGTCAAATTAACCACGGCCAAGTATTTGACCCCTAATAAGTTAGATATTCATAAAAAAGGGATCGAACCAGATATTTTGGTGGAACTTCCTAAGGGGCATCAAGCTACCATCACTCCTCAAGACCAAAACTTTGATCCCCAGCTCAAAAAAGCACTGCAAACCCTGCAAGGAAAACTCAAGTGAACTAGTTCAGCTTGGTTCAGCTAAAGCTGAACATCGAAACTTGGGTGCGTACTTCCGCGCCTCAGGGTGAACCCTATCTTTTGATTCAATTATTTACGAAAAAGGCCGTAAGAAACTAAAATGTTTTCTTACGGGCTTTTTTTAACTGTCAGAAAGTATAACTTGAAACAGGGGGACAGGTACACTGTTTCATACCTGTCCCCCTGTTTCAAAAGACGCGTAGCGTTTTTCTTACTTCCCAGAAATTGCAGGGAGACATTGAACCACGATTTTGTGACCGTCGTAGGCCTTGTTGCATAGACTACGCTGACGAAAAAAACGACGGGGGTAACAAGCATGAGAAATAAGAATGGGGTGCGACATTACTTTGCCGAAGGACTGACCACCAGGGGATACATATCGTTATTGCCAAACATGATGCCAAGTTGGAAACGAGCTTATGTTTTATTAGGGGGTCCAGGAACAGGTAAATCAACGTTAATAAAGGTTATTGGCTTAGAATTGCTGGATCGGGGATACGATATTGACTTTCTACGGTCGGTACGGGATCCAAATTCAATGGCTGGTTTTATCATACCTCAGATGGGATTAGCTATGCTAGATGCTATGGAGGTATCTCCACTTCGTTGGCAAGCTCCGGGTGTTGTTGAGAAATTCACTGACTTTAGCCTGTTCTGCCAGGAATTAAAATTAGAGAAGCATCGTTCCACAATAATCGAGATCGAGAAGAAGCTTCAGGAGCTGCAAATTACCTTGGAGGATGAGCTTGCTTCAGAACTGGGGTCTGTGTTAAGTGCTAGGACCACAAAGATACCCATACAGAAAGAAAACATGTCTTGGATTCTGGGGAATTCAGCTCAGCTAAAAGTAAAAAAAGAGAACTCTGGCCCTTGGCCATTGGCAGAAAATGCACTAAAGTTACTACAAAAAAGTGTCATAAATCCGTTTTTCTTACACGGTTTAACCGCTGAGGGATGGTTGAACCTTGCGCCTCATTTCCTAACAGACTTCGATCAGATTCGTCTAGAAGGGGATGAAACTTTAGACGCCTTGGATTGGGTTTTGCGTGAAGCTCAGCAATTAGGGCAATTAATTGAGATCGTTTTGCATCCGCTCAATCCAGATGAAGTGATCGGAATTGCTTTTCCTGAGCGGCGTTTGGCGATTTGGCAAGGTAACCCGGAAAATTTACATGAACAAGGGTTAGATCGTCCATTAAGTGAAACCGTAAAAGAGACCTTAGCGTCTTGGCAAACCTATAGGTCTCAACTGAAGGGAATTTATATGCAATCTGTGAATTTTGACCAGGTCGATAGCCATAGAGAAACATTAATCAATCAGATTTTATGTGATTTACATACTAAAGGCTGATACGAGCTTAAGCATTAACTGAATATGCTGGGATCTACTAGAATTTCCCCAAGTTCTGACATTAAATGTTCGAGATCGGCTTGTTTGAGGGATAGTCGGTGGAGAGCTTCAGCCTGGATTGGATTTAACAAACTGTCCACACCACCGCCAATCCCGAGAAGACTAGCAAGCCCATTAGCGACATGAACAACACTAGCGAGTTCTAAAAAACTTGGCGCTTGTGATGGATTATGGTGGTAGGAAATCGCGGAAACCAGATCTTCAGGTAAAAACCAAGTTCTGGCTAAGAAGCCACCGACAGTTGCATGGCTATACCCTATGATTTTTTCCTCAAGTTCAGCATAGGGAAGCTTAGCTTGTTCTACTTTTTTAACAAGAAAACTACCTACCTCTTCAACATAAATAGAGATGACCAGTTTACCAATATCATGGAGTAAGCCTGCAGTAAAGGCAACATCTCCATAAGGAAGTTTCCGATAATGGCATAAACGTTTGGCTGTCATGGCGGTTAGCATAGAATGTTTCCAGAGGCCCTCTTGCTCAATTTCATAACCTAAAAGATTAGTCTTAAGTAGAGGGGCCACGGCAGATGCCATGGCTAATCCTTGTATAACATGAAAACCAAGCATGACAATCGCTTCCTGCAGGGAAGAGATTCGCCTGGCATACCCATAAAATGCAGAGTTCGCTTGACGCAGGATGCCGGCAGTGAGTGCGGGATCTTGGGCAATGACGATTTCCAGCTCTTTTACTGTTGTAGCAGAATTTTTGGTTAAGGCAATCACACGCAAGGCAGATGTTGGCAAGGGAGGAAGAGCTTGTACGCGTTTTAAAATATGCTCTAATTTAATACTCAAATAGAATCCCTCCTAAACACATTGAAAACCCGTCAGAATTTTTTGACTGCATTATTTAAGGCTGTGAGGGAAAACTAAATTAAAGAATTGCGAGAACCCCCGAAAGGAGTGTTAATATGTCAAAAAGATTGCGATTCTTATTTATCGTTCTTCCTATATGTCTTAGTTTAACCATAACTGGATGTGGTCTACAAGACCTTTTAGGAAAAAATAAAAATAAAACTTCTGCCAAGGAACAAGAAGAAGAAACGATTATTGCAGTTTCTCTGAATCAGGATGACCCTAACAAACTACTTATTTCCAAAGGAATTGAAGATCTAGCGAAGAAAGAAGACGTAAAAGTAAAGTATATGGATAGTAAATCCGAAAAGGAATCCCCATTGGAGGACGCTAAGATCTTAATTTACCAAGGGGGAGATCCCAGTATCTTACAAGAATCCCAGTCGGAAAAGATACCGATCTTAGCCCTTACACACCTTCCTTCAGGAGTAAAGCCCGAGGGAATCATTATTCCAGATCAAGAAAAAGCTGGAGAGCTTATGGTTCAAACCTTACTAGACAAAGTTACTGAAGGGCAGATAGTTATTCTCCAGGGAGATCCTAACGAAAGCGGATCACAAGAACTTTTAGCGGGGAATAGGGCCCTACTTAGTAAGTATCCTAAAATTACCGTACATACCATTGCAAGCCCACAAGGTTCTGAATCGGTTGCAAGGACAAGCTTAGTGGACTTTTTACAGAAAAATCCTGACAAGGTTCAAGGGATCCTGGCACATACTGAAACGTTAGCAGTGCAGGCCAGTGAAGTCTTAAAGCAAGCCCAGTTAGACAAAAAAGTTGTTTTAATTGGCGGACAAGCTAGTGTCCCTTCTTTACAAAGGATGGCAACGGGTTCTCAGATAGGGGATATTGATACCTCGCCCTATTTGCAGGGGGCTAATGCTTATCAATGGGCCCAAAAGATTATCAATAAGGAGCCTTTAGAAGTAAATCATTCAATTACAAGCGAGCAAGGGGAAATACCAGCTAAGGTTGTAGAGGTTAAATCCGTTACTCCAGCCAATCTGGCAGTCACTCA